>CAZVIU010000042.1:0-6793 GCA_964626935.1 uncultured Gammaproteobacteria bacterium
GCATGTCGCCCCTTTGCCAAAGTTCAGTTTGGCGCTTGATTTCATATTCAAGCGCGCGTTCAACCGCGCGAAAAGAATTGATATTTTTAACTTCGGTTTTAGGATTAAGTTGGCTAGCCCAGCCCTCCTCACGCGCTGGGTCATCAATGACTTCGCGAAGCGAGATATTAGCATCACAGCGCAAATGTCCTTTTTCCATATCAGCCAGAGAAACGCCTAGGCTTCGGGCGATTAGACGCAATTCTTGTAAAAATGTTTTAGCTTCAAGCGGGGAGCGAAAATCCGGTTCAGTAACAATTTCTAAAAGCGGCGTTCCCGAACGGTTAAAATCCACATAGCTATAGTTATCTTTTGGTTTACTTCTAGCTAATCCTTTCTTATCTTTCGATATTGGCAATTCATGAAGTAATTTAGCCGCATCTTCTTCTAGATGGGCGCGAGTGAGGCCAATTTTAGCGTAACGGCGCTCGTTTGGATTTTTAGTTGGTATATCAATTTCAAACCAACCTTTTCCACACACCGGCTCATCGTACTGTGAAATTTGATATCCTTTTGGCAGGTCTGGATAAAAATAATTTTTGCGGTCAAATTTGGCAAAATCAGGAATTTTACAATTTAAAGCCAAGCCCATGAGCAAGCCAAGTCGCAGGGCCTCACTATTTAATACAGGCAATGTTCCCGGGTGTCCTAAGCAAATCGGGCAAATAGTCGTATTTGGTGGAGCCTCTTCGCCAGCATTATCGCAAGAGCAAAACATTTTGCTGCGTGTTTTTAATTGGATATGGATTTCCAGGCCAATGACGGGTTCTAAATGCATTTTAAAGTCATTTAGTTATTAGGTGATTAAGTTATTCATTACGTCATTTAGTAATTGAGTTATTAAGTCATTAGATTATAAATTTAATGACTTAGTGATTAGTAACTTAATGACTTGGTAACCAACGACCAGTGATTCAGTAATTATTATTTAACCATGTCTGTTTAAAATTTAAAAGACCCAAATTAGGGCCTAAAGTTGATGATGCATTAATATTATTCCTAACTCTCCTTCAAATCTTTATAAAGTAGATAAGTTACGATTGTAAATAGGGGCATGATGAGCGCGTTAACAGTTGCTGTTAAAATGCTGGAGATAAGATTTATACCAATATTCCAATTTACTGAATTGTCGGGCAGGCGTGCTAAATATGGCAAATTAAGCAAGCCATCAACTATTCTTAAAATAAGCCAAGCGGTAAATATCCAAAATAAATTTGGCAAAAACAAACGCGCTAAAGTTGCGCTGAATCTTCCCTTAACTAATTCTCGGCTGGACCCAATTGCCTCACGTACTCTCTGATCCTCTAAAATTACAAAATACAAAGTAAAAGCTAAAACTACCCAGATATAAATACCGGGTATAATTAAAAGAATAAATCCAAGTGCGCTAGCCGTAACTACAACGATGGATGCCGTGAGGCTTGGGAAAAATTTGCGCGCGCCAGCTAAAAATATATTTTTTAAATTTACTCGTTTTTCTTCGGCGAGGTCGCGAACTGCCAAAATGAGAGCGATAGAAACAAGCAGCGCCAACAAGCTGAATGGCAGGCCCAAAAGAAAAGACAAAGCAAAACCCTGCCAGTCGGTTACTGATATATCAACTAAGATAGAAGAAGCCATAGCTTCCAAGAAAATAATCATGCCGAATATTAATACTAGCCCGAATAGCGGCTTAGTATTTTTACGGTAAAAATTGTAACTCTCGGTTATCAGGTCTATTGAGGACAACATATAAATCTTATTTATTATATCAAAGAAAGCCTAATTAGGGATGTGGATAAAAGTTGACGCTATCTAAAAGTTGCTTATCTAAATAGCTGTGTTAAGCTGGATTCAGCCTGTAGGAAAGTAGGATTTGAATCTTATTCTCTAAGGAGGGCCAGCATGAGCCGAGCGCGCACGCCAAATGAGGTTAAGAGGTTATGGGAGTTTTTGGCGCGAGAGCAGAAGATTGATTTGGGCAATCTATTTATCATACTGCAGATGACTGTAGAGGCCATGGCCAAACGTTACCGTTGGCACGCCCGAGCGCGAGCGCATATCCGTAATCCTAATAGTTTGGCGCGCGGCAAGCAAACGCACCTTGAAAATGTGCTGCAGCATTGTTTTAAAACTGCTTTTCTTGCGGCCATTATGGTTGAGGTTGAGCGTCGGGCTGGAGGAAAAAAGCTTGATGCCGGACGCCTTATCTTGGCTGGGCTTTTGCACGACATCCCAGAGCTATTTAAAGGAGACAAGTTTTATTTTAGAAAAACTGGTCAACATGAACGAATTGAACAACGTGGTTTTAATTATCTAGTCAGTGGTTTTATGATGGATACACGCGCATTCTTAAGAGAGATTTACATGATTTCTCAGCCTAGTGCTAATCGTCCTCGCAAAAAGTGGACGCGTGAGCAAAGATTTTTTAAGCTTATTGAGCTTGTTGGTTACTTAAAACGCGCTTTAGCTGAGTGTCGGGCCGGTAATATGAATTTCGCGCCAGTTTTTGTTAACCACTGGGGAAATATTTTTCCGCACCAGATCTTGGCTTATGAGGCGGAATTTCCTGCGACTTTGCATTTTTGGTTCCCGCCGCGCATTAGAAAAGAGATTGAAAGATTTGCAAGTTTAGTTAGTCTGGATGTTGATACAAAATAGACTCCGCATCTTATTTTTAAACTGACACAACATGAGTGTCAGTTTGCATAACTTCAGAAACATCCTGGACTGGTGGACTGAGCAACCACCATGCACATCCAATGTAAATATCAAGGGATAAAGGGCATTCTCAAAGTCTACGATTACGGTGTACGGTGGGCGTATATGATAATCGAGTAAGCCAACCACCGTGCCAAAGTGCTAACTTTCTGGAAAACATATGGCCTTAAAGCCACCAAAGAAGCCTTTAAGGTTGGAAGATCAACCTTATTTGAATGGCAACATCGCCTAGATAAAGGTAGCAGTAAGCTAGAAAGCCTGAATCTTGGCAAACGCACACCCAAGGTTAAGCGTAAACGTATTTGGCGGCCGGAGATAGTTCAACAGATTAAGATACTTAGAAATAACCATCCAAATCTAGGTAAGGATAAAATCTATGATGAGCTTGAACCCTGGTGTAAAGAAAGAAGGTTTGAATGTCCACGAGAATCAACTATCGGCAGGCTAATCAAAGATTGCGGCGGCCTAAGAACCTTCCCACAAAAAGTCAGTCACTTTGGCAAAGTAAAAAAGAATAAACCACAACGAAAACAGCCTAAACCAAAGGATTTTGTGCCACAATATCCTGGTCATTTGGTTTCACTAGACACGATCGTGCGAATTGTCTTTGGCCAACGCATCTACATCATTACTTTCATTGACGTTTACAGCCGAGTAGCTTTTGCCTGGGCCACCTCAAGCCATGCTTCAAAGGCTGCTACTGACTTCTTCATCCTGATTAAGAAAGCTTTTCCTTATCAGATTAAATACCTACTAACTGACAATGGCAGCGAGTTTATGAAGCATTTTGCCAAGGAGCTTAAGAAGCAGCACATTACTCACTGGCACACTTATCCGAAATGTCCTAAGATGAACTCACATTGTGAGAGATTTAACCGCACTGTTCAGGAAGAATTTGTTGATTATCATGCCCACGAGCTTTTGAATATCAATTTATTCAATCGCAAACTCGCAGAGTACCTGATTTGGTACAATACCCAGCGATCTCATCATAGCTTAAACCGTCTTTCACCACTTCAATTCTTAAATAACTATCACCTCCAGTCCAGTTTAGGGTGGACTTATACACAGTTTTGACTTTATTTGCCTGACGCGCTATACTAAATTTAGTTCATTGGTAGGCGGAAAGCGAGGCCCGTCATGGCTTATGGCCCCAAGGTGTTAGACCACTATGAAAACCCTAGAAACGTTGGTTCATTGCCCAAAGCTGACCCAAATGTTGGCACTGGTGTTGTTGGCGCGCCTGTTTGTGGTGACGTGATGAAGCTACAAATAAGAGTAGGCGAGCGCGACGGCGTTTGTCCTGATTGCCACGGAACAGGCACTAAAATAGAATCGTCACTAGTTGATCAGGCGCCAAGCGCAGAATTGGGATCTCCAGATGCACAAACCGAAGACCCAAAGGTTACCAATCCCTGCCCCAGATGTAACGGTTCAGGCAAGATTCGTCAAGAAGTAATCACCGATGCGAAATTCAAAACCTTTGGTTGCGGTTCAGCGATTGCTTCATCATCGCTTGCTACTGAATGGATGAAGGGTAAGACGCTAGATGAGGCCCAAGCCATTAAGAATACGCAAATTGTGGAAGAGCTGTCATTGCCGCCGGTTAAAATCCATTGTTCAGTTCTGGCCGAAGATGCTATCAAGGCTGCCATTGCAGATTTACGCAAGAAACAAGCGTCAGCGGCCCAAACCCAAATTGAAGACCCTAAATAAGGGTCTTTTTATTTGTATCTTAATTCTTACTTCCTGATTCTTAATTATTGATTATTGATTCTTTTTTCTATATTCTGTATTCTCTATATATGTCTTTATATGTAAAACGCACCCGCAATCTTTATGACCCACATTCCCCCAGCCCTTTTAAATTAAGCCGTTCAAAAATAGAATTTTTTATTGAATGTCCGCGTTGTTTTTACCTAGATCGACGGCTCGGTATTGGTCGCCCTGAAGGCTTTCCCTTTACGTTAAATAAAGCCGTTGACGCGCTTTTAAAAAAAGAATTTGATATCCATCGCGCTAACGGTAATCCGCATCCGTTAATGAAAAAATATAAAATAGATGCGATTCCTTTTGCCCACGAAGACATTGAGGTTTGGCGCAACCCATTTACCGGAATCCAATATTTACATGAGCCAACTAATTTTATAATTTTTGGCGCTATTGATGATCTTTGGCAAGACCATAAGAAAAAACATCTACACATTGTCGATTATAAGGCTACGAGTACGCGGAAGGAGATTTCGCTAGATCAAGAATATCGGAGCGGCTATAAAAGGCAAATGGAAATTTATCAGTGGCTTTTTCGTCAGAATAATTTTGCCGTCTCTAATACTGGTTATTTTGTTTATGTTAATGGCCAAGATGATCGCGAGGCTTTTGATGGCAAACTGGAATTTAACTCAGAAATTATCTCATATATCGGTAATGATTCGTGGATTTCAAAAACTATTTTGGCGGCGAAAAAATGCCTTGACAGTTTGGAAATCCCTGAACCGTCCCCAACCTGCGCGTATTGTCCATATGTAGCAGCAGTTAATAAGGTTACAAAAAATCTTTCGTAAAATAACTTTTTGTTACGAAGACAGAACTTCACAAGCCATTGATTTTATTTTAAGGATATGTTAAATATGAAATATGCTGAATCAATCTAATAATGAAAAAATCTTCTATGATCCGGCGGCTGAAGCCATATTTGTAGATGCCACCAGATTATTTTTTGATGGAGAGGTAAAAAAAGCGCATGTCAGATTCACTGAACTAAATAAAAGGTTTCCTAAATTTTATCCCGGACTGGTTGCTTACGGCGATATTTTGCTTCATGACAACAGGCCTGAATTAGCGCTGGGGCCGTTGCGTCAAGCAGTAAAACTTGTTGCTCATGAGGGCAAGGGGTTTTATCTTTTAGGCGTGGCTTATTTGCAAATGGGTCGTTTTCACCACGCGGCGCAAGCCCTAGAGACTGCCAATGCTCTTTTGTCTGAAGAAGAACGAGCTGAAACTTTAACCTATTTAGGCCGAGCAAAAGTTATGTTGGGAGAACTTGATGAGGGGCGGCGGCTGATTCAAGAGGCTTTTAAAAAAGACATCACGAATCCCTTTATTCATATGGACATGGCTCAAACCTACATACAGGTTGCCGAGTATGATCAGGCGCTTAAATGGTGTGAATCAGCTCAAGCTCTAGCTCCGTGTGATCAGTTTGTGCGTGAAAACATCAAGCGCATTAAAGGTTTGAGAACGTCATTTTTAAAAATTCCTCGGGTCAAACAAGAGCTGCAGCGCAAATTATTTCAGACTAAAAAATATCAAGAACAAATGCGCATTGAATTTTTAATGGCAACTCTTGGGCATTCCCGGGGGACGGCCGAAGATGTTGCTGAAGTGGCCGCTGAATTAAAAATGAATGGCCTTTCCGGGCAGGTGACTATGTTTCGTGACCCTAAAGAGCCAAAGGTGCGAGCCGCCGTATCTTATATGAAGACCTATGAGAAATACTGCCATCGAAATAGAAAAATAACTAGCCGGGAGTATAAAATTTTTGAAAAAATTCTTTTTTCACCCAGCGAGCTTAGTGAAAAGAAAAAAGCGTTGGTAATCTTAGCTAGTCAGGGCACGCGCCCAGCGCTTAAAATACTCACCCGTTACAAAAAAAATCCTGATTTTCATTTGAAAATTTGGGCTTTGATGGCTTATGATGGTTGCGAGGCGCATCTTGAAGCAAAAGAAGCGGGTGGGCCGCTAGTTAAGTTTCATAAGATTAGCTCATGATCATAAGAAGGGAGGATAGTGAGTGGCCGGACGCGAGTATACAGAAGGAGAGCGTGTTGAAATTGAACGTTTGCGGCAAGAGCTTGAGACAAAAATTGCTTATCATTTCCCAAAGCCGCCGAATCCAGCGGCCCTAGATGAAGTTAAAAAACTTCGAGAGAGTCTGGAAAGTTTTGGACTTCAAGTAACTTGGTCTTGTCAGTTTGATCCTGAAACATTGCAAGTTACAGCCGAGGTGCGATTATGGACGCTAAAAAGTTCTGGGAGTGATCCGAATTAAAAC
>CAZVIU010000042.1:6803-8163 GCA_964626935.1 uncultured Gammaproteobacteria bacterium
GTCGGGGCGGTTTTTTAATGCTTCTACACGCGGGAGAATTTATTTTTTAGATAAAAGATTCTAAATGACGGGTCTCGCGCCCCGTGATAATATAGGAGAGTAGGATTTGAACTAGCTAGATGTCAGCCAACTTTAGTTTAAAATTATTTGGGTTATTTATCATTGCTGATTTATTGTCGGTGATTGCTTATTATTTGCCTGTTTTGCGCAACGTTATTTTTATTGGTTTAATTCTTATAGTTTTTGTTTTAACGCTCCGACGCTTAGAATATGGCCTGAGCATTATTTTTGCGGAAATTTTTGTCGGTTCTAAGGGTCATCTTTTTTCTTTAAATATCGGTGAAACCTTTATTTCAATTCGTATCGCCTTATTTGTTATCTTTTTTTCAGTATTTTTTGCCAAAGCATTCTTTAAATTATACTCTAATACTCCAGTGTATCAGACTAAGGGCGCTGGCTATGACCAGCGGCCACTGTTACTTATTGTTAGTTTGCTTTTGGGCGTGATATTTTTTGGCATATTAAATGGTTTATGGCGCCAGCATGGTTTCGGGCCAGTGTTTTTAGATGCCAACGGTTACTTTTTCTTATTTTTAATCTTCCCAATTTTATATTTGGCGCAGAATACCGAGTCTCGGCTGTACTTAAGAACCAAATTACTATCAATTTTACTGGGCGGAGCTCTTTGGCTTGCAGTTAAGACCCTGATTCTGTTTGGTTTTTTTATTTATGGGGGCAATATTGTAATTTTGGGTCAAATTTATCTTTGGGCGCGAAACACTGTTGGTGAGATTACGCCAGTCGGTAACGGCACCTACCGCGTATTTATTCAGTCACAACTATTTATAGTTTTAGCCTATTTAATATTTTTAACCAGAGGCCTTAGGAAAGAATCATTTCGGTGGCGAGCGACATTATTGGGCAGTGTTTATTTATCAGCAATTTTTGTCAGTCTATCGCGAAGTTTTTGGGTCGGCATTATCGCGGCCGTGAGCTACTATCTCGTAGCCTGTAGTTTTAACAAAGATTGGAAAGGAGCAAAAATATTCTTGACTAGGATAATTTTTTCTGTAATTACGAGCCTTGCTATTTTAGCTATAATTTATTTGCCAGCGCTAAGCGGAGTTGGTCAACGTGGAAGAGATTTCGTTGGTGAACCCGCAGTTTCTAGCCGCTTAGCACAATTTAGGCCGCTGGTTCGAGAAATTATAAAAAGCCCAATTTTGGGCCATGGTTTTGGCGCCTCAATAACTTATAAAACATCTGATCCGCGAATTCTCGCCGTAAGTCCGACCGGAGAATACACAACTTACGCTTTTGAGCTGGGTTATTTAGATATTTTGTTAAAGATCGGAAGAGC
>CAZVIU010000043.1:0-8135 GCA_964626935.1 uncultured Gammaproteobacteria bacterium
ACGCGTAAGATCGTCGGCAGCGTCAGATGTGTATAAGAGACAGCCCTCACTACAGCTCCCCCCCCACACGTAGGGGGAGGACGGGAGGGGGTTATCAACATTTTCGGCCGTATTGAGGGCTATGATATTTCGAACATCTCCGGTATGCTCGCTTCTGGCAGTATGGTGGTATTTTATAATGGCGAACCCCAAAAGAGCGAATATCGCAAATTTAAAATTCGCGAAGTTACAGGAGCAAACGATGTGGCGATGATGAGAGAGATTCTGCGGCGTCGCTTTGCTAGAATTAAGAATCCCCGTATTCATGATTCGCAAATCTGGCCGAAGCCAGAGTTGCTCATAATTGATGGCGGTTTGGGGCAGGTGAATGTGGCGCGTGAGGTTTTACGCGGCGTACATCTTGATATTCCAGTTGTCGGCATTGCTAAGGGATTCAGAAGAAAGCAAGATCGTTTAGTTTACGATAAAACCGACGAAAAATTGAAGCGCATCGCGCAAAGTTACAAAGAATTACTTTTGCAAGTTCGTGATGAAGCGCACAGATTTGCAGTTAGTTATCACAGGCGCTTGAGATCAGCCAGCACGAAATTGTTTGAGATCCGATCTCGAACAAAATAAGATCTGATTAGGTAACATAACTTTATTTAAACCCGATTATTCATATTTTAAATATAACACATAGTGGAACGATCGTTCCGTTAGGTGTTATAAATAAAGTATAAACTTTTCTGATGAATTAAGATGAATTAACGAGATTTAGTTATTTTAGAGCACGATCGAGGTCTTCGCCTCGATTTTTGTTTTTAGACCGAGTTTGATAGAATATAATTATAGTCAACCATCAAATTTTAACCCGTTTCCGAGATCGGATCTCCAACGGAGATCCGATCTCGTCTTGTCATGACGCAAATTTCAAAACTTCTTTTTCTTGACATCATCTGGGATATTGTTTATTTCCCAATTTGGTGGTATTCGCGCGGTTTGACTGGAGCACTCAAGTGGGTTGGTATTAAAATTATCAACTTAGAAAGAACATTGGGTTTAGATATTTGGCTCCTTAATCTTTTTCGTCCAATGTATGGTCAATCCGATCTAGCTGGCAAATTGGTTAGTTTTTTTATGAGAATTGTGCAGATAATCTTTAGAGGAATAGTTTTGATAGTCGGGAGCGTGGTTTACATTATTTTATTAGGTTTGTGGTTAATAGCGCCGATAGTTGTGTTTGTAAGAGTTTTTTAAATATTATGGATCTAATTGTTTGTCCAACTTGCCAAGGCTCTGGTTACCAAGATCGCCGCCTCTGTCACGAATGTCGCGGGGCGGTGCGCGGTCTCATGTTTGGCGATAAATTTTTATATTGGGGCCGGCCCATTTCTCGCTTTGATATTAAATTAAGACATTTAAAAGAATTATTGGACGACATCATCAATGCTTTGGCTCTGGCCGCTACTCTGGGTTTCCTTGCCTTATTCTTTTATGCTTTTTATAGAGTCAATGGTTTTGGCGAGGTTTTAAATCTAAAATTTCAAATTAGCACATTGCCACAAATAAAATTTTTTTGGTGGAGCGCCCTAGGTTTCTTATTTTTAATTTATCGTTTAGGCACACTGCGCGCTAGCCGTCGGCCAGTGCTTCGTCGTGAGTATGGCAAAGAAGCGCTTACCTTTCGCGAGGCAGCCTGGGACGAAGTTAAAAGAACGCGCCGGCGTAATGTAATAGATGTTTCAAAATCTTTCTCGGACGAATTACTTCGGGCGGTTGACGATGCCTATGCCATTGCCCGCAAATGGCGACACGCGGAAATGAATCTGGTGCATTTTTTTGCCGCGCTTTTGCGTACCCAGAAAGTTCAGTATGTAATTATTAGAATTGATCAAGAAAAATACCAACAACTTTTAGAAATGGCTCGTCGCGCCTTGACGAGCGAACCGAAAACAACAAACCAACTTGTCGTTGATCCAAAAATTTTTAAGATTCTTATTAGCGCTTACGCCGAGGCCTATAAGGACAAAGAAGATTTAGTTGAATCACTTCCAGCCCTCTATCTTACGCGCGAAGCAGATAAAACCGTGGAAACAATTTTATATGATCTAGGCATAGACAAGTCAAAACTCAGGAACGCCATTGAATGGATTAGAAATACTGAAAAATTGCGCAAGAAGCTTAGCCGATTCCGGCGCGCCGCCCATCTTAAACCCAAAGGAGCTATGAATCGAGCCATGACTGCGCTATCCACACCTGCTCTTGATAGATGGAGTCAAGATTTTACCCGTTTGGCCGCTTATGGGTATTTCCCGCCAGTTGTTGGTCGTGAAGAACAATTCGAAGCGCTTTGGCGTGTTGCCCAAAGCGGTCGTGGAGCGATTCTTATTGGTTTTCCCGGCGTTGGCAAGGATACAATTATGCAAGGAATAGCCTCACGCATGGTAGAAGAAGATGTTCCTAAAATCTTATATGATAAGCGATTAGTAGCCTTAAATATTGCTGAACTTATCTCTGGCGCGAGCGCCATAGAGGCTAGCGAAAGGATCATGCAAGTTTTTAATGATATTAGAAGGAGCCGCAATGTTGTGCTTTACATTCCGCACATTGAACGTTTAATCGGAATTGGCCTTGGCGGTAGTGGCGGCGAAGCCTTAGACCTGGCCACGCTTGTAGCTAATGAAATAGCCCGTGGATATTTTATTTGTTTTGCTTCTGCCGATATTAATACTTACCGTAATTTAATCGAAAAAAGCGCTCTGCGCGATATGTTTGAAAAAGTTGAAGTACCAGAACCAAAAGCAGACTCAGCTATTCAGATTATTGAAACAGCCACCGCTGGAATTGAGGTCAGGCATAAGGTTTTCTTTTCTTATGATGCGATCTCGCGGGCAGTAAATTTAAGTGATCGATATTTGCATGAAAGATATCTGCCGGAAAAAGCCTTAGAAATTTTACGTGAGGCCGCGGTCTTGGCGCACCAGACTAAAGGCGTTAATCAATTCGTCAGCGGTGAAGATGTGGCCAAAATTGTTTCGGAAAAAGCCAAGGTACCAGTAACGGCTATCACCGAAGATGAAAGTAAAAAACTTATAAATTTAGAAGAGCAAATGCACACGCGTATCATTGGACAAAACGAAGCTGTGGGGGCGATTGCTCGCGCAATAAGGCGCGCTCGTGCCGAGCTTCGAGAAGCTAAACGACCTATTGCCAACTTTTTATTTTTAGGTCCGACCGGCGTTGGTAAAACCGAAGCCGCCAAAGCCTTATCAGTTGTTTATTTCGGCAACGAAAAAAATATGACGCGATTAGATATGTCTGAATATCAAGATAAGGCGTCAGTGGCAAAAATCATTGGCGTTTCGGGTGAACGAGGCGGGGGACTTTTAACAGAAGCTATTCGTGAAAAACCCTTCACGCTGTTGCTTTTAGACGAAATTGAAAAAGCCCACCCGGACATTTTGAATTTATTTTTACAAGTTATGGACGATGGTCGCCTAACTGATAACGAAGGCCGGACGATTGATTTTACCAATGTAATTTTAATTGCCACCTCCAATGCCGGTACGCCATTTATTCAAGCCGAAGTACAAAAGAGCACGCCAATTGAGCAGATTAAAGATCGTCTTGTGCGAGAGGAATTAAAAGGTGTTTTCAGGCCGGAATTTTTAAATCGTTTTGATGGCGTAATTATTTTTAAACCGTTAAGTAAAGATGAAATTGAGCAGATTACTTGGCTTATGCTTAGCCGAATAACTCGGCAGCTCGAAGAAAAGGGAATTGATTTTGAAGCCACTGACGCGGCAGTCAAAGAGTTGGCGGCGGCAGGATTTGATCCTATTTTTGGCGCCCGTCCCTTGCGTCGCGTAATTCAAGAACGTGTTGAAGACGGCATTGCCAGACTGCTTTTAGAAGCGCGCCTTACGCGCCGAGATAAAATTATTTATGATGTTGGGGGAGAGATTGGGGTGGAGAAAGCAAAGAGACTTTAAACAATGTCTTATTTTCTAACGTTTTTCTTAACTTTTTTATTAAGCCTGATATTTAGTTATCTGATGCACAAAGTCGCGCTATTTTTTAAAATTATTGATTATCCCCAAAGAGCCGAGCGCAAGGTGCATCAAGCGCCAACGCCGCTTTTAGGCGGAATGGCGATTTTTTTGTCTTTCTTCATAGTCGTAGGGTTAGTAGCCGCCTTGACTAATCATTTTTGGATTGGACATATTGCTTCAAAACAACTCTTGGCTGTTTTTTTAGGCGCTTTCATTTTGATGGTCGCCGGATTTCTAGATGATAAATATAATTTGCGTCCATTTTGGCAAACGATCGCGCCGACTCTAGCCGCCATTATCATTGTCTTGGGCGAAATCACTATCACTTTTATTACTAATCCTTTTGGCGGCACACTCGAGCTCGTTTCCTATATTAAAGAATTAAATTTTTTAGGCTTTAACTATAATTTACGTTTGCCAGCTGACATCATCACTTTTGCTTGGCTATCAGGCATGATGTATACAACCAAACTTCTTGATGGCCTTGATGGATTAGTTAGTTCGCTTACTGGCGTTGGGGCCTTAGTGATTTTTGCTTTCACGCTGGTTACAAAATACTATCAACCTGATGTGGCTTTGCTGGCCATAATTTTGGCTGGCGCTTGTTTTGGGTTTTTGCTTTTGAATCGTCACCCGGCGCGCATTTTTTTAGGCGAAGGCGGCAGTTTGCTTTTAGGGTTTTTACTCGGCGTTTTAGCCATCATTTCTGGTGGAAAAATAGCCACCACTCTGCTTGTTATCGGCATTCCTTTTTTTGACATGATTTGGGTGATTTTGCGCCGATTTTTTTGGGAGCACCGTTCAGTTACAACCGCTGATGATAAACACATGCATTTTCGTCTCCTGCGCCTTGGTCTTAGTCAAAACCAAGTTGTCATTTTGATGAATATAATCCCAGCAATTTTTGGTGCCACTGGATTATATTTACAAAGTAAGGCAAAATTATTTTTATTAGGATCATTATTAATTTTTATGGCTGTGTTAGCCGTACTGACGATTTTGGTTTATAAACATAAACACGAGCATCTAAGGCGTTGATAACTTATTAACGCCACTCTCATGAACTGGATCATGGGAGTCGGCAGGATGAAAGTTTTAATGAATAAGAGATTTGATAAATTTATAGTCGCAATTTTTATTATAATGGTTATTGCCGCTTTAGTGCTGCGTGTTTTGCAAGTGGTGAGATCGCCGAAGAATGTTGTTATAGAAATCGGCAATCAGACAATTTTGGCAGAGGTTGCCAAAACCGAAACCCAACGCGCCAAAGGATTGGCTGGACGCAAAAATATGAAGGAGAATCAGGGCATGCTGTTTATTTTTGAGGACGCTGATAAGCGCGTTTTTTGGATGCGCGGCATGAAATTTCCGCTAGACTTTATTTGGATTCGCGGCAATGAAATTCGTGACCTTTCTCCTGATGTTCCAGCCAGTTATCCAAGTCTCTTGACACCCAGAGAAGAAGTTGATAAAGTATTGGAAGTCAATGTGGGTTTTATTGATAAATATCATGTGAAGATAGGAGATAAAGTTAGTATTGACAAAAAATAAAATAAGGTTATAATATTTGCACCTCTCTCAAAGAATCAAAAATCAAGAATCAAGAATTAGGGCTGATTGATTTCAAAACCTTAATTCTTAATTCTCAATTCTTAATTTTGATTGCATGTTAGCAGTTATCCAAACCGGCGGAAAACAATATAAAGTGAAGGTTGGCGCCAAGCTCGAAGTTGAAAAATTAAATACCGAAGTCGGCGGAGCTATTTCATTTGTGCCGCTTTTAGTGGCTGATGAAGCAGGAGAAAACGTGCAAGTCGGTAAGCCGGAAGTTTCCAGTGCCAAAGTTGAAGCAAAAGTTTTAGGGCATGACAAGGGTGACAAGGTGCATGTCATTAAGTTTCATAGAAAGGTGCGCTATAAAAGAAATGTCGGGCACCGCCAGTTATATACAAAAATCGAAATTTTGAAGATTTTGATTTAACAATTGATCCGCCGCAGGCGGAACATTTGACACTCGGCTGGCAGTTAACGCTTGGCAATCGATAACTAATCGTTTTTAACTTGTTGAGGATCAATACATTGTATTATACCCTTACTCCATGTTTCATGATTATGAGGTTAATAGGCGTCGTCCAGACAGGGCATGAGATATGGTTAGAGAATCAGCGTATTCAAGATCAGCGCCATAAGGCAGGCCGCGGCCAAGAGCAGTAATATTTTGCGCGCCCGCCTCCCTTAAAATTTTAGATAAATAAAGCAGGGTAGTTTCGCCCTCAATAGTTGGATTTAGCGCTAAAATTACTTCTAGAATTTGCTCCTTGCGTAAGCGTTCAAGCAGGGGGGTAATGTTCAATTCTTGAGGCGTTACAGCATCAAGAGGTTTTATTAAACCGCCCAAGACATGGTATAAACCACGATATTCATTACCTGATTCAATAGCAAAAAGGTCAGCCACATCTTCAACCACACAAATGATTGAAGTATCGCGTCTAGTGTCACGGCAAATGGCGCAAGGTGTTTGGGCCGAGAGATTAAAACATTTATTGCAAAATTTATTGGCTGTATCAGCACCATTTACTGCCTGGGCTAATTCATGAATAAAATCATTTGGCTGTTTTAATAACCAAAAAATAAACCGTTCAGCGGTTTTGGGACCAACGCCAGGAAATCTGCCAAACAATTCCAAAAGATTTTTTATTTGATCTGGATAGCGCATTAGGTTTAAAATTCAAATTTATTTTTCAAGATTTTTAAATGACACTCTCTGCTCATCAAAAAATAATTTAACCATTCCAGTCGGGCCATTACGATGTTTAGAAATATGAATTTCAGCCACATTTCTTTCCTCTGGTCGCAGATCTTCAAGTTGATAATTTTTATCCGCAGCCTTGCGATAAATGAACATGACTACATCACTGTCCTGCTCCAAGCTCCCTGATTCACGAAGATCTGCTAATTTTGGAATAGATGGTTTGCGTAATTCGGGAGCGCGATTTAATTGTGATAGGGCCAGCACCGGTATATTTAATTCGCGAGCAATAGATTTTAGCGAACGAGTAATTTCCGAAACTACCTGTACTCGGCTTTCAGCGTCAGCAAAAGATTCCAAAAGCTGTAAGTAGTCAATAACCAAAAGTCCTAAACCGTGTTCCATTTGTAAACGGCGGGCTTTAGTGCGAATTTCCATCACATTGGCAGTGGCTGAATCATCAATATAGATCGGCGCTTCGGCTAAAGCGCCCATAGCATGAGCAATACGCGCGAAGTCATCTTGTTCATTGCCGCGACCGCCCGAAGTAAGTTTTCCAGTGCGCATACTCCACATATTAACTCCAGCCTCGGCGCAAATTAGGCGATCAACCAACTGTTCTTTAGACATCTCTAAACTAAAAATGCCAACCGGAGTTTTATTTTTAATAGACGCGCCCCGGGTTATATCTAACGCTAAACTGGTTTTGCCAACTGAGGGGCGTGCCGCCAGCACTACTAAATCCGAGCGTTGTAAGCCAGCCAGCAAATTATCAAGTTCAGTAAATCCGGTTGGCAAGCCGCGCAGTTTTCCACGATCGCGATGTAATTCGTCAATACGTTCAAAAGCGCCTTCAAGCACGGTTTGGACCGGGACGAATGATTGTTTCAACAATCGTTGTGAGACTGAAAATAATTTTGATTCTGCCCGATCTAGAACCCGGGCTAACTCTTCACTTTCAGCAAACCCCAATTCAGTGATCTCTTGAGCCGCCCGGAGTAATCGCCGCAAGGTGGCTTTTTTAGCCACAATATCAGCATAATGATGAACATGTGAAGCTGTTGGAACCGTGTTGGCTAATTCAGCGATAAAAGCCCGACCGCCAATAGATTCAAGCTGGTTTAACTCAATTAAACGGTTAGAAAGAGACAAAAGATCAATTGGCTCGTGTTTGGCGTATAAATCCATCATGGCTTGATAGATTTTTCTATGTACGTCGCGATAAAAATCTTCAGACGAAACCTTGTCAGCAATTTTAATAACAGCATCGCGATCAATTAAGAGCGAACCAAGCAAAGATTGTTCAGCCTCTAGATTTTGCGGCGGGATTTTATCCATAGGAGGTACGAACT
>CAZVIU010000044.1:0-7815 GCA_964626935.1 uncultured Gammaproteobacteria bacterium
ACTTAATGACTTAATAACTTAATGACTAATGACTCGTGATCAAACACAAAAACCAACGAGTAGCCATTTTGATTGATGTTCAAAATATGTATTATTCAGCGCGTAATTTATTTAACGCGCGTGTTAATTTTGGCGAAGTGGTTAAGGAGGCGGTCTCTGACCGACAGTTAATCCGTTCGGTGGCTTATGTGGTGCGCACCAAAACCGGCGAAGAGCGTCCATTTTTTGAAGCCCTAACCAAACTGGGAATTGAAACTAAGGAAAAAGAACTTCAAGAATTTTTTGGCGGAGCGAAAAAAGCCGATTGGGATGTAGGCATGACCGTGGATGCTATTCGTTTTGCCGAAACTGTGGATGTAATTATCTTGGTTTCTGGCGATGGTGATTTTGTGTCTCTTGTTGAGTACTTGAAAAATAAAGGCAAGCAGGTTGAAATTTTGGCTTTTGGAGAAACAACTTCAGCTCGCCTTAAAGAAACGGCTGATGGATTTACTGATTTATCATCTGACAAAGACAGATTTTTGATTGGCGCAAGTCGAGGAGCGGCTCCGCGCCCAAAAACACAAACACCCGAAAGGCGCCGACCCGCGAAAGCGCCGGCACACCGAGTTGAACGTAGAACAGGTCTACAACCAAGACCGAGGTATTCATTGAAAGATTTATAGTCAAGGTGTTAGGAGCTAGGTGCTAGGTGCTAGGATGAATGTCCTAAAACCCATAACCTATAACCTAAAACCTACACGCAATGGGTTTACCAGGACATCGTCGAACAAGTTCACATAAAAGAAGGCGAGCAGCGCACTTTGCCTTAAAATCCGCTTCTTTCGGAGTTTGTCCAAAATGCAAAAACCATGTCCTGCCGCATACAGCGTGTAAAAATTGTGGATATTATAAAGGGCGAGAAATCATAAAAATGACTGTTCCTGCAAAATCAAAGGGAAAAACACGAACATAAAAAATAGCTGGTCATTAGTCACAAGTCATTGAATCATTGAGACAGAAACTTAATGACTTAGTGACTTAATAACTGAATGACTCTTGAATGGCTAGCCGACATCTTTCCCGCACAATTGCAATGCAAACTCTTTACGAACTGGATTTCGACCTATCCATGGGTCATCAAATTGATGAAAAAGGTCTCGCGGCTATCACCAAAAGAAATGTTGATGAATTCGGTCCGGGTTTAGATGAAAAAGATTTCATTTATGAATTAGTTAACGGCGTACGCGGTCATCAAAAAGAAATTGATTCCCTAGTTGCCAAATACGCGCCGCAGTGGCCGCTTGAACAAATCACTGTGGTTGACCGTAATGTTTTGCGTATCGGCATCTTTGAACTAAAATATTCAACAAATGTTCCAGCCAAAGTGGCTATCAACGAATCAATTGAACTAGCTAAAACCTTTGGCGGTGAATCATCAGGAAAATTTGTAAATGGCGTACTCGGCGCGATTTATAAAGATATGCTGGACAAGGGAGAGGTGAAAGAGGCAGACAAGGTTCCATCTCCAGTGGAACAAAAAACCTCATAACAGGTAATCGTGTAATCTTACAATATTCTAAATCATGAATTACGAATCATGAATTATGGTGAACAATACGCCCTGATTCCTGATTCCTGATTCCTGATTCTCAACTTGATGAAAGATTTTTCTAAACTCGAAGCCCAGCTTGATGTTGAATTTAAAAATCAAGATCATCTCATCCAGGCTCTAACTCATCGTTCGTATTTAAACGAACATCCAACATTTCGTCTCGGTCACAATGAACGTTTAGAATTTTTAGGGGACGCCGTGCTCGAACTTGTTGTTACCGAGCATTTATACGAAAACTATCCAAATCCGGAAGGCGAACTAACTAACTGGAGAGCCGCGCTGGTTAACGCCATCATGCTGTCAAAAATTGCCCAGGAACTGGGGCTTGAAGAATTTTTATTGCTCTCGCGCGGCGAAGCTCGAGACAAAGATAGTAAAGCAAGACAGTTTATTCTAGCCAATGCTATTGAAGCGGTCATTGGCGCGATTTATCTTGATCGCGGCTATGATACCTGCGCAAAATTTATTAAAGGGTGCCTTTTGCCAGAACTGCCGCATATTTTAAAACATAAACTGTATCAAGATCCTAAAAGCCGTTTTCAAGAAGTTGCTCAAGAAGTTATTGGCATCACGCCAAACTATAAAGTTTTGGAAGAATACGGCCCAGATCATGCCAAAACATTCATTGTCGGGATATTTTTAGACGGTGAATTGGTGGCTAAAGGCGAAGGTACATCCAAACAAGAGGCACAAGTGGAAGCAGCAGCAAAAGCATTAGAGATTAAAGGATGGTAAAGTGATCATAAATTATCCAATTAAAAACATAACTTATCATGCCCTAAAATTTTATGCAATTATGTCGATCGGCATAATTACAATAAACTGCCCGACGGTAAACCGTGGAAAAAAATAAAACTCCGCGCAGCAAGCTCTAGAGTATTCGACGAAGGAAAATAAAATAAGAAAGCAGAAAAACACCGGAAATGGACCGCTGAGTCTTTTTTTGTTTGGGCCCTGCCTAACCTTGCTAGATTTGCTACAATAAATGTGTGAGACAAGAAAACTATATTTTAATAAAATTTCTTGTTATCGCCTTAACTCTATTGTCTTTCCCAATAATTTCTCGGGCGGTGGTCTTTAATGTTAAAGACTTTGGCGCTAAGGGAGACGGCGTAACTAATGATACAGCGGCAATCCAAGCAGCCATTGATCAGGCGGCGCAGATTTCTGGGGAAATTTATTTCCCTGCCGGCACCTATATAATTTCTTTCAACAAAAAAAGATTGGATCGAACCAACCCTCATGCTTTACTTTTAGTATCTGGCGTTACATTGCGCGGCGATGGCGCCGTTTCTAAAATAAAAATGGCTTATCCAGAGAACACTTTCGTTTATGACGACGGTGTCACGGCTGGATTTTCAGTCATGTTTACCACGCGAGGAAATATAAGAAATAGCAACATCACCATCAAGGATATAGAAATTGATGGTAATCAAAATTCTATTCCGCTAGCCGTTACCGATCTTAATTATGAACGTTTTAACGGTTTTTTTCTGGCCAATGTCCAAGATGTTGCCTTTCAAAATAATATTGTTCATGATGTGGGCGGAAACGCTCTCTATATTCATATCGGCTCTGGGCCCAATTTACCCACTAATATACAGGTTAAAAATAATACTTTTTATAATATTGATACACGCAGAATTTTAGGAATGGCAATTCTCTTTCAGCACGCGAGTAATTCTATTGCTGATTCTAATACTATAACTGATAGCGCGCGGGGCATCGGCTTTGAAACACATGATGTTTATAATCCGCCCATGTCTAATATTACGATCAGTAATAATACCTTAAGAAGGGTGGCAGTGCCTATAGAGCTTGCTGGTGATGTTAAGGGGTCACAGGTTAATATGACAATTTCATCAAATATTATAGATAATTCAGAGCCGACATTGATAAATAATATTCAGGGGGCCATTGTGGTTAGTTACACTGATCGAGTTACGATTTCCAATAATACCATCACCGGCGGAGGCGGTACAGCCAATTCAGCTATTTGGATACGCGCTTCTGACGACCTAATTATTCGCGGGAATACCATTAAAAATTTTAAGCCGGCCCAGGTTTTTGACGCAGTTATAAATTTACATAGCGAACCAGAGGGGTCAATCCCGATTTCACATCGTCCTTTAATAGAAAGTAACACTCTAGAAGATAACAAAATGCCGGTAGTAAAACTACAACACGCTAAGGATGCGGTAATAAAAAATAATACGATTAAAAATAATGTTGGCGATCCATTGGTTTTTGGCGAAGGTTTTGGTATCGGAATAGATCTAAGACGATTTACCTCCAGCACCCTAGTTAGCGGTAATTTAATTGAAGGTAATGGCTATGGAATTAGATTAATATACGGCGTTGATAAAAATACTTTTAGAAATAATACTATCAAATTTAATAAATTGGGCGGTGTTTGGATACAAGCAGACGCGCCCCAAGTGGGCAGCGGTAATGATTTTGGAACAAGCGCGGAGTCAGGCTCGAACTGTTTGGAACAGAATCAATCTTTTGGACTAAGAGTCGATATTGCCAGTTTAAATCTACCAGCTTTAGGTAATTTTTGGGGCTGCTCATTAGGACCGGGTACTAGTGGTTGCGATAATGTTTCGGGCTCGACTATTTACATGCCCGTACAATCTAGCTGTCAGGCGTTAGTATCTGTTACGGGGCCATCTATCCAGTCGCAAATAATACCACGCAATATCGTAAATAGTTTACCTAAAGCTCCTCAAATTCGTAATGGTGAGGCTCTATCTTCCAGCATTATTAGATGGTATTTTACTGATAAGGCGGGTAATGAGACTGGATTTGTCGTTCATGATCAAAATCATAAAACAGTGACATCATCCGGCCTAGTCGAAACCACAGACATTGCTTTTTTGGACGAAATAAATCTGGTGGCTAACAAAGAGTATTGCCAACGCCATGTTCACGCATTTAATTTTCATGGCGAATCTGAACCATCAACAAATTTTGCTTGTATCAAAACTAAAAGTTCGTCTCTATCCACAATAAAGGAGGAGACAGTGCCCCTGACTACGACGAAGGTTCTAACCAAGATCGTAGAAATCAAAAAAGAGGTCAGCGAGCAAGCATCCGAGCCACAAAAAACAATTTTGAGGCGGGATCTGCTTGCTGAGCGTAAAGCACTGGGCACATTTATAAAAATTTTCGGATTTCTTCCCCGACTAGATATAGATTGGAAGAAAATTCATATACTTAGCTATGATCTAAAACCAAAACAACGATCTTTGGAAAA
Organism: uncultured Gammaproteobacteria bacterium; assembly: GCA_964626935.1. Classification (GTDB taxonomy): domain Bacteria; phylum Patescibacteriota; class Patescibacteriia; order CAZVIU01; family CAZVIU01; genus CAZVIU01. The sequence continues at coordinate 4,854 of CAZVIU010000044.1, forward strand.
AGAGCGCCAAGGACTTAAAAAATTTATTAAGATTCAGAAAAGATTACCCAAAAGTTCAGAAGACTGGTCAATTTTCCATGCTATAGTTTACTAGTGAAGGATTAATGCGTCTCTCGTAATCGGCTATGAAAATAAAAAATCCGTTAGAGACGCGGACTGTGTCTCTAACGGATTAAACCCCATCCACCAAAATAATAGTTTTTAATCTAGCGGACATCTGATGTCCTTATTAAATTCGTGACAGTCTTCATTATTATGAAACTCCGGACAAGTGCAATGCATAAATCCATATAAACATTCCTTAAATTCCTCAAGTCGTGGAATAACTTCAAAAGATCTGATCTGGTGTGGCGGTATTACGCCCCCATCAGGATAAGCCTTGCGCCCAGCATTTTTCAAAAATTTCAGAGTTTTAATTCCTTTATATTTAAAGTACGGCGCCTTGACAATCTCAACGTGAACCTGACGCGGGTATGGAGAACGCTTGGCGTTCCCGCTTGCGCCCATCATCCCTAAAATATCACCACCTCTAATGATTTGCCCAAGTTTCAAACTACCGACTGATTTATCTAAATGACCGTAAAGCACATAAAAATGGTCTTCATGTTCAATAATCACCGCGTAACCAAGACCGGGTGTCAGATGTCCTCGATAGACAACACGCCCACCACGAACGGCAAAAACACGAGAATCTTTATCCAAGCTAATCACGTCAATACCCTGATGCAATCGCCCAAAACATAAAACTTTAGTTCGTTGTTTTTTGCCCTTACCAACCGTTTTTCTAACACAACTGCCGCGGGGATCATGAAATGATCCCATATCATCTGGCCTAAGTCGCGGATTTGTAACTGGCGCATTGGCGGGCAAGCTGTTCAGGACTTCAGCATGAACTAAATTATAAAAGAACAATAAAGTCACTGCGTATTTCATCATGGGTCCTCCTTCATCCCCACGCCTTTCATGCCCTCGGAGGGAATTTTACCCTCACAGCTTTAATGTCCCCGAGAGGATTCGAACCTCTAACGCTAGTTCCGAAGACTAGCGTGATATCCATTTCACCACGGGGACAAAGGTGTGGGGATGAACCCCCATCGCCTCGTCCGAAGCGAGGCACTTTATCCATTAAGCTACGAGGGCTAAGTAAGGTGCAGGGACGGGCCCCACAATCTACTATGATAATAACTTCTAACGCGTAGACTGTAAACCCTCACACTTAAGTGTAGGGGTTTAATTTGTAAAACCTCTTCACGGCTAATACCATAAAACTACGGAGTGCTTTCTTTTCTCTTACCAATCGCTATCCAATCAAATGTCGCACTGCCTGTACCGCCACCGAGCTCATGAACCATAAAACCATTGGCGCTTTTATCAGTTACATAAACTCCGCTTGCGCTATCGGAAGTGAGCGTTACACTTACACGCAAAGTTCCTATGTCAATCAAATCTTCATAAACCGCGTCAAAAATTATCCTCGCCTGTCCCCCCTCTAACTTGCCAGAGCCAGAAAGATTAATTTCTTTTGCTTTAGAAATAACTGGATAAAACGCCCGTCCGCCAGATGAGGTTTCAAGCATCTGTATAATATCTCCACTAGTTTCAAAAGTGCCATCTTCTTTAATTTCCCAATTGCCCGAAGCGCTGGCAATTGATTTCACTCCGCTCAAAACTCCTCCGCCTAAATCCATGTCTTTATAAACTATATTTCCATCGGCTGTAGTAACATTTAATTCAGTCGTGAATTGTTGGTTGTTGTTAACTGTCAATTGTCCACTATTTGTTGTTTGTTGTATATATCCAGTCCGCACTAACACTAATATCTTTCCACTTCTAATGCTTGATTCTTTATTTGTAATTCCTAATTCATCGCCAGGAAAACGCTCCAATGCCACACCAATAATCACCGGTATAGAGCCCGAACCTCGTGTTGCGCCAGCGGCAGAGGTTTGGGCTCGAACATATTCATCATACTTTTCCTGATCATACTTCATCGCCTGTCCCGGAGTTGGCGCGCTAACAAGCAAATCACCCGCCTTAATATCTCCGCCCTCGTTAGTTACCTTAACTGGCACACGACCGGCAAGGGCTAACAATACTTGACCGGGTACTTCCATGCCTGAAATAAATGTTGGCTTTGTGGAAACTACGCCGGCAGTATAAGACGAATAAGCTTCACGAGACTTATCATAAAGTTCAATATTAGAATCGCGATCAACAACTAAAACTTCACCAGCCTCAACCATGCTATTTTCCTTAAGTGGCACATATTCAGCAAAGTCGCCAGGGCTAGATACATTACTAACAAAGCCTTCGGCTGCGCGAACCGTACCTCCGCCAAGCACAGAAAATTTAGATGTTGCGTTATTTCTTACTGAAATAAGAGGCGTGCTTGAAGCCAACACATCAACGGTATCAAAAACAAAAGCTTCTTGTACTTTGGTAGTTGATGATACTACATAAGAACGAAATACCACTCGATCAGTGCTGGTAGTAACAATGGCGAATAAATTAGTTGGGCTAGCTCCGCCAGTTTGGAAAAGCATCATTGCTGTTGAGGTATTACTGCCATTAGTTGGCGCTTGGGATAATTGGAAGACAAAGCCGGCATTGCCCGCCTCATTAGCTGGAGATGCTGTAAATGTAGAAGTTGCTGATGCAGATAAGCCGCCATTACCAAGAGTCACATTTGATATACCAGGGCTACCATTAACTAGCACGGTGCTACCTATTGTTATATTAGTACCAATAAAAACGGATGATGATACATAAATACTTCTTAACGCCGAAGCGTAAGCGCCTAGATCAGATCCATTCTGCCCTGATGGCTGCGTGAATAAAATACTGCCATTGGATGAAAATGTGGTTGACACACCGGTTGCAGAACCAATCCTAATTGAACCAGATACATAAACATCACGGAAAGCAGTGCCAAATGCTCCAAGATCAGAAGCATTGTTAGTAG
>CAZVIU010000045.1:0-7579 GCA_964626935.1 uncultured Gammaproteobacteria bacterium
TAATGGCTGATATGCCATCTTGATACTTAAGCGCTATAACCATTTCCCGGCTAGCTTTATCTTTTTCTTTAACTCCTCCCAGATAACCCTCGCGCTCAAAAATTTTAGCAATCTCAAATTTTACGCGCGAATATGGCAAAACCACCTCGTTTATATCTGCCAAGGCGGCATTACGAATTCTGCTTAACATGTCGGATATTGGATCGGTTAACATCGCTAAAGCCTACTACGAACCTATAAACTGGCTACAAATTATACGAACTTTTTCCTTAGTGTTCGTGGGATTCGTAGCGATTTTATAGGTTTGTAGTGAAAATTATTTACCAACTTGACTTCATCACACCCGGGATTTCCCCACGGCTAGCTAATTCACGAAAGCAGATGCGGCATAATTTGAAATCCCTAATATAGCCGCGACGACGTCCGCAACGCCAGCAACGCCGCACTACTCGTGTGGAAAATTTGGGTTTCTTTTTTAAAGATTTTACATATTGAGCTGTGGTTGACATAAATCCGCAATTATCTGAATGGAAATCCTAACAATTTCAATAACGCCAATCCTTCCTCATTATTCTTAGCCGTTGTTCCAATAGTCACTTCAATGCCATGCAATTTTTCAACTTCATTGGGATTGATCTCTGGAAAAGCTATATTTTCACGAAAACCAATGGAAAAATTACCCTGACCATCAAAAGATTTTTCCCTTAGTCCGCGAAAATCGCGCACGCGCGGCAAAGTCAGGTTAATTAATTTATCAAGAAAATCATACATCCGCGGACCGCGCAAGGTTACCACTAAACCAATCACCTGACCTTGTCTGATTTTAAATTCCGAAATCGATTTTTTAGCTTTTTTAGGAACCGGCTTTTGTCCGGTAATTCTTTTCAATGTATCTTCAACCATTAAAATATATTTCTGGTCTTTTGAATTTTGGCTTAAACCAACATTAAGAACGACCTTATCTAATTTTGGAACTCGAAGGTTATTTTTATATCCAAATCTTTTTTTCATGGCTGGAACCACAGTGTTTTTATATTTTGTTAAAAGTCTTAACATGCTCGTGTTCTAACTACAAACTTTTTACGAACTAACGAACACGATCTGGGATTCGTATGTTCGAGATCAGTTCGTAGTTCGTACACCTCATTAGTCTATGACGCTCTGGCACTTCTTGCACATTCTTACCTTCTTTTCTCCGGTAAGCAAGTGCCCAATGCGTGTCGAACGGTTACATTTTAAACAAATAAGCATTACATTAGCTCGGGCTATTGGAGCCGGCACAGAAATACGCGATCCCTTTTCTCCTTGTCGGCGCGGCCGTGTATGATGAACACGTAAATTTAACCCCTCAACTACTAGCCGGTCTTCTTTTACAAGGACACGCAAAACCTTGCCGTCTTTACCAGCATCTTTGCCTTTTAAGATTTTAACCTTGTCGCCTTTCTTTATATTCATAAACATCTAAAGCACTTCTGGCGCTAGTGAAATTATCTTCATAAATCCCTTAGCTCTTAACTCTCTGGCTACTGGTCCGAAAATACGCGTTCCGCGCGGTTCTTTAGTTTTTTTATCAACTAAAACCCCGGCATTATCATCAAAACGAATATAGGAACCGTCGTTGCGGCGTGTTTCTTTTCTAGTCCGGACAATTACTACGTGGACAATATCGCTCTTTTTAACTGTTTGGTGCGGCATGGCCTCCTTGACAACGCAAGTAACAATATCACCAATGCGGCCATATCTTTTCTTATAACCGCCGGTAACTCTAATAACCTGAAGCTTTTTAGCGCCGGTGTTGTCAGCCGGAATTAACATTGATCTGTGTTGAACCATAGTATTTCATTAAAACATTAAAACATGAAAACAATTTTTGCTTTAATGCTTTGGTGCTTTAATGATCCTAAGCAATTGCCATCTTTTATCTCTAGACAACGGCCTTGTTTCGGCAAATACGACTTTATCTCCAATATGTGATTCGTTTTTTTCATCATGTATTTTAAACTTATTGCTAACTTTATATTGCTTCTTATATTTAGGGTGCCACTTCAAACGATCAATGCGAACAGTGCGCGTCTTAGACATCTTATCCGATATAACAATTCCTTTGAATTGGCGTTTGATAGATACCATAAGTCATTAGGTCATTAAGTCATTAGGTCATTAAGTAAAACTCAATGACTCAGTGACTTGGTGACCAGTGACTATTTTAATAAAGTGTTGATCCGGGCGATCGTCTTTTTAGTCTTTCTCACTGATCGCACATTTTTTAGTTGATTGGCAGACAGACGAAATCGCAAATCACGTAACCTTTCCTGCTCATCGCGTAATATTAATCGTAGTTCTTCTTTAGGTTTTTCTTTTAGTTCTTTAAACTTCATTATTTTATTCGGTGTAAATCCGCGTTTAGATCAACGACTATCTGCTTCTACGGATCATAGAAGCTGATTTTTCGCAGATCAACACGTAGATACTCGCAGAATTTTACAAGAACTTATTATGAGCGTTTAACAAACTTGGTCTTAACCGGCAATTTACTGCCAGCCAATCTAAATGCTTCACGCGCTTCATTTTCAGGAATTCCGTCCACTTCAAACATTATCGTTCCCGGCCTAACTGGCGCGACAAAGTGATCAACAGCGCCCTTGCCGCCACCCATGGGCACTTCATTGCCCTTAGCCGTAACGGCTTGGTCAGGAAAAAGTCTTATCCAGAGCTTGCCTTTCTTTTGCAAAAAATGCGTAATGGCGCGCCTCGAGGCTTCAATTTGTCTCGCGGTAATCAAGCCTGGCTCAATCGTCCGTAAACCAAATTCTCCAAAATTAATATCTACCTTATCAGAAGCCACAATAAGATTACTTCCTCGACGACGGTGCTGTTTGCGATATTTTACTTTCCTTGGAAATAACATAAGTCATTAAGTAATTGAGTAATTAAGTAATTTTACTTAGTGATTCAATGACCAGTGGCTAGTGACTATTTATTAAATATCTCGCCTTTATATATCCAGATCTTTATTCCCACAATTCCATAAATTGTGTGAGCTTCGCTTTGAGCGTAATCAATATCAGCGCGCAAATTATGCAAGGGAACCTTGCCCCAAAGCAAGCTCTCACGTCGGGCAATTTCCGCGCCATCAAGACGACCAGCTACCTTCATCTTGCAGCCTAAAGCCCCTGATCTTTCAATCTTCTCAAGCGTTTTATTCATCACTCGCCGAGTTGGCAAACGCTTTTCAATTTCGGTTGCTGCTTCATCAGCAACAATCTGAGCCGCCAAATTCGGTTTGGATACTTCCATGATGTTGATGCTTAAATTGATTGGTTTTTTACCAAAAATTTTGGTCTGTAATTTTTTCTTCAATTCTTCCGCGCCAGCTCCACCGCGACCGATGATCAAACCGGGTTTGCCCGAGTGAATAAAAACAGTGATGGCGTTGCCAGCACGTTCAACATCAAGCCTGGCCAAAGACGCGCCTTTGAGCTCTTTACGCAAAAATTTTCTAATTTCAACATCTTCACGCAATTTTTGCGCGAAATCATTTTCTTTTTTGGCAAACCATCTTGAATGCCACGGATAAAGCACTCCGATTCTAAATGATTTTGGCGATATTTTGTTCCCCACTTTGTTAAAATTCGAAGCACGAAGCACGGAATTCGAAACTTATTTTGTTTCGGATTTCAGATTTTCCCGCAAACGGGATCCTGCTCCGCGATGACGGATTTCGAATTTATCGTCCAAGACGATTGTTATGTGACTACTTCTCTTTTTAATGGCGGCAGCGCGGCCAAAAGCTCGGGCGCGCCAACGTTTTAATACCGGACCGCCATCAACCGTAATCTTTTTAACATACAAATTTGTCTCATCTAGTTTAAAATTATGTTTGGCGTTAGCTAGGGCTGATTCCAAAAGTTTTAGCACCGGACGGACTGCTTCGCGATGCATGAATGCCAAAACTGTTTTGGCCTGACCAACATTTTTTCCACGAATAAGATCAGCGATAAGCCTGACTTTGCGTGGAGCCATTCGAATGTGTCGCGCGTATGCTTTTACCTCCATAACATTATACGAATCTACGAATCTTATGCGGATCGCACGAATATGCAAATTCGCACATTTGTAGATTCACATGAAATTCGCAAATTCGTATCATCTGTTTATTTCTTAGTCACGGGGGTTTCTGCTGCTTTAGCCGCGGTTGTCGCGGTCTCGGCCTGCTTGGCTTCAATCTCTCTCTGCATCCTGCCGCCATGTTTAGTAAACTTTCTTGTTGAAGCAAATTCACCAAGCCGGTGACCAACCATTTCTTCAACAATAAATACTGGTATGTGAATCTTGCCATTATGAACACCAATGGTTTTGCCCACCATTTCTGGAGAAATTTGCGAATCCCGAGACCAGGTTTTTACTACAGTTTTATCGCCCATTCGCAAACGCTTGGTCTTATCAAGCAATTTTGGATCTATAAACGGGCCTTTTTTTAGACTTCGTGACATAAATCGTGTTCAAACTACGAACTTTTTACGAACTAGCGAACACGATTTTGGGTTCGTATGTTCGTGGTCAGTTCATAGTTCGCGCACCCTATTTTCTTCTCTGTAAAATCATTTTATTACTATACTTTTTATGTCGTCTTGTCTTTACTCCTAAAGCGTGCTTGCCCCATTTAGTTTTTGGATAAGGCAAACCAATAGGATTACGGCCTTCGCCGCCGCCATGCGGGTGATCAACCGGATTCATAGCCTTGCCGCGCACTTCTGGTCTTCTGCCTAAGTGTCTTTTCCGCCCAGCTTTTCCCAAACGAAGCAAGTGATGATCTGGATTGCTTACAATTCCAATTGAAGCACGAGCTTTTTTGGATACTAATCTTATCTCGCCAGAAGGCATTTTAAGTTGCGCGTAATCTCCTTCATGAGCTAAAAGCTGGGTAGAACTGCCAGCGCTTCTAATAATTTTTCCGCCTTGTCCGGGAACTAGTTCTACATTATGCACTAGCAAACCGATAGGAATATCTTGAAGCGGCATGCGGTTCGCCAACTTAACATCAATGCGCGTAAATGCTGATTGTACCTCATCACCAACCTTAAGATCAAGGGGGGCGATGATATAACGTTTAACGCCATCAGCATAGCCCAATAAGGCAATCCTTGAACTGCGATTAGGGTCGTACTCAATAGCTAAAACCTTAGCCGGGTCAGTTCGTTCCTGAAGAAAATCAACAATACGAATATAGCGACGCGCTCCACCGCCTCGATGTCTTACGGTTATTTTTCCCTGATTATTCCGGCCGCTCATCTGCTTTCTTATAACAATAAGAGACTTTTCTGGTTCAGTTTTAGTAATATCGGCAAACTCGTCGCAAGAAGCGTTGCGTCGGCCAGGGGAAGTTGGTTTATATTGCTTTAACATAAATATTATACGAAAATATTATACGAATTTGCGAATTTCATGCGAATCTACAAATGTGCGAATTTGCATATTCGTGCGATCCGCATAAGATTCGCAAATTCGTATCATCTGTTTATTTCTCATAAATATCTATCTTCTCGTCCTTGACTAGTTTAACAATGGCTTTCTTCCAATCTTTTTGCTGACCACGCGTTCTGCCAAAAGCAACTTTTTTGCCAGAAACATTAATCATGTTAACGCCCTTAACATTAACGCCGTAAAGTTCCTCAATCGCTTTAGCAACCTGCACTTTTGACGCCGTGCGCGCCACGCTAAAAACATACTGATTGATTAAACCAAGCACTGTGGTTTTTTCTGTAGTCAGCGGTCCATAAATTATACTCCACGGTTCGTTTTTCATTTCCCGCGCGTCCTTTTTCGGTTTTTTCGATCTCATTTCTTGACTTACTTCCTTAACTTTAGATTTCTTTTCTTCTTTATGGATCTTCGCTTTTTCTAATTGTTTTCTTTTAAATTTGTCTAAAAATTTAAACATACAATCTCATTTACCAAAAGTAGTCACTATTTTTTGTAATCCTTCCGGTGTTATCAATAGATATTCATACTTTAATAAGTCTCTAACATTCAAACTGCCGGCATCGGTTGCCCAAACCTGTTTCAAATTCTTAGCGCCGGCCATGACATTTTTATTTGGCGCCCCCAAGCCAACCAGCACCTTCTTGCCGCCCACTGGCAAACTGTTTAATAATTTAACAAAAGTTTTGGTCTTGCCATCGGCCAGATCCAAAGAATCTAGAGCAATCAATTTTTGGAAAGCAACTTTATCACTAAGACACATGAAGACGGCTTTCTTTTTCATTTTCTTGTTAACTTTCTGTTCAAAATTCCGCTCGTTTCTTGGACCAAAAACTACTCCGCCGCCGCGCCACAACGGTGAACGAATTGAGCCATGCCTAGCGCGTCCCGTGCCTTTTTGTTTCCATGGCTTTTTCCCACCGCCGGAAACTTCGCCACGCATTTTAGTATGGGCTAAAGGCGCGCGCGCGTTGGCCAGTTGCGCGACCAATACCTGATGAACAACTACTGGACTTACTTTCAATCCGAAAACTTTCGCATCTAATTCGTGCTCACCAATCTTGACACCGCTTTGATTGTATATTGGAATATGCATCAGTCATTGAGTCACTGGTCACTAGGTCACTAAGTAAAAATACTTAATGACTTAATTACTTAATGACTTGATTACTACAACGGATCCTCTCGCTCCCGGCACGGCTCCTTTTAAGGCAATCAAATTCTTTTCCGGTTCTATTTTCATTACCTCCAAATTTTTAACCGTCACTTTATCTCCGCCCATGCGGCCAGCCATTTTTAAACCTTTAAAAACCCGCTGGATTCCGCCAGAACCAATTGTGCCGGGCATACGCAAATTATCTTTATGTCCGTGCGAAGCTGGACCACCAGCAAAATGATGACGCTTGACTACGCCTTGAAAACCTTTGCCCTTGCCTAAACCGGTTACTTGCACCAACTCGCCAACTTGGAACTGATCAACCCCAAGTAATTGCCCCACCGACCAAGGGGTTTCACCACGCGCTTCACGAAGTATTTTTTTTGGTTCTAAGTCTTTAAAATATCCCACCTGTGATTTAGTAGCCTTCTTGGCCTTGTCTCTGCCAACCACGACTGCTTCATAACCGTCACTTTCACGATTCTTTACTCGAACAACTTGGTTTGATTCGGCTGAAATAAAAGTAACCGGCACTACTGTGCCATCAGTTTTCCAAACTTGAGACATGTCTAATTTTTTACCTATTAAAAACTTCATAGTTCGCGTACCCTATAAAACAAAAACTAGAAGCCCCACTAAATAATAACTTCTTATTTATTAGGGCTTCTAGCCTTTAACTCAAGGCTTTGGATTGTGATTATATCAATTTTCGATAATTCCCCTCCTTAATTATTTTTGGATGCTGCGAAGGTTATCAACGCCTTACGGCGCGAGCTTTCTTCGCACTCCCTTCAGTGTAAATCCGCGTGTTGATCCGCGAAAAATCCGCTTCTAAACTACATTTTGATCTCCACATCCACTCCGGCTTGCTAACTTAAGCTAGTCAATGCATCGATAGTGCGCGGAGTTGGATCAATTATATCAACTAAGCGTTTGTGAACG
>CAZVIU010000046.1:0-7526 GCA_964626935.1 uncultured Gammaproteobacteria bacterium
TAGGTACGCCCCGGCACAAGAACAAGCTTTGCTCATCAAACAAGCCCTGTCCCAAGAAGACCCTGAGGTTCAGAAGAAAGCAGCAGAGATGATTAGGTACGCCCCGGCACAAGAACGAGCTTCGCTGATAAAAATAGCTTTTGATGCAGGACTAGGCAATGAGATAATTAAATCTCCGTTATACGACAGAAGCGATCTCGACAAACAAAGGTTTAAAAGAAAAGCGTTTGCAAAGACCGGTTCAGAAACTACGCTTGTCGGAGGCGCGTTGAAAGACAAGTTGATTATCAGGCACATAAAACCGAAGGCATTTCTTGCTTGGCAGAAAATCTACGAAAATCATCAGGTGTGGAAGAAGAACGGTTTTGATTATGTGCCGATTGAGCCAATCCAATCATACCGACTTAATAAAGAAGGACTGGTTGACGTATTTTCCGGTGTTTTAGATTTAAACCTTGCAAAATGGTTGAAAGTTTCAAGTCGGATGTTTGAAAGAGAGTTAACAGAACAAAGAGATAAAATCATATCGGTTTTAGAGAGTCAAGGCATAGAGCACGGACATATGCACGACAATAATTTTGTTCTTCGTTTTTTTAGAGACAAGGACGGCAATCCTGACTGGAATCAAGTTCCAAGGCTATATGTTATTGATTTTGACGCGGCGGTTTCTCCATAAGGTTGATTATATAGATTTTCCGATTTATATTCTCGTTATTCCGGCAAACTATCCCAAATTAAGGGAAAAAATTTTGTCCTTGAGTCGGCGGGTTCGGTTCTGCCCGCCGCCTTGCGGCGGCTGGTAGCGGGTCAGCGCAAGTTTCGTTTTTTGGATTTGTGGATTAAATTCGGTAAAATAATGTCAAAGGTTTGTGAGTGTTTTAAATTCGTAGCCACTGTGTACGAAAAGAGCAGTCAGACATTTTTACTTATGACTTTTGAAGAGTATCAAGCGCTTAGTCGCAAAACCGCGATTTATCCAAATAAGGATAATAATTTTATTTATCCAACTTTAGGATTGGTTGGCGAGGCCGGAGAGGTTGCTGAAAAAGTTAAAAAGATTTTACGTGATCAAGATGGAGTATTGGGGGAAGAGAAAAAAGTAGAGTTGGCCAAAGAATTGGGTGATGTGCTTTGGTACATAGCGCAGTTAGCTACAGAATTAAATTTGTCCTTAGATCAAATAGCCTCAAGCAACATTTTAAAACTACAAGCAAGACAAAAAAGAGGCATGCTTCATGGCAGCGGCGATAACCGATAGCTGCATATTTTAGAACACTCGATCAATTCTTTTAAATCGCTCCCATGACCCAGTTCATTGGAGTGGTGTTATTAAATTAATAGAAAGCGACATCACCATTTTTTGCCGATTTTTGTTTGACTTTTGAGTTAATTTATGTTATTATTAACATTGTGAGATCACCTGAAGGCAAAAATCCATCTTCACGCGAACGAGAATTTATTGATAAAATAGGCGGTAAGCGCGACAATCTTTCTCCTCCAGAACAAAGAGGTGAAGTAGCCGCTATGAAAGAACTTGGCCAGCGTTTAGGTATGACCGGATTTGAATCAGAGAAACAAGAACGTAAGCGCTTCCTACTAGAGCAAGCACGAGTAGTAAAACAAGAGCCAGCAATACATTTTCAAGAGACATCAAATCATTTAAGTCTTGAAATCGAAAAACTACAGGCAGGACTACAAAAAATCGAAACACGACAGCCGATGATTTATCCTGTAGAAGGAGAAGATTTTGCAGCTACTTCCAAAAGAGTTGCCGCAGGAATAAAAGCCGAAGTTGAAGAAATAAGAAGCAAACTGGAACAGTTAAGCTTTGATAAGTCGCGCGCTGATGAAATTGTTATGGCCTTATCAGAAAGAGGGGATACCGCTTTAGCAGCGCAAGAGTTAGAAAGGCAAATAAATCAGACGCAAAGAGATTTGACTGAAATAGAAAGGAAAATTGCCGAAGCAGAACAAGATGTGCGCTATAAGAATTTAATGGATTATTCTCGTAATGCTCGTGAGTCAGCGCGCCAGGCGCAAGAAGGAGGATGGGAAGATTTGGCCGTTGTTCACCAGGATGCCGCTAACTTATATGTTAAAAAAGCTTCTGAGCTTGTCGGCCTTGATAATTTAAATAAAGATAAAGCCAGTCAATTAAGAGGTCTTGCAAACCTCCGCGCTATGGTGAAAAATTTAGAACTTTATAAAAAATAATACCTGGTTTACCAATCCTTAGTCCGCTTTTACTTAATCCACCTTCGCAATAATCTTTTATATTTATTTTATAACTGTACCTTTCGTACGAAGGGTCCTAATCAAATTTTTAAGTCGGAAAGATTTACTTAGCAGTAAAATTTCATCTAATAAAAAAATCGCCACTAGTGGCGATTTTTGATTTCAGACTGTTTATAAAACAATATTCCAAAAGATATTATTTTTCGGCAACAATTACCGTATGCGTTGGGAAAAACGGCAAGGCCAGACCAGTTATTGGATCGTACAAAACTACGTGACCCTGAAAGCGATTTTCCACAACCCAAGGATTAGTCTCCTCTTGTATCTGAATATTACGAAAGCCAATCTGTTCAAGTGCTGATTCCCATTCACGGCGTCGCCAAAAGCCATACTCTTCATTGATCTCTAATCCCCAATGCTCACGATAATCTTTTTTGCTCATAAATTCATAAGCATCGCGTGCTCTAAGCAAGAAACATGGAAGCCCGTTTAGCCTCGCTAGATCAACCGGAATACCAGTTCCGTGACGATACTCGCGGCTAAATTTTTCAAAAATAGCACGCGTGGAAAGTTCGTTTGTGGAGCCACTTGCCAAGCCATCATTATGGTTGCACCAGAGCGCAACAACAGCGCGAGATGGCGCAATTCCGTCTCGAATCAGCAATCGTCCGTTTGATTTTAGAACTTTATAAGCCGCTAGCAGTGTCTCGCGCACTGGAGTTTCATCATAACCATTATAAGAATGAACTTCATGAAGCAGTGAGGCCAAGATCACTGTTGTTGCATCCTTAATGCCAAATTTATCTAAGAAGCGAACGTCGCCTCTTACAATCCGGACATTTGGTTTGGCAAGAAATAATTCATGAGCCCTAAGAGTGAACTCTGTTGAGAAATCAACCCCAACAAATTGACTATGTGGAAACTCGTCGCTAAGAACCTTAAGTAAGCCGCCAGTTCCAAAACCACAATCAACAATAAGTCCAGGTAAAACATGTGGCCTCAGTTCGCTTTGCTTGTATACTAGACTTGCATCCATTAATCGCGCATAAAGATTAAAATCTCGTCCTTGGGCAAGCTCGTCCATATCTTCCCCCGTTTGTGGTTTAAATTTAAAAAGAACTAATCATAGTAGCACCCTTTTTTATGGATGTCAAGATTGAATTCGTGGCATGGGTGTCATGATTGAATTTGTGGCCGTCTGGATAGAGATAGCACTTGCCTTCTCCTCTATTTTGTGCTAAAATAAAATGTAAGAATTAGTCGCGTTGTTCACAGTTTTTCGGGATAAAAGTAGCTGATTAGTTTTTCCATGGGAGTAAGGTTGTCAATTCCTTTATGCGGCTTGACTGTATTGTAGAAGTTCACGAATCTGATGAGTTCCTGCTTGCGATGTACCCGTGAGGCAAATCTGGTCTTTTTCAGCCACATGTCCTGTATGGTCTTGATGACCTGTTCTGCCTTGCCGTTTGTCCGGGGAGTATGCGGTCTGGTAAAGGATTGCTTGATGCCGTTTTCCTGGCATAGCTGCATGAATTCGTGTTTTCGGGGGCGGCCTTTGTACTCTGTGCCGTTATCAGGATACCAGGTTTCTATGGTGTAGGGGCACTTCTCAAGTACTTGTGCAAGGAAAGCAACAGATGAATACTAGGTATGGTCCAGGCAGCATGGCTGCAAAGAGCTCACAGGAGAAATCGTTAATGGCCACAGAAAGGGTTTCAGGCTTATCTGTATGCTTTTTGCTTTCCAGCATGGGCAGTTCTGTATTATTAGAGTGCAGCATCTTGCCTGGGTATTTCTTGTGGTAACGCAGCGCTTGAGTTTTCAGCTTCTTTTCTAGCGCTGCCTTGACCTTGGCGAGCCGCTTAATCCTATCTTGCAGACACCAGTAGCGCTTGTTGACGCTTTTGTGGACGGTGTAGTCTTTTACGCGGGCGCGATTGAGGATATTGTAGATGGTATTTTCCTGCTGGTCTGGTAATCACGGGCTAGGGCGGTTAACCGAACATTTTTGTGAAAATACCTGTCGGCAATCTCCCTTCTTTGAATGGGGGTTAGCCGTGTAGATTTGTGAATTATCATGTTGCTACCACTTTATCCTGAAAGATGAAAAGTGTTAACAACGCGTTAGATTCTTACATGTTATTGTCGTTTGGGGACCATTACGATTAGCAGAAGAAGCGGCTAAAGTTTCAAGACTGCGTAAAACTGCCCATGACAGATTAATGCGGACAAGGGTGAGAAGTTTTGGAGCAACAATAAATCGTGGCGCAACAACAAGCCGTGATGCCCCCGGTACAAAAATAACTGGTGTTGAAGAAAGTTGTCAAGATAGTTTTTTTAAAGACGATCTTGAAGACCCTGATGATCTTGATGATCCTGATGATGACTAATCTGTTGCTAATCGTACATGGGACCTTGCATTGCAAAAGGCCTTCCGTAAACACAAAATAAAAAGAGCGCATCCCGCGCTCTTTTATAATTTTAATTTTGGTTCAAAATGTCTAACTTGGTCGGGGTAGGAAGATTTGCATCCTTGATCACCCCCACACCAATTTCGGGGACAAGGGAACTGTCACCCTACGGGTGATGATGACCCGTAGGGTCAAACCCGCAATCTCGATGCCTCTTTGTCTTTCATCTTCCCACCTTTTATCGGGCTGGAGGGGTTCGCACCCTCGATCTCGCGGTCCCGAACCGCGCGCCTTAGACTACTGGGCCACAGCCCGCCGAAAGGTGGGAGGACAAACCGAGCGTTTTGCCAATGGATTTTAATTTACCACAAGACCCGTGCCCTGAAAAGTGCTATAATAGAAGTGTGCGGAGAAATTTTAGAGACGAAACAGCTAGCGCGCAACGCCTGCATTTTTTAGCCAGCGGTGTTATTTTAATTTTTTTAATTATTGTTGGCCGTTTATTTCAGCTTCAAATTTTAGGTCATGAAACTTATCGGGCCTTAGCTGCTTCGGAACACGAAGTGGTTAAGAATCTGCCGCCGGAGCGTGGCGAAATTTATCTAAAAGACCGTGTCAGCGGTAAATTATTTCCAGTAGCCACCAATCGCGATACTTACACTGTTTTTATTGATGCAACAAAAATACAAGAAGCAGACAAATTATCGCAAGAACTAGCGCAAATCTTAAATATTAAGAAAGAAGAAATTTTAAATAAAATCAAACCCAATGATCCTTATGAACCGATTGTCCGTGGTGTTAGCGAAGCGCAAGCAGAGAAAATTTTACAAAAAAAATTCGTTGGTATTGGTTTTGAACGCGAACCGCGCCGTTTTTATCCTGAGGGCGCGGCCCTTTCACAGATTACTGGTTTTCTAGGCGATGACGAGCGTGGTCGAACTGGTAAATATGGTCTTGAAGGATATTTTGAAAAAGAATTGCGCGGCCGCGGCGGCTATCTTTATGGTGAAAAAGATGCCTTGGGCAGATTAATTAGCGCTCAAAGAGTTAGAACAGAATTACCAGAAGATGGCGCGACAATTCTCTTAACCATAGATCGCACGATACAATTTTTTGTTTGCGAAAAACTTAAAGAGTATGTTAAAAAATTTGATGCCCAAGGTGGTGTAGTCGTGATTTCTAATCCTGAAAGCGGCGCGATTTTGGCCATGTGTAGTGTGCCGAATTTTGATGCTAACGACTACAATAAAGTTAAGGATTTTTCTGTTTTTAACAATCAAGCTATTTTTGAAAGCTATGAGCCGGGATCAATTTTCAAGCCTTTTACCATGGCCGCTGGTCTTGATTCTGGCGCGGTTGAACCGGCCACCACTTACGAAGACAAGGGAGTTGTAAAGATCGGCGCGCACGAAATAACTAATTCAGATTTAAAAACGCATGGTACGCAGACAATGACGCAAGTGCTTGAAAAATCTTTAAATACTGGCGTGGTTTTTGTCGTCCGTAAAGTTGGACGAGAAATTTTTAAAAGATATGTTGATAATTTTGGTTTTGGCGAGCCAACAGGTATTGAACTTACGAGCGAGAGCTCTGGTGATACATCTAACCTTGGCCGACGCGGCGAGATTTATTCTGTCACAGCTTCTTTTGGTCAAGGGATCAGCGTTACCCCTATTCAACTGGTTAGCGCTTTTGGCGCTATTGCTAATGGTGGTAAGCTTATGAAACCATATATTATTGAAGAGATACGGTCGGCCAGCGGCCTTGAAGCTAGGATTGAGCCAAAATTAACGCGTCAGGTTATTTCTCCGCACGCTGCCAATGTATTAGCCAGCATGCTGACCGCGGTTGTTGAAAATGGTCATGGTAAGCGCGCGGGCGTTCCGGGGTATTTTGTGGCTGGAAAAACTGGCACAGCCCAAATTCCACATCCCAGTGGCGGGTATTACAAAGATGAAACAATTGGTTCTTTTGTTGGATTTGCGCCCACCACTAATCCGCGTTTTGTAATGATGGCAAAGCTCACAAGGCCCCAAGGCGTTAAGTGGGCCGAATCTACAGCCGCGCCGCTTTTTGGAGAGATAGCCAAGTTTTTGTTAAACTACCTTGAAGTACCGCCTGAACGAAAATAGATATTAGCCAAGCTCGGGCTTGGCGAAATTAAATTGAAATTAAGTAGAAATTAACCCTCTCCTGGATCTTCCCTTAAGGCTTAGGGGGAGGAGGGGTGGGAGTTAATATCGCGTGAGCGAATTTTAGCGAAGCAAATTTCTACTGAATATCTATGGCAAAACATATTTTAAAGAAGTTACTTAGAATCTGCGCGACTCGCATTTTAGTAAAGTATAAACCCGAAGTTGTCGGCATTACCGGCTCGGTTGGTAAAAGCTCAACCAAAGAAGCTGTTTTCGCCGTGCTAGCGCCGCACTTCCGAGTACGCAAGAGCGAAGGAAACTATAATACGGAAATCGGTCTGCCTTTAACTATTATAGGTATGGCGAGCGGCGGCCAATCAATTTTTGGATGGCTTAAGGTTTTTTTTCGCGTCAGCCAGCTTCTTTTGTGGCCAGATAAAAATTATCCGGAAATTTTGATTTTAGAAATGGGCGCTGATCGGCCGGGAGATATTGAGTATTTGGCTGGATTGGTTCATCCAAAAATTGGCATTGTCACCACAATCGGTATAAGCCACTTGGAATATTTTAATACTATTGAACGTATTGCTATTGAAAAATCTAAACTTGTTCGCGGTCTGCCTCGCGATGGTTTCGCGATTTTGAATTTTGATGATCGCAAGACGCGCGAGATGCGAGCGCATACTGGCGCCAAGGTTTTAACCTATGGATTTAACGAAGCGGCTGATGTGCGCGCCGAAGATGT
>CAZVIU010000047.1:0-7031 GCA_964626935.1 uncultured Gammaproteobacteria bacterium
AGCTTATTCTTATAAAAAATTACTGCCGCGCTTGCTGATTATGGCTGTGGCTATCAATTTCTCGCGCACTCTTGCCGGCTTAATGATAGATTTCGGCCAAGTTTTTATGATCACTTTTGTTAATGCTTGGGCTGGCGCGGCCGGCGGTAATTTTGTTAATGCCTTAAAAATTAATGAGCTTTTATCATTGAATCCTTCTAATACCGGACTTGATTCCGGGCAGATCATTATTGGTTATTTATTCGGCGCTATTCTAATTACTGTAACCTTAATCGTGCTCTTGGCCTTTGCTTTTATACTAACATTAAGAATAGTAACGCTTTGGATACTCGTGGTCTTGGCACCAATTGCTTTTGCCTTGTCTGCTTGGCCATCAAGCAAGGCGCAGAAGCAATATGGCCAGTGGTGGGATCAATTTGTTGACAA
Organism: uncultured Gammaproteobacteria bacterium; assembly: GCA_964626935.1. GTDB lineage: Bacteria > Patescibacteriota > Patescibacteriia > CAZVIU01 > CAZVIU01 > CAZVIU01. Next base: position 427 of record CAZVIU010000047.1, read on the forward strand.
TATCGTTGTTGGTCCAACTGTGGCCTTTTTTATGTGGTTGACTCTGGCAACAATTGGCGCTGGAGATGTGGCTACCAAGGGCAAAGTGCCGGGTAATTTTCAAGAATCTACTGGCGAGACAGTCAGTGTTGGCGGACAAAAAATTGATCCGGGAGGTTTGCATGTAACAACAGCCGGGGCGCTGGATAATTTTGCTACCTATATTATAGGTATAGGCATGCTCGTAGCTTCTATAGGCATGGTTCAGCAAATGCGGGTTGCGGGCGCGCAAGCCGGGAGCAAGATGTTAAATTGGGCAGCGCAAAAGGGTAGGGGCCTAGCCTATAAATACACTGGCGCTAGAGCTATTACTGAAAGATATCAAGCCTTTCAAAGAGAACGTGAAAGCGCTCGCGGAGCTAAGGTACAAGAATTCGGCGCTAGAGCTTTTGGGTTATATGGAACAGTGCAAGCAGGGATTGGTAAGGGCTTAAGGTTGGGTAATGCTGGTGATAGATTTCAAAAATATGCCGCAACTCAACGTCAAGAGGCTGCGGATAAACGAAAGCAGGCTGGCGATTTTATGACGCAAGCAGCTGCAGCCAGGGGCGTAGGTAATTTAGCTCAAGAAGCCGCACTAACTGCGCAAGCTAGCAAATTAGAGCAGGAAGCTCAGAGCGCGGAAGCAAGAGCTTCGCGATGGCAGAAAATCGGCACAGGCACGAAAGTCGCTCAAGGCGTTGCTGCTGCCGCTCTTTCTCCAGTGACCGGCGGACTTTCTTTAGCGTTACTTGGCGCTCCTATACTTGGTCCGGGTTTAGCTAAATCAGGCGCTGAAGCCAAAGCCAAAGCTGATCAATGGAAAGATAGAAAAGTTTCCTCACATCTTGATGCTTTGCGTGATGAAAAAAGAGATGTGATTGAGAGCAAGGCCGCTGGAGTTAATGTTGCTGATCAGTTTGAGCAAATGGCCGCCATGATTAAAATGGCCCAAGAAGGATGGTATGCCAGCGCTGATATTCCGGCTAAAAATAAACAACTTCAGGATTTGGGCGCTGATAAAAGAATTTTAAGTCGTTTTGGTGCGGCTGTTGAGAGAAAATATGAAGCTTATAAAATGCGTGATTCATCAGGCAAGCTTGATCAAGTTAAGGCGGAAAAAGCTATTATTGATGGCACTATTGAACTTGATAAATTGCGGCCGGAAGATTTAATTGAAGGCAATGGGTTAATTCCGGCTTTGGTTGCGCGGCTAGGCACAAATGATCAGTGGAAAAGGCTTACCGCTACTAAGGGAGGGCGTGACGCGGCGCGCAACGGCCTTTTGGCATATCAGTCGGCTAATTTAAATGTTGCGGCTAAGACAGGATTAAATGCGGCTGGCGATGCCTATAATGATGATATGCAAAAAGCTGCTGAACGAGCGGCTATGGTTGGCGCTGATATCAGCCAAACATTTGGATTTCAAAATAACGGCAATTTTACCCCTGCTCAACGGACAACAGGCGAAGCAGATATTTACCAGCAGTCACTTGTCACTGCTTTGCAAAGCAAGCAGGGAGCAGGGGTAGTTTTATCGGTTAAGGTTCCTCAAATGGGAAATATAGCCACAGGCAATCCTTCAGAGGCCGGTCTAGCTATTTTAGAGAATATGAGCAAAGGCACTTTTGCAACTGCGGCTAAAGCCGCTTTTGACAGCCAAGACAAGGAGCAGATGGCAACAATCAAAGCCCTAATAGAGATGCTTAAAGCAAGAAAAGCAGCTGGTATAACCTCGGGCGCTAATGAGGATGGGCTTCTTAAAGCAGCTACAGGCAAAAACCGCAACAGGATTTTTGATAATTTTTAAACTATGCCAAAAATTAATATACCTAGTCTGGTGCAAAAATTACCTCAAAATATCCGCGATCATTTATTTGATGATGCGCTGGCAGAAAAATACGCGGAAATTTTTGAGGCATCAAGACTTACTGATGAGCAAGTTGAAATGGTGCGTGAGCTCATTTGGCAAGTTTATGCCAAAGAATTATCTTTACCCGAACTTTTAACTAATCTTCAAGAAAAACTAAAACTTGAAAAAGGAGCGACTCAAAAATTAGCTATCCAGATTATTGGTTGGGATTTTCTACCGGTCGCAGATTTTTTGGGCGTTGATGTTCAAGGATATTTGCGCGAGATCGGCGCTGATCCGCATTTATTTATTAAAACTGCCAGCTCTCGTGATATAGCCGAAGAATTAGCCCGAAACACTGGGCTGAATTTTGACGAAGACAGGCTTGGTCGGCGTTTAGTTGATATTATTTTAAATCGTTTGAATAACGTCCGTGACGACGCGGAAACTAAAAATATTTTAACGCGGGGCGTGAAATTAGGCGGTCTTGAGTTAGATGAAGTCAAGGCCTTAAAGATTCTGGATTTGATTAAGCTTGAACTCGAGTCTTTGGCGAGTAAGAGGATTGTTTTAAAAGAGGAAAAGGAAAAAATGTTTAAAGCGTTTCCGGTGCCTCCAGCATCTACAGTGCCCCTAGCGCCTAAGGTATCTCCGGCGTCTCCAGCGCTTAAGGCGTTAACAGGGACGCCACCCCCCCCCAAGCCGTTGCCACCACCATTGCCTCGACCAACGTCCACACCCACCCCTGTCATTGCGAGGTCCGAAGTACTTCGGACAGAAGCAATCTTTCCGCCACAAAAACTGTCTGTACCCATAACTACTGTGCCTAAATCGCCACCAGTATTTGAGATCCGATCTCGAATAAAGCCCGGGGATATTCTTGCGCCTGATGAAGTTAGCGAGATTACTGTTATTTCTGCCAAAACTCTAACCCCAGCGCTGACTTCTAATCAGATAGTAAATGAAAGTTTAATTCGTGTTCGCGAAGAAGCAGGTCTTAATTTTGATGAGGTGTTTTTAAAATCTCGTTTTGATCAAGCCTTAACTAATCGGTTAAAAGACATTCGTGATTCACAAGAAACCAAAGATTTATTAGTTCGAGCGGTAAATCTTGGCGGCGTAGGATTAACTGAGGAGGTTGCGAGTTCGATAATAAAAATTTTAGACAATGAATTGGCGCGCGTTCATGAAGATTTACGGGCAGTCAAAGAAGCCGAGATCCGCGCTTTAGCGTGGAAAAAAGCTGTTGAAAGCGACAAGCAAAAAGTTGAGATAGAAAAAACCGTGAGTGAAGAGATGGAAGGCCGCTGGCAGAGACTGATTAAACACAAGAACACAAAAACACAAGAACACAAGAACACAAGAACAGAAGAACAAGAGAACAAGAAAACAGAAGTGGCGCAGGCTTTGACCACCAGTTTTCAGTCGCCAACCCCCAAGTCGCCAGTCCTGACTCTTGAAGATGTTAAATTTATTCCCAAACTCGTTGGTCCGCTTGAGGAGATGAAGAATTTTTCGCTTGATGATTTGCGCAAGTTGTCTGCGAAACCAACTGACGCTATTCGCCGATTTTTTGACAAACTTGAAGTGTTGCGAAGCGAAGCGATGGAGAAAAAAATTGCTGGCATTGGCGCGTTTAAAACTTCACCTCTTTGGCAGTCCTATCTAGAGATAGTTAATCAGGCCCTGATTGGTGAAAAAAACCCCAGCGATGTTATAGCCTCACGGTTAGCTCTAAACAAAAGTGAGATGAGTCAAGATGAGTTTAATGCTATAATAGAGTTAAGCGCAAACCTTCGGTTCTAGGCGCGATTTAAAAAATCCGAACACCATTCTAATTATCCGAAGATGCCAATTATTCTTAATTATTTCGTATCATTCGGATGCATTTGGATCATTGGGATCGCGTTTGCGAAAGCAGTATGGAGCAATTTGTCGTCCCGCAATTTATAGATGTTGAAGATAAGATCATTGGGCCGATTACTACCCGGCAGTTTGTTATAATTCTTGCCGCTGGCTTTATTACCTTTATCGGTTTTAAGCTTTTGACCTTTGGTTTTTTTATTGTTTTTGCGGTTTTAGTTTTGGGGCCGGCCGCTTTGCTTGCTTTTATCAAGATTAACGGTCAGCCATTTCATCTTTTTTTAATCAACTTGATTCAGACCCTGAAACTTCCTCCCATCCGTGTTTGGGATAAAGAAATTGAAGTTGAAATAATTAAAGCTAAAAGGAGAGCTGGCGAAGAACCAACTATCCCGCCGCTAACTAAAAAAGAACTGCCTTCAGGAAGTCGGTTGGCAGAACTGGTACTGACCGTAAATACCGGCGGCGCGTACAAAGGCGAGTAACATGATATGAATTTGCGAATTTCACGCGAATCTACAAATATGCAAATAATTATTAATAAATTTGCATATTCGCGCGATTCGCATATGATTCGTAGATTCGTATAATGTTTATGGCGAAGCCATTAGTCAAAGCAAAACCCGGTCCTTCCACCCAAAAATACTTGGATATTGCTGAAGTTCGCGAGGATGTGGTTGTTATGCGTGATGGCACACTTCGCGCTGTTTTACTTGTTGGCAGTGTTAATTTAGCCTTGAAATCTGAAGAAGAACAACAGGCCACTATTGCCGCCTATGTTGGTTTCCTAAACGCCATAGATTATCCTTTGCAAATTGTGGTGCAGTCAAGAAAATTAAACATTGATGAATATTTACGGCGTCTTGCTGAATCGGAAAAAGCGCAAACTAGCGATTTGCTTCGTTTACAGATTGCTGACTATCGTAAATTTGTTAGCGAATTGGTTGAACTCGGCGATATTATGAGCAAGCGATTTTTAATGGTTGTTCCTTATGATCCTGTATCTAACAAGCAAAAAGGATTTTTTGCCCGCTTGCGCGAGCTTTTTACGCCAGCGCTTGTTGTCCGTCTTAAGGGAGAAAAGTTTTTGGAAAGAAAAAATGAACTTGTTCAGCGCGCCAGTCGTGTGCAGTCAGGACTAAAGTCTATGGGATTAGAAACAGTCATGCTCGATACGCAGAGCCTAGTTGAATTATATTATAATGTATATAATCCGGATTTAGCCGAGGTACAAAAATTGGTTGATGTTGGGAAGATACAAATAGAAGAGTAGACACTATACGAATTTGCGAATTTCATGCGAATCTACAAATATGCAAATAATTATTAATAAATTTGCATATTCGCGTGATTAGCATACGATTCGTAGATTCGTATAATGTTTATGGCTTTTGAACCTATAAAAACCACAACCCCAGTCGTGCCAGCCGGTGAACCGACTGAAGCGGAGAAAAAGAAAACAGTTGAACGCGCGCAAGTTGAATCGGAGCGTTTAGCCTTAGAAGAAGAAAAGGTTTATCGTCGGGGCACGGTTTCTATCCGAGATTTAATTTCTCCGGCCGCTTTTGAAGTTACGCCGTCGTTTTTACGCCTTGGCGATGTCTATACGCGCACGCTTTTTGTCCTGACGTACCCGCGTTATATTTCCGTTGGCTGGTTCGCGCCCATCATTAATTTAAATACCGCGCTTGATGTGGCCATGTTTTTTTATCCGGTAAAGGCTGACATAATTTTGAAGCAATTGCGAAATAAAGTTGGTGTGCTCGAGGCACAAATTATTTCTGATTCAGAAAAAGGCGCGCCGCGTGATCCGGTTCGTGAAACTGCCTTGCGCGATATTGAAAAATTGCGCGATGACCTAACGCAGGGGATTGAACACTTTTTTCAATTCGCGCTCTACATTACGATTTACGCAAAAAGCAAGGAAGATTTGGATAAATTATCTAACGATGTTGAGTCCCTCCTGGGATCAAAACTAGTTTATTCTAAAAAAGTTTTTTATCAAGCCGAACAAGGATTTAATTCCACTATTCCTCTAGCCAATGATGAGCTGCAGATTACTTTTAATATGAATTCGTCTCCTTGCGCCTCTTCATTTCCATTTATTTCGGCTGATCTCTCTTCTGATAATGGTATTCTCTATGGGATTAATCGCCACAACAATAGTTTAATTCTTTTTGACCGCTTTAGTTTGCCTAACGCCAACATGGTAACTTTTGCGACTAGCGGCGCTGGCAAGAGTTACGCTGTAAAGCTTGAGGTGTTGCGTAGTTTGATGCTGGGAACAGAGGTGATCGTGATTGATCCAGAAATGGAATATAAAGCTCTCTCCGACGCGGTTGGCGGCACCTATGTTAATATCTCGCTAGCTTCTGAAAGTAAAATTAATCCTTTTGATTTGCCGCGGCCAGTGGGCGAAGAATTTAACGCCGAAGATATTATTAGAAGCGCGGTCATCACGCTTAAAGGCCTTTTGCGCATTATGATTGGTCGGCATGTAACGGGCGTTGAACCACTAACAGCGGCTGAAGACGCTTTGCTTGACCGCGCCATTATTGAAACCTATGCTAAAAAAGATATCACACCATCACGAGACTTGAGTCAAAAAGTTGAACCGCCAATTATGCAAGACCTAGTACAGATTTTGGAGGGCATGGAAGGCTCGGCCGAGCTCGTGATCAGACTTCGTAAATACACTGAAGGCACTTTTGCCGGACTTTTTAATTCGTCAACCACGGTTGAAACCAAAAATCCTTTTGTTGTTTTTTCCGTACGCGATCTTGAAGATGAGTTGCGGCCGATGGCCATCTACACAATTGTTAATTATATTTGGAACGTGGTCCGATCGGAACGCAAAAAACGTATTTTGGCC
>CAZVIU010000047.1:7041-7376 GCA_964626935.1 uncultured Gammaproteobacteria bacterium
GGTCATTGATGAAGCCTGGTGGCTGATGCAGCACGAAGATAGCGCTAAATTTATGTACGCGCTGGTTAAACGTTGCCGGAAATACTATTTGGGCGTAACTACCATTACTCAAGATGTTAATGATTTCTTAGGTTCTCCTTATGGTCAGGCCATTGTTAATAATTCGGCCTTACAGCTACTGATGCGCCAGTCGCCAGCGTCAGTAGATCTTGTAGCCAAGACTTTTCGTTTGACGCAGGGAGAAAAATACTTGCTTTTAGAATCAGGCGTTGGCGAGGGAATATTTTTTGCCGGCTCGAAACACGCCGCTATTAAAGTTGTGGCTTCTTACACCG
>CAZVIU010000048.1:0-7366 GCA_964626935.1 uncultured Gammaproteobacteria bacterium
AATAGGAAAACCATAACACCAAACGATGGCGTGATGCTGGCTGACAGATATTCAAAATCATCCATCGGGCGGAAAACATATTTTCCACCAACTTCTTCACGAACGATCGCAAACGCTTCATGGACATTGAAATCACCCATATTTTCAAGACGGTCGCGAACAGCCAATTTTGACATCTCTGATTTAGTCCACGACATAACGCCAGCCCAAGCAATCTTTGGATATTCTGGAGCGCCGATTACAACCACAAAATCATTTTTCTTACCGCCAAGCCAAGCTTCTTCAAGCGCGTGCAGATAACCGCGATCAGCAGTAAAAACAAGAATAAATATAACATGCACCCACTTTTTTGGACCCAAGTCAGCATTAAGCTCAGCTAGCTCTTGATTCCATTTTACCAAATCGTCGCTACTGACACCTTGGACGCCAAGAGCCACAAAACGATTGGCCCGATAATAATCATAAACACTTGGATATTGCGGAATAAGCTTTAGGTGCTTCTTGGCTAGTCCTTGGCGGCGTAAAATTGAATCAGGCGCGCCTTTGATATAATTTGTGAAGCCGTGTTCAGCAGCTGTTGGTTCGCCAATTTGGATCTGCAGCCAACGCTCGGGCGGCGAACTACTGGGGGAATTACATCTATCAGAAAAAACTGTTTCATTATTGTTAGTAGTCGCATCCCACCACTTATCATAAGAATGACGGTAACAAGTATCCCAACAAGTAGAACATTGACCCTTACTGTTACAATTACACGGGTGAGGATTACACGGATATGCGTGACAACAATGTTGTGTTCCGGTATTTTTTTTAACGATCCGACCACTCCAAATTTCAGTATCGGCCGTGCGATCCCATCGGCCAATAAAATATCCTAGGGTCATCAATACGACTACAACTCCAAACTGCATAGCAAACTCCCTACCAGTAATTCGCCCCTTGCCCAAGAAAAAACCGAATACCATAATTATAAGCGGAATGACTAGTAATCCTAGAAGCGCCATTTTTCCCTCCTGCTCGAATTGTCAAATATCTATATTGCTAGCTTATACTTATCACAAGTTTAAATATCTGTCAATATCCAAGAGTCTTGATTTGATTTTTATTAATTCTAAAAGTTTTTGACGCCGATGCGGATTATTTATCAAAACCGCGCCAACACATTGATTATTTTTAATAAATAGTTTTAAATATGCCCGATCGCGCGAGAATATTTTAGCATTAAACGGTTCGGCTGGATTTGTGTCGCCGAGGGCGCAGATATTAAATGCTCCGCTCTGGAGCACATCGAGATTTGATCTCAAGCCATCAAAATTAAAATTATAGGATGAAACGAGCTCAAATGATTTTTCTGCTCCTAACATATTCATGGCCGCGGCTCTTCCTTGCAGGTCGCTATTCAACCAATTTCCAAGGACATGATGACGGCCGATAATAACATCATGAAACTCCGTAACATCACCGGCAGCAAAAATATTTGGATCATTCGTTTCGAGATATTCGTTTGTGATAATGCCATGATTTGCCTTAAGTCCTGCTGTGCGCGCAAATTCAAGATTTGGTTCAAGGCCAACACCCAATCCTAAAAAATTTGATTTGTAGGAACCACTATTAGTGTCTACCTTAAATAGGGATTGCGGCGTTCCTTCAAGGCCCGCACTAACATTATAAATCGCTTCTTCGTGATGTATTTCCATGCCTGCTTGTTCTAGAAATCTTTCGATCAATTTACCACCATCCTCATCAAGTAATCGTGACCAAAAATATGGACCACGAAAAATAATTTTTGCGCTAACTCCAAGATGAGCAAAAATTCCGGCAAACTCGAGCGCAATAAAACCTGCGCCGTAAATTGTCGGCTGTGGCCTACTCCGATACTCGGTGGTATCGAAGTATTCCTTAATAGCGATAGCGTCATCTAAATTTCGTAAATAAAAAACTCCTGGGGGATTGGAGCTGGCAAAATCGAGTTTTCGCGCACCTGCCCCAGAAGCAATGAGGAGTTTTTTATAACTAATCGTGGTTTTTGAGGCAATGGTTAATTCTCGAGCATCACGATCAATAGATCTAACTTCACCATGTATAAATTCAATGTCGTTTTTATCCCAAAAGTTCTTTCCACGAATAAAAAGTTGTTCAAAACGAATTTTGCCTTTTAGCCAAAACGGTAAAAGAACCTTTGAATATGGATCGTGCGACTCGTTTGAAATGACGCAAATAGATGCGTTAGACGTGTGCTTGCGCAGAGTTTCTGCGGCTGAAATTCCAGCAATACCAGAGCCAATGATGAGATAATCAAAATGCACTAAAAGTCATTGAGTAATTAAGTCATTAAGTCATTGAGTTTTGTGTCTTAATGACTTAGTGACCAGTGACTTAATAACTAGATCGATGGAAAAAGCTGGTTGCCACCTTCATCAAAAATGGATATGGCTAAGGTTGGACATGATTGGGCCGCTAACAAAATTTGGTCTTTGGTCTCTTCATCAACTTCAAGCTCGCGCTCATATTGATGATCATCTCCACTCACGCCGCGATCAAGCGTATAAGCCTTGTTATCAGAATTTAATTGAAAAAAGTCTGGTGACACGGTCACACAAGAAGCAGCGCCGATACAAAGGTCGGGATCAATAACAATACGGAGTTTAGACATAATTTGTGTTCGAACTACGAACTTTTTATGAACCAACGAACACAATCTCGGGTTCGTATATTCGTAGTCAGTTCGTAGTTCGCACACCCTGTTATTCGTAAAATACATTCTCAATCTGCGGTAGTCGTTTTTTAATTTCTTCTTCCAAAAACATGCCGAAAGTTATGATGCTCATGGGACAGCCGTGGCAAGCTCCTTGTAATTCTAATCGTACAAAATCTTCACCAACTTCGGCAAGCATAGCATTGCCACCGTGCTTATATAACGCCGGCCGCATTTTTTCTATGATTTCTTCGATTTGTGATTTAAATTCGTCTTGGGACATTTTATTATGAATTACTAGAGATTTACGAACATCTGTAATTCGTAATTTTTATACACCAAAATATTTCTCCTTATAAAATCTAATCAGCTGCTCCACTTCTGGCAAACACGACCGATCGCCTGTGCCAACTTTGGTTTTAGCTTGCACTTTTTCTAATGTATCCGCGCCGTCCAGAACTGCTTCTTCAATATCGTGGTCAGTTATTTTTAATACCTTATCAATAAGGCGCGCGCCCTCAACTTTAACGCGATCAAGCTGATTAGTGCGACGAAAATAATCATTGATCGCCGAAAGCAAGGCCTTATCTCCCAAAACCGAGCAATGAATTTTTCGATTTGGCAAACCGCCTAATCGTTCCATAATATCTTGTGGACGAAGCTTTAGGGCATTATCAAGCTTCATGCCGCCATTTTCTGTAATCATTTCGGCCAGCATTGATGTTGAGGCAATGGCTGAAGCGCAACCAAAGGTTTGCCAGCGGCAATCACCGATTTGCTCTGTGGCTAAATCAATTTGCAGCCAAATCTTCATAGCATCGCCGCAAGCTGGCGAACCAACTAAGCCGAGTGCGTTGTATTGAAAATTGCCCTCATCATCAGTGTGCATAAATTTGCGAGGATTAAAAAAATGATCTTTGACAATGTCAGTGTAGAACCAGCTTTCTTTCCTGTTGTGCGATACGACATCAGGCATATTCGTGTTCGAGCTACAAACTTCTTACGAATTAACGAACACAATTTTGGGTTCGTATATTCGTCCGCCTAAGGCGGATAGTTCGCACACCTAACGGTAATGTTTCATCTCTACTCTAACTGGTGAGATTGATCTTAATTTCTCTACAATTCCCGGCAGCGCTTGAAGAACACGATCAATATCGTCTCTGGTTGTTTTTCTACCTAGACTCAAACGTAAAGAACCGTGCGCGGCCTCGTACGGCAAACCAATGCCTAAAATTACATGCGAGGGATCAAGCGATCCAGAGGTGCAGGCTGAACCAGTTGAAGTATAAATACCATCGGCATCAAGATATAAAATCATAGCCTCGCCTTCAATATCTAAAAAAGAAATATTAATATTATTTGGCAGTCGTTCGATTGGATGACCATTCAACCGTGATTTTGGAATTTTAAGAAGTTCGCGAACGGCATAATCGCGCAACGCGCAAAGACGCATGTTCTCATCGTTTTTTTCTGCTTGGGCTAACTCTAGCGCCGTACTAAATCCAACCACGCCAGGAATATTTTCTGTACCGCCGCGTAATCCAGACTCTTGTCCGCCGCCAAAAATTAATGGCTGTAATTTAATTCCGCCCTTAACATATAACGCGCCCACGCCTTTCGGCCCATAAATTTTGGCAGAATTTATGGTCATAAGATCAATACCGAGCTTTTTCACATCAAGGTCTAAGGCGCCAGCTGCCTGACAAGCGTCAGTATGAAAAAATGGCGGTTCACTTTGTTTTCGACCTAATCCCTGGCGAAAATCGTGAATGGTTTTAGCTATTTCGTGAAGATGATTAATCGTGCCAATTTCATTGTTAGCATACATAACCGAAACAAGCAAGGTTTCTGGAGTAAGTGCTGATAAAATTTTATCCACTTGAACTTGACCATACTTATCAACATCTAATAATGTGACTCGTGCTCCTTGTTTTTTTTCTAAATATTCTAATGGGTGCAACACCGAGTGATGCTCAATGGTATTAGAAATCAAATGATTGCCGCGATCTTTATGCGCCGAGTAGAGACCAAGAATGGCTAAATTATTGCTTTCAGTGCCGCCGGAGGTAAAAATTATTTCTATTGACCGACAATTTAGAATACGCGCTACTTTGGCGCGCGCCTCATCAACTGCTTCTTTAGCGTGCTTGCCAGCCGAGTGAAAACTTGAAGGATTGCCAAAATCATCCTCTAGCATGTGTGACTTCATTACTTCAAAAACTCGTGGATCTAAATAAGTTGTCGCCGCGTGATCCAAATAAATTTTAGACATAGTTCTTTTAATTTTCTAAATAGACTTGTCCCTTGATAATCTTTCGTAGCGAAACACAGCAATTTCGTGCGAAAATTGTGAAGGCGACCAATGCTTTATACTATAAGCAAAGCTTCAAATTTCTTCGCGCCTTGGCCATGCTTGACTAAAGTCGGCATGGCGCTCGGCTCTCGAAATTATAAGGCGAGGGAGCCTAAGCAGTTTGTCGCCCTACGGGTGATCTCCCGCAGGAATGACAGCCGAAATTGCCAGTTATAGTAGAAAAGATTATTGGGGGAAAGTCTAATATGGGGTGAGCGAGCGGATTTGAACCGCCGATCTCTAGGTCCACAACCTAGTGCTTTAAACCACTAAGCTACGCTCACCATGTTTCTTTGTATTTATGCACTAAAAAATGACAATTTCTACAAAGCCAGATAAGATTTAATAATATATTATTTTTTCTGTTTTTGTCAATATAGTGTACTACCAAAACACGCTTATATTCTGGGGGGGTCAATTTATCGCTCCCCGCAAAAGAACTTCCGCCTAAATTTACCACCGGAGGGGAATCGAACCCTCGACATCTAGGCCACAGCGAAATGTTTTACCACTAAACTATGGCTACCATAATTGTATGTGTCTGATAAATTATGCTTACTTAACTATCTCTATCTCCCCCAGAGGAATCGAACCTCTATCTAGGGTTTAGAAGACCCTCGTTCTCTCCATTGAACTAGGGGGAGCTATAATAAAATGACTCAAAGATAAATTTTGACCCGCATGATATTTATACAGTTTAGTTATATCTTTTAAGATTATTATTTCTACGCTTCCCATGAAACGCTTGAAACACCTCTCTTAAATGCTTATCAGTCACATGCGTATAAATTTGCGTGGTATTAACTGATGAATGTCCGAGCATCTGCTGAACAGCTCGCAAGTCTGCTCCATTCATTAATAAATCTGTGGCGTAACTATGACGAAGAGTATGAGGCGTTACATTTTTTGTAATACCAGCAATTTTAGCATACTTTTCAATAATTCTTTGCACAGACCTTGATGTTAGCGGTTGTAAATTATCTCTTACTTCTTGCTTACCCCGTACCTCCCCGATGAAATCGGGACTGGTGCGGGGATCCTTAATTCCTAATTCTTGATTCTTAATTCTTGGTTGGCGCGAGGCACGATCGTGCCTTACAAATAAATACGGTGACATATCGCCCCTGACTTCTAAATATTTCCCAAGCCAGTATCTAGCTTGATTAGAGAGAAAAACTACGCGCACTTTGCTACCCTTGCCACGCACGCTAAATTCATCACGCCCTAAATTAACATCTGACTTTTTTAAATTAACTAATTCAGATACTCGAAGTCCTGTGGAAAATAGCATTTCCAATATCGCCTTATCTCGTAAAATAAAGATATTACCCTTTTTCGAATTTCGTGCTTCGTGCTTCGGATTTATCTTGAGCGGCCCTTCAAGTAGCCTCCCGAGGTCGCTTGTATCTAAAAAGGCCACCTGCCGCTCTGGAACTTTGGCTAATTCAATGTTTTCGGCTGCGAGACTCACAATATTCCGCTTGGTTAGATATTTAAGAAATGAACGCAAAGCAATTAAATGATAGTTTTGCGTATTCTTTTTTAATTCCTCGTTTTCCCGCAAACCTATCCGATTAAGCCTCATTCTGAATTGACGCACTGCCTCTTGGCTGATTTCTTCCGGCTGATTAATTCCAGTGCTGATTATGAATCTATTTAAATAGAACTCATAATTTCTTACGGTTTTAAGCGATCGGCCCCTTTCAACCTCTAAATATTCCAAAAACTCACGCACCAGCGCGTATATCTTTGAGACGGCCTTGTCTTTTTTTAGCTCCTGTGTTATCATATAAACCACTGGTAAAAGGTCCTATATATATTATAATAGTAGGGAGGAAATTTTGCGACTCTTTGGAAGGGGGTACAAACTACGAACTCCGCCTTAGGCGGACGAAAATTACGAACTTTTAACTCCACTCACCCCCTCAAGCTAAGGAGGAATGGGATTAAACTTACGCGATTCTTTTCGCGTTTTGATTCGCGTTTAGTTTCGCTTCTATAATAATGTTAGATAAAAAACTTAAAGAAAAAGTTATTGAAAAATTTAGAACTCATAAAAAAGATACGGGCTCACCGCAGGTGCAAATTGCTATTTTAACTGAAGAAATTAAGGAACTTAGCTCGCACTTAGGCAAGCACAAGAAAGATAATTCCTCACGACGCGGCCTATTAAAAAAGGTCAATGAACGCCGCCGTCTTTTAAAATATTTAGAAAAAGATGATGAAAAGGGGTATGAGAAGCTCGCTCTGCAACTCAATTTAAAATAGTCATCAAGTAATTGAGTCGTTGAGCAACTTAACTTAATGACTTAATG
>CAZVIU010000049.1:0-7194 GCA_964626935.1 uncultured Gammaproteobacteria bacterium
ACACGCGTAAGATCGTCGGCAGCGTCAGATGTGTATAAGAGACAGTATCTCTAGAGGGTCATTGTTCATAGTTTTCATCATTACTCCCACCAGTATTCTTTATCGTTCTTCTAATTCTTAACGTTTATGTTACTGAATAATAGTTTTATGATAGCAGCAACTTTACTGATCGGACATCGTATGTTGTAATAAAATGTATAAATTATGCACCCAAGAACAAGCGCAAAAACTAAAGAAATAACGAAAACTATTCTCGAGCTCATAGCAAGCGGCTTAATGACGTGGGCTGTTCTAGGCTCCCCGCGGAGTTTTGGTAGATACGGAAGGATACTTGGCGCAATGAATAACTTTGCTGGCTGGAGGATTCGAGAGACTATAAAAAGATTAAAAATGCAGGACATGATTCAATACGATGAGAAGGACAAGAAGGCGCCAATACGATTAACTACCAAAGGCATGATCAGGCTTGCTAAATATAGTTTTGGTTCTCTTTTTAAGAAACATAAAAAATGGGATTATTTTTGGCGCATGATAATTTTTGATATTCCGGAGATCCAAAAATATATCCGAAAGAGATTGCGTAAAGAATTAATTGATATAGGTTTTTACCCATTTCAGAAAAGTGTTTTAGTGTGTCCATTCGATTGTGAGGATATTATTAGGGATTTGTGTAAAATATATGGCGTATCAAAGTATGTACTATTTTGTATTACTCCATCACTTGGGACTAAAGAATCAGAAGTTAGAAGATTTTTTTTCGCGCGAGGCAGGCATCAATAAATTAGTTAGCGATATTAATTTTTTTAGCATTATCATTAATGGAAATGACCCCCTAAAAATACAGCCGATCGGCCATATTTTTAGAGGGTTATATTTCGAAGAGCGGTGTTATAAAATCTTTTTTCATCACCTCCTTGTCAAGGCATCCTAAAATGAGGTAAAAATATAGTACGATAATCGAGTTATTTTCCGCGTTAATCCGTGTAATTATTAGCGTCTTTCTGCTTCGATAGGTGATCGAAGCAGAAAGACGCTGATTGCGACGCAGATATACGCAGGAATCGCCAGATGCAGAAAGAGTTGCCAAAAGCTTACGAACCGCAAAAATATGAAGACGAAATTTATGCCAAGTGGGAATCTTCCGGCTTTTTTAGTCCAGATAATCTTCCTAAATTAGAAATTAGAAATTTGCCACTGCGAAGCGGGATCCCCTTCGCGGGAAAATTGAAAATTAAATTGAAAAAGCCCAAGGCCTTTTCAATCGTTATGCCCCCTCCTAACGCCAATGGCTCGCTCCATATTGGGCACGCGGTCTTTGTGACTTTGGAGGATATTATGATTCGCTATCACCGAATGAAAGGCGAATCGACTTTATGGCTGCCCGGAGCTGATCACGCTGGTTTTGAAACGCAGGTGGTCTACCAAAAAAAGTTGGAAAAAGAGGGCCGTAATTGGTTTCAAATTCCGCGCGCTGAACTCTATCAAGAAATTTGGGATTTTACGCAAGCCAATAAAAAAATAATGGAGCGGCAGCTTCGCAAGCTCGGCGCTTCGTGTGATTGGTCGCGCGCCAAATTTACGCTTGATCCAGAGGTCATCAAAATTGTTTATGCTACTTTCAAGCGAATGCACGATGATGGCTTAGTTTATCAGGATAATCGCATAGTCAATTGGTGTACTAAGCATCAGACCACCCTTTCTGATCTTGAAATTAAGCACGTCGAGCGCCAAGATCCGCTTTATTATATAAAATATGGTCCAGTAACTTTGGCTACCGTGCGTCTTGAAACTAAATTCGGTGATACTGCTCTAGCTGTTCATCCTCGAGATAAGCGATATAAACATCTTGTGGGCAAAGAGATAGAAATCAAGACCTTGCTTGGGCCGGCAATGATTAAAGTGATTGCCGACACGGCTGTGGATCTTAAGTTTGGCACAGGCGCGGTAAAGGTGACTCCTGCCCATGATCCTAATGACTTTGAAATTTGGAAGCGGCATCAAAATGAAATACCTGGTCCGCGCGCAGTAATTGATCAGTTCGGCCGCATGGAACTTTTAAGCCGTTGGCCAGAAAACCCGCAAGCCAAAAAGTATCACGGCCTCAAGATACTTGAAGCGCGTAAAGCAATGGAAGCTGACATGCAAGCTGAAGGATTAATAGAAAAAATTGATGAAACCTACAAACACAGCGTGGCTACTTGTTATAAGTGCGGGAGCATTGTTGAGCCGCGTATTTTGCCGCAGTGGTATATTCGTATGACGACTGTGCCGCATGCGGGAAATCCGAAATCCGAAACTCGAAATTCGAAATCATTACGGGATATGGCGATGGAGGCGGTAAAGAACGGTGAGGTGAAATTTGTAACTAAGCGATTTGAAAAAATTTTTATGCATTGGATGAAAAATTTGCGCGACTGGAACATTTCGCGACAAATTGTCTGGGGAATCAGGATGCCGGTGTGGTACTGCGCGTCACAAGATTACAAGAGCATAAGAACACAAGAACAACGGAACAGAGAAACAGAGAAACAGAATAATAAACGAATGGGGGAGCATGTCATAGTTTCTGTCGAGGGTGCGCCAAAAAGTTGTCCGGAATGTGGTAATACTAACTTGGAGCAAGAAAGTGATGTTTTTGACACTTGGTTTTCATCAGGACAGTGGCCATTCGCCGCGCTGCTCTCGCAGCGCGGCGAAAATTCAAAATCCGAAATCCTCCGCCAAAGGCGGAGCAGCCTCTGGCCGAGAAATCCGAAACTAAGGATTGATATTCCTGTAACCAAAGATTTTGAGGAGTTTTATTCGACAACCGTGATGGAAACCGGTTGGGATATTATATTCTTTTGGGTGGCGCGGATGGTGATGTTTGGAAAATATGTTACTGGCAAAGTGCCGTTTAAATATGTTTATTTGCACGGCCTTGTTCGTGACAAAGATCGGCAAAAAATGTCTAAATCGCGCAGTAATGTTATTGACCCCTTGGGAGTGATTGACCTTTATGGCACAGACGCGCTACGCTTGGCGCTCATTATTGGCAACACCGCTGGAAATGACATTATAATTTCAGAAGAAAAAATTCGCGGCTATCGGAATTTCGCGAATAAGCTATGGAATATCGCGCGATTTGTGCTCATGAATCTAGATGACAATTTTGATGCGGGAAGCAAACCAAAATTGGGCGCTGAAGACAAGAAAATTCTAAAAGATTTCAATGTGCTCATAAAAAAAGTCACTAAGCATTTAGATACGTTTGAGTTTCATCATGCTGGCGAAGAGCTTTACCATTATCTATGGCACGAATTTGCTGATAAAATAGTAGAAGCGCAAAAGCCCCGACTGCAAAATACAGAGGCGCGCGTGACGGCGCAATATCTGCTCTACACAATACTTGCCGATTCCCTCAAGCTGCTACACCCATTTATGCCTTTTATCACCGAAACCATTTGGCAAGAGTTGCCCAAGGGCAAGAAAGATAGTCTTTTAATGGTCTCAAGCTGGCCGAGTGCGTAACTTGCGGATCATATGCGCGGGACACCCTTATATAAAGGCACTTTCCGCGCGTTAAATAATTTAAAATCAGCTAGATTTAGCTGATTTTTGGTTTTAAGACCTTGACACTCTTATCAATCCATGCTTTAATTGATAGTTACGAAGATGGTCTTCGTAACGCAGTCAATTAGGAGGGAGGTGGTCATGATACTTAAGGCGATGACGATCACAGTCGCTATTGTTCTTGGTGCAATCATCATAGCCATAGCTCTTACGGAGTAGGAAGGAGGGGCTGTGGGAGACCTCATCGGTATTATAGTTGTAATTTGTATCATTGCTGTAGGATTTTGTGTCGTGGCTCTTACACTGGCTATCGTAAGACCTAGGGGGTGACTATAAGGAAAAGTTTAAATTAACTTGCCGGGGTGGCGGAACGGCAGACGCGGCGGACTTAAAATCCGCTGTCCACAGGACGTAAGGGTTCGACCCCCTTCTCCGGCACCGCACTGGGCCCGTAGCTCAACGGCAGAGCAGCCGGCCTATAACCGGTGTTAGCGCCAGATAAGCGCAAGGTTGCAGGTTCAAATCCTGCCGGGCCTACCCAAAGAGGCAGATAGGTCCACCTTGATGGACTGACAGTACTGCCTCGCGGTTCGGCACCGTTTACGCAAAACGGGCCCTCGATAATTCGGGGTATTTCTGGCAAGACAAGAAAGGATAGAAACTATCGAAATCGCAGCGCGGAGCGCGCAATATCCTCGGGGAGGTTATTCCCGAGTTGCCCGAAAACCTGGGGCGTAAAAGCATGGGGGAGTCACCTGCCAAGTGGTGAGCCTTAGGGAAGCAGAGCCCTAAGCCCTGACTCTACGGAGAGTCAGGGCTTTTAAAATTACTTTGAATTACGAAACGCGGCCTCAAACGATTATTTATATTTGCAATTATGTCGATCGACATAATTGCAACTCTGCCGATCGACATAATTAGGAAGATAGCGGCTTGATTGATAGATTGCAAAGCACCCAAGGATTTGTTATATTTATCAATAATCCAATGATTATAACTCAGTGATTCGATAGCTTAATAACCCGATAACTCAATAATTCAATAACTTAATGACTTGATTTATGGTTCATGTCCCAGAACAATTTCATAAGTATCGCGGCCGGGAATTTGAAGCTGACATGCTCGGCGAGATTGATATTTTTGATCCGAAGTTCCAGCGAGCCCTTAAAGAAATAGTTGAACGTGTTGGTAAAAGATACGTCCCTTATAAAGACGCTTTAGATTTGGCGCGTCAATTTCAGTCTGGAGATCCAAAAAATCCGAAAAAAGATTTTTTGCGCGAATTGCGTTTGGCTGTAGCGAAAAGATTAGGTTATGAGACTGATGAGCAACTTGATCGGATCGGAGCCTACACCGCTCTTAAAAGTCCGCTGGATGTATTTCACGGCGTTGATGGTTTCATTGAAGTAAAAGAACCAAATCGGCCGGCAGAAGTGGTTACGCTTGATTTGAGTTTGAATCCAGATAAAATTGCCAAAGGCGCTAAAGCTGACATTGTTGTTGGCGATCTGCCTGATGCAGACGAAGACGAAGCAGCCTACTTAAAAGAACTAGCGTCATTAGCCGAGGTGATTGTAGCAAAAATTCGCGGTCAAAAAGCCAAAGCCTAGGCCCACTAGTATAGGCCAAAGGAGCACAGAATGTCGAAACGTGCCTGTCGCGTATGTGAATCAGAAGATAATTTAGAGAGTATGATTGATCTGTGCGTCTCATGTTTTTATCCCGGCAGAATTTTGTTTTTTTGCAAAGTATGCAAAAAACGTGAACTTATTTCACGAGACGCTTTAAGAGTAGTAAGACAGGCAGTAGAAAAACAGGGGCAAAAAGTTACTATTCCGGAGCGTGCCAGCTTGATTTTCAGAGTCAACTTTTGTGATATCTGTAGAGCCAGTAGTCAGGGCGAGCAATTTTATCTTCGAGTCATGGCCTATGGTAAGGTCTTAAATTAAGCGATTCGCCACGGCGAATCGCTTGTTAATTAAACGCAAAATGATAAGATAAAATTGGGGCTAATGCGTTTTGATAATTCGTTAACTCGTTAATCCGTTAATTATAGAGGTCTTATGATAGATACCATTAAGAAGCATACCCAAACTGCTTTTCTAAAAAATATCGATTTAAAAATTGAAATATCAGATTTAGTTTATCCGGAAACTTCTGATTTTGGCGATTTGAGTTTACCGGTTTTTAAACTTGCCAAAGAATTAAAAAAATCACCAAATGAAATCGCCAAAAAATTGGCTCACGAATTAAACAAGCCAAAACCAAAATTCATTTTAAATGTAGAAGCTCGCGGCGGCTATGTTAATTTTTTTATTGATCACCAAGCCGTTGCCCAAAAACTTTTAAGCGCCATTCTACGCGCCAAGGATAAGTTTGGGAGCATGTCTAAAATAGGCAAGGTTAAGAAAGTTTTGGTAGAATTCGTTTCCCCGAATAGCAATAAGCCCTTGCATCTAGGACATTTGCGCAACGCCGCTTTGGGTGAAGCTGTTTCGCGGGCGCTTGAGACGCAGGGGCATAAGGTGATTCGGGCAAATTTAGTTAATGACCGCGGCATTCATATTTGTAAAGCCATGGTTGCTTATAATCGTTTTGGCGGCATAGCCGCGCCCGGTGGTAGGGTTGCTTTTGATTCGCCAAAAAGCTCGGGATTAAAAGGCGACCATTTTGTTGGGAAATATTATGTAATGTATGAACTTAAACGCACCCAGATCCCCGAGCTTGAACAAGACGCGCAAGACTGTTTAAAAAAATGGGAAAGCGGCGATCGGGAGACGATTAAGTTATGGAAAATTTTGCGTCAGTGGGTTGTTGGCGGCTTTGACGAAACCTATAAAGTTTTAGGTTTGCGTTTTGATCGGGAAGATTTTGAAAGCGATATTTGGCAAGAGGGAAAGAGCGTTGTAAAAAAAGGTTTAGAGGCCGGCTTTTTTGTTAATGATAAGTCTGGCGCCATTATTGCCAATTTGGAAAGATTTGGATTACCAGACAAAGTGCTTTTACGAAGCGATGGCACCAGCATTTATATTACAACTGATTTAGTTTTAGCTGCCAAGCGCTTCGCTAAAGAAAAGTTTGATGAATTAATTTATGTTGTTGGTTCGGAACAGGAGTTATATTTTAAGCAACTTTTCGCGATTTTTAAATTGTTAAAAGTTTCTTACGCGGCCGACGCGCGTCATTTAAGTTACGGAATGGTTTTTTTACCTGAGGGAAAAATGAAATCGCGTGAAGGCGCAGTCATAGACGCTGATGACCTGATCGCCAAATTGCAAGATTACGCGCGTACC
Organism: uncultured Gammaproteobacteria bacterium; assembly: GCA_964626935.1. Taxonomy (GTDB): domain Bacteria; phylum Patescibacteriota; class Patescibacteriia; order CAZVIU01; family CAZVIU01; genus CAZVIU01. The sequence goes on from CAZVIU010000049.1 coordinate 6,846, forward strand.
GAAATTTCCGCGCGACATGATTTTTTGTCTAAGGAAGAGCTTGATCGACGCGCGAGAATCATTGCCCTAGCCGCCCTGAAATATTATTTGTTGGCGGTTAATCCTCCGTCATCAATGCATTATGATCCGCGTGAATCCTTGTCATTCACCGGAAGAACCGGGCCATATTTGCTTTATACATTAGCGAGAATTAAATCAATACTAAAAAAGCAAGAAGCGAGAAGCAATCCCTCGGTTGTGCTTGGGGCAGAGAAGCGGGGGAGGGGGAGCGAGGGATATTGGAAATATTTAAAGGAAAAAGAGGAGGGGGAACTGGTTCTAGCGATGGCAAAATTTTCTGAAACGTTGG
>CAZVIU010000050.1:0-7060 GCA_964626935.1 uncultured Gammaproteobacteria bacterium
CTTAAATCAAGAACTGAGGGAAAATTCTTCTCTCCAATCCAATCATTATAACTTGACCAGCGATATTGTTCCAAAAACTTATTCACCGATTCTGTGTTATTTATACCGTGCTCCTTCCATCCAGATTCAATCAAGTCAACGGGATTCAAATGAATATACCGTGATAAATGTAAGAATTGTGCTTCGTTTTCAACTAACACTGATTTGAATTTGCCTTGAAACACGTAGCCACTCCGATCATATTTTTTATTAAAAAACATGGCATATGCGGTACCTAATTTTCTCATGAACATGGTGATCCCATCCTTAACTTTCTGTCGCAACATCATATGAAAATGGTTAGGCATCAAGCACCAAGCTAAAATTTCTATGATTGGCTCGCGTGTTTTATATACAGAGGTCGGGCCTCCGGTTTTTATAAGATTTTGAATGGCCCTAAAATCAATTGCTGGATTTATATCATTCATCTCGTAGAGATCGTGAATAAATCTAACATAGTCAACCTCTTCCAAAAATATGGGCTGTTTATTAACCCCTCGATTAAAAATATGATAAAAATGACCATTTACAAGTGGAAATTTGCGCATAATTTTATTTATATCACGGAGGTCCGACCTCTGTAAATTCTCCGTAAATTAAAAAGTTACTAGTTCTAACTTAATCTTCCTACCAAGCCACTTTTCGGCCAGCGTTTGCCAATATGGCGTCAAATCAGTAACAAAAAATTGCGGAGCAATTTTTGACTCTTGACAATTAACATTTGACAATTGACACACTGTTGTTAAGTCTTTCACGATCTCTTCTGCTGAATCAACAATTTTTACGTGCTTGCCTATTTTAGCTTGAATTAAATTTTTAATCAATGGAAAATGGGTGCAAGCTAAGATTAGCGTGTCAACATGGGCATTACGCAATGGCTGTAGGTAGGCGCGTAAAATAGTTTTTATTTCCGGTCGATTTGTCCAGCCCTCTTCAATTAAGGAAACGAGCAAAGGCGCGGCTTGCGAATATACTTGCGCCCGAGGATTCAATTCGCAAATTTTACGCGCGTAAGTGTCGCTCCCAACTGTTGCTCTGGTGCCGATAACGCCGATTTGGCCAGATCGACTTGATTCTGCAGCTATCCTCGCAGCTCCGCCGACAACTTCAAATATTGGAACATCCTTAAATTGCGCCTGCAAATAATCATAAGCTAAACTTGAGGCTGTATTACAGGCAATAACTATTATCTTTGCTCCTTGCTTTAAGAGAAAACGCGTATTTTCTGCCGCGTATTTTTGGATCATCTGGACGCTTTTTGTGCCATAAGGCAAGCGCGCTAAATCACCTAAATATAAAATCGGCGCGTTAGGCACGGCGCGCCAAATTTCTTTGACCACAGTTAAACCACCAAAGCCGGAGTCAAATACGCCAATCATAATATCAAGAATTAAGAGTCATTATTATAATACAATGAATGGGCAGGATTTAAAAATCCCGCAAAGGGCGGGATTATGAACTTATGAACGTTTGCGAAAAATCCTGTTCTTATCAAAATCGCGAAACTTGTTGCGCACTAAAATATGCCAAGTCTCGTCATCAAGCTTGTCAGTGCGACCTTCTGAATCGGTGTGATACATGAGAAGTCCGGATTCATTTTTGTCGTCAGCGCCAAAAAGGTGTCCAAACTCATGCGCGAAAAGAAAATGCAATGGCCCAAGACCACGAATAGCTAGAATTACCGCATCTCTAGCTGACTTACCCGAGACTTGTTCACCGTCTTCATACATCCTCTCTGAAGTTAAGCCCAGCTTTACATCACAAATGCCTTTAGGGACTGTTTCTAGTTGACCCAAATCTTTCAACGTGCTATACGGCCACTCTTGGTACCCGCAGATAATAAGACGCAAACCAATCCATTGTTCAAAGATCTTGGAAGCGCCATTAACAATTTCTTGCGCCCAATCTTGAGGTCGCGGACCAAACTGTTCTCGAAAAGAACGATCAGCAATAACTAGAATTCCAATGGTGCGGTGAATTTCCGAAAACGTGTGCGGCTGATTCAACTCTTCGCGCCAACTTTTATCATATCCCCAATAAAAACTAGCCAAACCTAAGGCTAAAACAAGCGGCACTGTCAAAACGGTAATCAGGCGCTTTCGTCCCATTGGCCCTCCTAAATGTGCACGTACCTATTCTTAGTTAAGCAGATTTTATTGATTCTGTCAACTCACCCAACCTCTTTTTCAACTGCTCGGCAGTACGGGCTTCCATATTTAAGCGCAAGAGCGGCTCGGTGTTTGATGACCGCACATTAAACCACCAATCAATTTCTCCAGTCCTCGGGTCTTCAAAGTCAAGACGTAAGCCATCGAGATTGGAAATTTTTGGATGAAATGAAAAAAACCTTTGTTCTAAGTTTTTAAGCACGGTCTGTTTGTCTTTTACTTCAAAATTAATTTCTCCCGAATGATAATATTGTTTAAGTGGCGCGACAAGTTCGCTTAATTTTTTGCTGCTCTCCGACATAATTTTTAAAATATAAAGCATGGCCAAATCTGAACACTCAACACCATAAAAGTCCCGAAAATAAAAATGCGCTGATAGCTCGCCAGCAAAAATCGCGTCAATCTCACATAATTGATGTTTGATAAAAGCATGGCCGACTTTGGAAATAAAATGCCTGCCGCCAAATTTTACAACTTCATCGGCTACAATCTGACTACAACGGATATCTGACATAATCTTAGCGCCAACATTAGTTTTTAAAATTTCTCTGGCGATGAGCGCAATAATAAAATCACCACGAATAAGCTCACCGCGCTCGTCAACAAATCCAACTCGATCACCATCGCCATCAAAAGCAATTCCTAAATCCGCCTTCTCGAGCCCAATACGCTCCGCAAGGTCGCGCACATTTTCTTCTTTTAACGGGTTAGCTTCATGATTGGGAAAATTACCATCGGGCTCAAGATGCTGTGCCGCAACCCTGCAAGGCAATCGTTTCCATAGGTCTAGCTCTACTACTCCAGCCATGCCATTGCCAGTATCTAAGACAACGCGCAAGCGCGGATTTATTTTTGAAACGTCAATTAAAGAAAAAACTTTATCTAAATAATCACCAAGCACATCTATTTTAACAATTGTCCCGCGCGATCTGGAGACTTTTTCCCCTTTTAGAACTAAATCCTGAATCTCTTCCATCCCGCTGCCAGCGCCGATTGGTACGGCACCGTTACGCACAAGTTTAAATCCATTATATTTACCCGGATTATGCGAGGCTGTAACCATAATGCCGCCGTCATAATCGCCGTTGGCAACCGCGAAATAAAACTCCGGCGTGGCCACAAGCCCAACGTCGATAATGTCAGCGCCAGCGTCAATAAGACCTTCGGTAAGCGCGTCAAAAAGTTCCGGACTTGAAGTGCGCATATCGCGGCCTAAAACTACAGCATTAACCCCGGTATACTGCGCGTAAGCTTGACCAATTCTAAAAGCGATATCTTTATTAATTTCGTTAGGATAAAGACCGCGAATATCGTAGGCTTTAAAAATGGATGAATTGATAGTCATATAAATAAATGGCTGGGCTTTACATGATGCCTAAGTACTACTATAATTATAGTAATAACAAATTAATTTTATAGCAATGTAGACATCTTATGAACCCATTATATATAGTCTTAGTCGTCATCGGTCTTATTGTCATCTGGCTAATTTATCTTTACAACAGTTTGGTCGCGCTTAAAAATCATGTGAATGAGTCCTGGTCGGATATTGATGTTCAGCTAAAACGCCGCTATGATTTGATTCCTAATCTGGTTGAATCGGTTAAGGGGTATATGCGACACGAGGCGCAAGTTTTGCAGAAAGTTACCGAAGCCAGAAACGCGGCCATGGGGGCAAAGACCTTAGCCGAGCATGCCGAAGCGGAAAATTTTCTCTCGCAAACTTTAAAATCCCTTTTTGCAGTGGCTGAAAATTATCCTGATCTCAAGGCCTCGCAAAATTTCTTGCAACTGCAAGACGAGTTATCTGATACGGAAAATAAAATTCAGGCCGCTCGGCGTTTTTATAACTCTAACGTGCGCGACTATAACATTAAGATTGGACAATTTCCCAACAATCTTTTAGCGCAGATGCTTAGGTTTGGATCGCGAGAGTACTTTGAAATTATTGCTCCAACTGAACGCGAAACACCAAAGGTGCAATTTTGAGTAACGCGATCCTAAAAATCCTAATATATCCGAATGGTCCTAAATTTTTTGATTGTATAGACCTCTTGCAAAATAATCTTTTCTACTACAATGCGTAAATTTCGGCTGCAAAATGTTCAGGCTTCGCCCTTGATTTTGGGGGCTCCTCGCCTTATACTCTGTATAAGGCTTCGTCGCCCTGCACATTTTTCGCTTCAAAATTTACGCATTTCGTAACGAAAAATTATTATGCAAGAGGTCTTATCTTGTTTTCGGATAATTCGGATGTAATTCGGATATTTCGGATCGCAATAATTTAGGATCGTTCGAATGCAATTCGGATATTTCGGACCGCAATTAAATGTATAACGCCATTTCCCAAAATAAACGCCGCACCGCTCTCCTCATTATTATATTTATCGCTATCATTGTCGGCTTAGGATTTTTATACGATTATCTTTATGGTTATGGATCAGGCGGCCTAGTTATCGCACTCATCGTGTCGCTTTCTATGGCTTTTGTAAGTTATTACTCGGGCGACAAAATGGCCTTATGGGTTTCAGGCGCGAAACCTATTGCTAAATCTGACAATCCATATTTTTATCGCTTAATTGAAAACCTTTGCATCACAAGCGGCTTGCCTTTGCCTAAATTACATATTATAGATGATGGGGCTATCAATGCTTTTGCCACTGGCCGCGATCCAAAACATTCGTCAGTAGCAGTAACTCGCGGCGCTTTAGAAAAACTAGCCAATGAAGAATTAGAAGGCGTGCTAGCGCATGAACTTTCACATATTAAAAATTATGACATCCGCGTCATGACCGTGGTTGTAGTGCTTGTAGGCACCATTGCTCTTTTAGCGGATTGGATGATAAGATTTCATGTTTTTGGCGGCCGTGGTCGTGATCGAGATCGTGGAGCGCATCCAATCTTTCTAGTTGTTGGGGTAGCGCTGATGATACTCGCGCCGATAATTGCCCAGATTATAAAATTAGCTGTGTCACGCCAAAGAGAATATCTGGCTGATGCTTCTGGCGCGCTCTTAACGCGCTACCCAGAAGGTTTGGCGCGGGCGCTAGAAAAGATCGCTCGAGATAATAAGCCGCTGGCTCGCGCCACTGAAGCCACTGCCCATCTCTATATTGCTAATCCCTTTGGCTCGGGCAGAAAATGGCTGACAACTTTATTTTCAACCCATCCACCTGTAGAAGAACGTGTAAAAAGATTAAGAATAGTGGGCGCTTAGCACCTTTCAGTGATAAAATATTTATATGAATGGCGCAAATCAATCATTGGGAGAAGCGTTAAAACTGGGACAAGAGGCCTTAGGTGGACAGGCGCCAGCGGCTGGCGGGGTTAGCATTGATGTTGCCAGTTGGCTTACGGAAACACTAAATCAGTGGAAATTAAAAATGTTGGTTACGGGCGTGGGGATTGTTATCTTAGTTATAATAATGAATGTTCAATTTTTTCTGGCCAATTTAGTAGGAGTAAAAATCCCTAAATTTTTGCCAGAAATGCCTTGGTGGGAAGTAATGATTTTGGGATTAGCAGATTTGGCTGTAGCTTTGCTTGTCTTAGTAATCGTTACTGTGCCCCTCTTGATCACCTCAATTGGCTGTTCCATGCCAGTATTAGAATGGTTTACCTGTTGATAATGGGGTACGAACTATCCACCTTAGGCGGACGAACATTACGAACAATATAAATTATTCCAATTCCCAATTATTACAATTATTTCAAACAGGCTTTAATATCTAAATTATAAACTTGGATATTGAAAATTGAGTGTTGTTTAGAGTAATTGGAGCAATTGAAACAATTGAAGTAATTTTTATATATGTCCTTAAAACGCATTTTAATAATAATTGGTTTTCTCGCCGTTACCTTTGGGCTAGGGACGGCTATTTACTTTGTCTTTTTTCGCGCTCCCAAACCGGTAAAAAAACCAGAAGTTCCGGTAGTTACACCCGGTGAACTGCCAACCGCTGGATTACGCGCGCCCGGGATTCCTGTCGGGCCCGAAGCGCCGACTGGACTTCCTTCGGCCTCTCCAGTTGCCCAGGGTGGTGTAACTCAAGTTAAAACTTTGGCCTCTGGCGATCTAGCTGGTCTTGCCGCGAGCGGTGATAAGCTTCAGTATTACGATCGCGGCAGTGGAAAATTTTATCGCGTAACTTCTGATGGCAAACTTGAAGAACTAACCTCGCGCGCTTTCTTTAATGTAGATAAAGTCACTTGGGCCCATAATCGCGACCAAGCTGTTTTAGAATATCCTGACGGCTCTAATATCTTTTATGATTTTAAAACTGGCAAACAAGCTACTCTGCCCAAACACTGGGAAAAATTTGATTTTTCGCCGCAAAGCGATCAGATCAGCGGCCTATCCCTAGGCATTGATCCGGCTAATCGTTGGCTTTTCACCTCCAATTCTGATGGTACGGCTGCGAAAATTATTGAATCACTGGGCGAAAACGCGGACAAGGTTCAAGTCGCCTGGTCGCCATCAAATCAAATTATTGCTTTTTCCGCGACTGGCGAACCAAAAGGCTTTGGCCGCGAACAAATTCTTTTAATCGGTCAAAATCATGAAAATTTTAAGGGGTTAATTGTTGAGGGTTTGGGATTTGACGGACGCTGGTCGCCAGACGGCAGCCGCATACTTTATTCTGTGAGTTCTCCGGCTGCGGATATGCGGCCAACACTTTGGGCTGTCAACGGTCAGGGCGACGCCATAGGCACTAATCGCCGAAATTTAGGACTAAATACTTGGGTTGATAAATGCGCCTGGGCCGGCGGAGAAACAATTTATTGCGCTGTGCCAACTAACTTGCCAGAAGGATCTGGCCTGGAACGAGAAATCACTAAATTTACACCAGATA
>CAZVIU010000051.1:0-6863 GCA_964626935.1 uncultured Gammaproteobacteria bacterium
AGATCATGCCTAGTCTCGTGGGCTCGGAGATGTGTATAAGAGACAGAAATATTGGCGGCACCTTAACCAAAATTAAATATCAGGGAAATATTTTACCCTTGTTTCTCCCTAATGTCTTAGGCAAGACGCATGTTTATGCTGCCCTGTCCGCGGCCGCCTTGGGCTTAGCCAAAGGATTAAATTTAATAGAAATTGTTGAAGCCCTTAAATCTTATAATTCGCCGCCGGGTCGTCTTAAAATTTTGCCGGGCATTAAAAAAACATATCTTATTGATGACACTTATAATTCCGCGCCCGCGTCTTTAGAAGCGGCCTTGGAACTTCTGGCTACTATCAATTTACCAGAGAGCTCGAGACGTTGGGCAATTTTAGGGGATATGTTGGAGCTCGGGAGTGAGTCAAAAGAAGAGCACCATCGTTTAGGAAAAGAGTTGGTCAAAAAGAATATTGACGGATTGATTACGGTTGGCGCGCGAGCGCGAGAGTTTGGGCGTGGCGCGTGTGATAACGGAATGAGTGAAGAAAAAATTTGGCATTTTGGCGCCACGGATGAAGCCGGTCGTTTTGCGCAGTTAAGAATTAAATCCGGCGATTTAATTCTTATCAAGGCTTCGCGCGGCATGCATTTTGAAGAAATTACGCGTGAACTTATGGCTGAACCGTTAAAGGCGGAAGAATTGCTTGTAAACTGATTTTGTGATAGAGAGAAGGCGTGGCCCTATCGTCTAGCCTGGTCCAGGACATCTGGTTCTCATCCAGAAAACCCGGGTTCAAATCCCGGTGGGGCTATAGACCTCTTATAGAAAGGTTTTGAAATTTATATGTCCCGAGTCAATTATTTTATTAAAATAATGATTTTTTCCGATTTTGTTATGTGGAGCGCTTTTGGTTTGGTTGCGCCGATTTTTGCTGTCTATATTACTAAACAAATTGCCGGCGCTAGTCTGGGTGTTATTGGTTTTGCCTCTGGCGTATATCTGATTTTAAAATCTATTTTACAAATTCCTGTGGCGCGTTTAATTGATAAAAATCGCGGAGAATGGGATGATTTCCTAACAGCTCTGGCTGGCTCGTTCATTCTGGCCCTAGTCCCAATTCTTTACATTTTTATGGAAACAAGACTGCATCTTTATCTTGTTCAGGCGCTTTACGCAGTCGGCTCGGCTTTAAACTTTCCTGGCTGGATTGCTATCTTTACACGCCATGTTGATCGGGGTCGAGAAGGATTTGAATGGAGTGCTTATAATACAGCTATATCTATTGGGGCTGGTGTAACTGGCATGTTCGGAGGATTATTCGCTGATAAATTCGGTTTCACAGTTTTATTTATTCTGATGGGCGTATTAAACCTCGTCGGCACACTATTATTATTTTTGATTAAAAGTGGACTGATTTTGAAACACAATCTCCCTCGCGTCGCCAGACTTGAGCAGAAAGAGAAAAGGGGAGAAAAAATAGAATAGTAATCAGTAATCAGTAACTAGTAATCAGGATTTTTACTAGTTACTAGTTACTAGTTACTAGTTACTAGTGTTCAGTTTTCTTTGGACGCATTATTTATACGAACCATTGCTCAATGTGCTGATTTATATTTATGGCAATTGGGCTGGAGAAAATCTTGGAGTCGCGATTATTTTTTTAACAGTTTTGCTTCGCATCGGTCTTTTGCCCTTTACAGTTATTTCTCACCGATCAAAATATTTATATCAAAAACTAGATCGTAAGGTCGCCTCCATTAGAAAAGATTTTAAAGATGATCCAGTAATGCAAAAGGAACAAATCAGAGAGCTTTTACGTAATAAGCGCGTTAACCCTTGGGCCAAGAGCATAACGTTGGGTATTCAAGCGCTAGTCTTAGTTCTTCTTTATCAAGTATTTATTGGCGGGATTAATAAAACTTTTGTTAATCTCTACCGTTGGGTTTATCATCCAGATTATATTAAGACCCAATTTTTAGGTTTTGATCTTGGCGAGCGTTCGATGTTTTGGGCCCTGCTTGTAGCTTTGATTTTATATTTTGAAGTTGTTTGGGAACAAAAAAAACGAAAGAATTTTTTATTAGAATCAGAAGTGGTTTATCGATACTTTTTTCCGAGCCTAAGTTTTTTAGCGCTATACTTACTGCCTATGGCTAAATCGCTTTTTATCTTGACATCATTGGTATTTTCGTTTATGGTTGGAGGTGTGCTAACAGCTTTAGACATCTATCGTAAGCCTGAAGTAGAAGAAGATGAAGACTAAAATATAGTCATTAAGAAATTAAGGCAATTAGTCATTAAGCAATTAACTTAGTGAATTAATAATTTAGTGACCTAGTGACTACAACTTAAATTGTATGGCTGAATCAATTGATAAAATAGTTTATTCATTTGTTGTTGAAGATGTCCTTAAGGGTTTTTTTATTCATGTGCCGCCGGGTTATGTTGCCTGTGTTTATGATTTGGGGCGCGGCGTGCTAAAAAAAGTTCTAACCCCAGGACTCCATTTGAAAATTCCTTTTTGGCAAAAAGCCAAACTTTTTAATACGCAAACACTAGAGTATTCCATTTCCAAATCGTTTAATCCTAAAAATATTTTAGCCCTTGGCGATACGCCTATCTCTGCCTCAACTAATGATAATTTGAATATAAATATCGAGGGCAGTGTCCTGCTTCGTGTTGATATGGAACAAATTCCCATGATTTGGCAGTGGATTGGCGAAGATTTTGTGGCTAAAATTGTTCGTCCAACCATTCGTTCAAGATTGCGCATGATTGCTTCACGCTATGGACTTCAAGATATGGTTAGCGCTCATCGTGACGCGGTCGAGATTGACATTAAAAATGAACTTGATCGGATTTTTAGACCCAGAGGGATTTTGGTTGAAAACGTCTTATTGTCAGAGATCTCCTCAAAAAAGGAATAACGGCGACAGAAAAATACTTTAAAAGACGCTTTTTTAAAGTATTTTCAGTGTCTCTGTAAGAAAAGAAAAAGGGAGGAAAAATGATCAAAAAGGAAGATGCTTTGGCGGCAGCGAAAGATTTTCTTGCTCTTTGTCGCGCTGGCAAATTTAGAATGGTTGAACTTTTAGATATAGTTATTCGCGCCAACAGATTGTCTTATGAAGAAGTTGGCACAACGCCGCAAGAGCTAGATATTTTTTGGCAAAGAGTTCCTTTTACTTGTTACGAATGTGAAGATGGCGTGCTTATGGAATCGGGCCACCGTCAAGGCGGGCGAATAATTTTTAAATGCGCCGCCTGCGGCAAGCTGGAGCTTTATGGTTGCACTGTTTGTAATAGACCATCAAACGCTTGGGCTGATCAAGAAGAAAGAGTTTGCATGATTTGCGGCGTTGGACAAATGTTTGGCGGACCAGTTCTTGAGGCGCTTCGAGCCAAGCCAGCGAGTGGGTCGAAATTGAAAAACTAAAAGCGCTTCGCTCTGACGAAGCGTTTTATTATATAATATAGATATGAATTTTTCAAAAATTAAATATGTTCATTTTGTTGGCATTGGCGGTGTTGGTGTTTCGGCCATAGCTAAAATGATGTTATATCGAGGCGCGAGAGTGAGCGGTTCTGACGCGACTAAGACCGAGATAACTATAGAACTTGAAGGCCGCGGCGTAAAAATTATTTATGGACACAAGGCGACCAACTTGCCAAAAGATTTGGATTTGTTGATATATTCTTCAGCCGTACCTAGTAACAACCCCGAACGCCTGGCCGCAAGAAGCCGAGGAGTGCGCGAGGTAAGTTATTTTGATTTCTTGGGAGAATTATCAAAACAATATCTTACCGTTGCTATCTCTGGCACCAATGGCAAAAGCACAACCACGGCTATGCTTGGTTTAATTTTGGAAAGGGCCGGACTTGATCCAACAGTAATTGTCGGTAGTAAAGTTAAAACATTTCCCGATGGTAATTTACGTTTAGGTAAAAGCAAATATTTAGTAGTTGAGGCTTGCGAATACAACGCGCATATGTTAAAAATCCAGCCGCAGATGATTGTGCTGACCAATGTTGAAGAAGATCACCTGGATTTTTACCGCGATCTTAATCATATTAAAGAAACCTTTGTCAATTATATTAAAAAACTTTCAAATGATGGGTTTTTAATTTATAACAGCGATGATTGTGCGAGTGAGGAAGTGGTACGTGCGATTGGCAATTCACAGTTGACAATCAGTAATTATGGTGTAGACCTGCCAGCTGATTATATGGCAAAGAATATTTTAATTAAGCCCGGACATCAGTATTTTGATATTTTGCGCACCACAAAACACGAAGAAGTTCTGGGTAGTTTTTCTTTGCAAATACCCGGTAGATTTAATATTTATAATGCCCTGGCCGCGGTCAGCGCGGCCTTGAACTTAGGTATTTTACCAGAAATTATTAAAGAGACGTTGGAGAATTTTTCTGGAATTTGGCGTCGTTTTGAAAAAGTAGGGGAGAGGGGCGGCGCGATTATTATTTCTGACTACGGCCATCATCCAACTGCTATACGAGAAACTGTCCAGGCGGCGCGTGAATTTTATCCAGACCGTCGAATCGTTCTTGTGTTTCAACCGCATCAGCGTAATCGAACGCGAAGACTATTTGATGATTTTGTCCAGGCGCTCCTGACCCCAGACATACTTGTACTTACTGAAATCTATGATGTAACTGGTCGCGAGGATGCCGAAGATGCCGCGGTGAGCTCGCAGCAACTTTTCGACGAGATAAAAAAGACAAATACCCATCTACAGTTTGCCAAGAATTTGGATGAGGCCGAACGCATGACACGCGCCATCATTGTGCCAAATGATATTGTTATCGTGATGGGCGCCGGCGATATTGATAAAATCGCCCGAAAATTTGCGCACTAATCTTTACCGCATACTATCATACTTTATAGTATGATAGTATAGACCTCTTGCAAAATAATCTTTTCTACTACAATGCGTAAATTTCGGCTGCAAAATGTTCAGGCTTCGCCCTTGATTTTGGGGGCTCCTCGCCTTATACTCTGTATAAGGCTTCGTCGCCCTGCACATTTTTCGCTTCAAAATTTACGCATTTCGTAACGAAAAATTATTATGCAAGAGGTCTTATGAAGAAATATGGCGAAATATAACCAAAATAGAATTTCCTATCAAAAACAAGATGATTTGTTAGATGAGTTTTGCGCTGCCATTACGAAATTGAAAACGAAAACTGAAATTAAAGATTTCTTGAAGGATATTTTAAATCGGCAAGAAAGACTCATGATTATCAGAAGACTACAGATTGCCGCTATGCTCGTTAGTGGTTTAACGTACGCACAAATCAGGAAGACGTTAGGAGTAGGCGAGCCAACGATAGCCCGGGTGTCTCGATGGTTGAATTTTGGGCGCAATGGTTATAAAAATATTCTAGAGAAAAGGAGGAGGTCATAAAAATCATTCACTATCATACTATAAAGTATGATAGTGTGGCTTTACATAATTCGTATCATTTTTATGGAAAGAAAAATATGTAATAAATTGGTTCGGGATCGTATTCCGGAAATTATAAAAAAAGAGGGAGGAAGTCCTATAACAAAAATTTTAGATGATAATGAGTACAAGAAACTGCTTCGTTTGAAACTGCTTGAGGAAGCAGGAGAGGTTAATGCTGCCAAAACTGCTCGAGACTTGGAAAAGGAGCTATCCGATGTTCTAGAGGTTGTCGATGCGATCATTAAAAACGAAGCACTTGATTATAAAGCAATCGCGAAATTTAAAATAAAACGTCGCAAAGAAAGGGGGAGCTTTGATAAAAGGATTTATTTAATTTCTGGCTAGCCACAATGATCTCGAACCGTTTTATTAAAAACGAACCACTCTCGAAATACACAAATTTTCGTATTGGGGGCCTTGCGAAATATTTTTTTGAAGCGAAGACTGCAAATGAAATTATAGAGGCAGTTCGATGGGTGCAGGATAACCGTGAGCAGTCTTTTGTTATAGGAGGTGGAAGTAACGTACTTCTTTCTGACGACGGGTTTGACGGATTAGTAATTAAGGCCGCGAATCGAGGTATTAAAATTAATGGCCTACGAGTTACTGCGGAAGCGGGCGCGCTCTCTGCACTCGTTGCAAGGAAGACTGTGGACGTGGGGCTTACTGGTTTTGAGTGGGCAATATCTTTGCCCGGGACAATTGGCGGTGCTATTCGCGGCAATGCTGGTTGTTTTGGCGGAGAAATCAAGAAGGTTGTCTCGCGCGTTAAGATTTTAGCGCCGCAAGAGCAATTCGCTAATTCACGTGAATTGACAAATTATAATTGGGGGTGGAAAGCTCGAGAAATAAACAACCTAGATTGCGCGTTTAATTATCGTAACAGTATTTTTAAGCAGATGAAGCCAGCGCCGATTATTTTATCTATTGAGTTGGAGTTGCAGAAAGATGATCCAAAAAAATGTTTGGAGCGGATTCGAGAAAATTTAGCGTTACGTAAAGCCAAGCAGCCGCTTGATGGTTCAAGCGCCGGGTGCATTTTTAAGAATTATGAATTAAGTCCCGACGTAAAGCCCGCCCGAGGCGGACCAAAGCGTTGGGAAATTAAAAATCATGGATTTAGTTTTGAAATACCAAAGGAATTTTTAGATCAAGAAATAATTCCCGTAGGCTGGTTGGTGGAACAGGCCGGGCTTTTGGGGCTGAAGCTGGGCGATGCTGAAGTATCAACTAAACATGGTAATTTTGTGCTAAATCGTGGTCGAGCGCGAGCACAAGATGTTGTAGATTTGGTGCAGAAAATTAAACAGGCAGTTTTTCAAAAATTTGGCATTGAACTTGAGGAGGAGATTCAATTGGTGGGGTTTTAGCTCATAAGACCTCTTGCATAATAATTTTTCGTTGCGAAATGCGTAAATTT
>CAZVIU010000052.1:0-6838 GCA_964626935.1 uncultured Gammaproteobacteria bacterium
TTCTACTACTTCGCGCTCTGGTCCATAGCGAGTGCCAATCCAAATAAATTCCACGTCAGGCTGTTTTTCCCGAATTTTTACCGTAATAGCTAACAATGACGTAACCGAGCCCAACGTGCCACCGCCGGTAAAGAGAATACGCATAGATTAAATAATGATAATAAAAAAGGGGCATTTCAGCAAGGGGACCTTGACAAAGATGAATAATTGTGATACCCTCTCTAAAGAATAAATAGGAGGAGATGAATGGGAACGCTGTTTAAAATTTTGAGATACGCTATACATAAGCATCTTTATATCGGCTTTCTTACGCTTTTATTTATTAATCCCGCCTGTCTATCATATAAAAAAGAGGCGCAAACATCGATTAATAATAAAAGCTCCATGAAATTCACTTTTGGCACAGTAGAAAGTACCGATGTTGTTACCCTTAAAAATCGTCCAGGAAATCCAGTAGCAGGTGCTATTGTTGGGGGTCTGTTTGCTGGTGTAGGAGGGGCTGTAGTCGGGGCCGCAATAGAACATTCAAGAAATGAAAAACCAGGGCTAGTGGAGTGTGGTTTTATATTAAATTCTGATGGCGTGCGGGTACTATTTTCAGTCACTGCTAATAACTATGCTCGGCATGCTCTAGAGATGTGCTTGAACCTAAAAGAAAATGAATTGGTCCCTCTTTACATAGAAAAGTCTCGCTATCGACTGGCTAACTGCATCTCTTCCCGTGACTCATATTGTTGGGGTAGAACATTAAATTACTAAAAACACCCTTGTGGTGTTTTTTTAAAATCATCTTCTATATTTAGAGATATTCACTAAAATTCCTAATGCCGCCAGGGTGCTGGCTAAGCTCGTGCCGCCATAACTTATAAATGGCAGGGGGAGGCCGGTTAAGGGCATAAGGCCAATGATACCGCCGACATTAACAAGAGTTTGAATAACAATCCAAGCGGCAATGCCACTAGATAGGAGTCGTCCAAAAATGTCAGGCGCGCGGCGCGAGATAGCCATAGCTCGCATAGCAAAACTAAAAAATAAAAATAATAGGACCACCGAAATTACAAATCCAAA
Organism: uncultured Gammaproteobacteria bacterium; assembly: GCA_964626935.1. Lineage (GTDB taxonomy): Bacteria > Patescibacteriota > Patescibacteriia > CAZVIU01 > CAZVIU01 > CAZVIU01. The sequence continues at coordinate 1,069 of CAZVIU010000052.1, forward strand.
CTCCTCACCAATAATGGCAAAAATTGAATCGGCCGTAACCTCTGGTAAATATTGATATTTTTGTCTTGAACTACCCAGTCCTCGGCCTAAAAGCCCGCCGGAACCAACCGCTACTAGCGCCTGATTTATTTGATAGCCAATTCCTTGCGGGTCTAAACTTGGATTCATAAAAGTCATAATACGCGCCAAACGATAGGGCGCGATTTTTATCATGGCCAAAAATGCTGCTCCGCCTAGTCCAGCAATAATTCCTAACTCTGATAATTTTGCGCCAAAAACAAAATAAACTGTCACCGCCGAGGCAAAGACAATAATTCCTGTGCCTAAATCGCCTTGAAGCAAGATCAAGTCGGAGACAAGGCCGCTAAAAAATAAAAAGATTGCCAATCTTTTCCATCGAACAAGCTGCCAATCGCTAATTTTTTCTAAACAAAAAGCAAGAAAAATTAAAAAAGTTACTTTAACCAATTCAGCTGGCTGTAAGGTCAGGGGTCCAAAATGAATCCAGCTTCGGGCTTTGCCAAAATCAGCCCCAAGACCAGGAACAAAAACACCTAGAAGTAAAACTACTGATAATGCTAAAAAAAGCCAGCCGGCCTTTTTCCAAATTCTATAATCAATGCGCGCCAAAATTAAAAAAAATATAAGACCAGGCAAAAAACCACGAAGCAACTGCCTCTTTAGATAATAAAAGCTGTCGCCGAACTTAGAAAATGCCACTGGCGCTGAAGCTGAAGCCAGCATCACCAAACCAAAAATAACTAAAATGAAGGAAACAATTATTAAAGTATAATCAGGACGACGAGTCATTTAGTAAGTCATTGAGTCACTAATCATTAAGTCATTTATTAAGTCACTAGGTTATTAAGTAATTAATTCGTTAAATTAGTAACTCAGCGACTTAGTGACTTAGTGACTTAATATTATTGTACTGTTCTTGACACACTGATGTCTATGTGCTAGGATAGCTTTATTAGGAGGACGAGGATGGCGCTACCAAATGCCAACACCTTACGTAGATTGACAACGGAAGCTTGGGCAAGGAGATCACGAGATAGCAAGAGATTAGAGGTATTAGTTAATAGTCTTAAATTTCGAGTCTTAAGACGAGCTGAAGAAGCGGCTCGGATGGGTTTTAAGAAAGCAGCCCTTTTGGGGGCCATGACAGTTTGTAACGCTGACGACGCTGAAACGCTTACGCGAGTGATTGACGAGCTGCAAAAAATAGAAATGGGTTTTGAAGCAAGTTGGGACTGGTCAAGTACTAAAGGCAATGAGGTGGATATAAGAGTAGCCTGGGTTGCTGAAAGATAGTACCTTTTAAAAAATAAACTTTCGAAAATTTATGACTCTGAGATTCTTCTCCGCCGCCTGGCGGATCAGAATAACATATAAAATAGCTCGGGAACTTCCCGAGTTTTTTTATATCACCAGATTTTTCTCTTCTAGAGATGCTAAAAAGGGTGGCAGGAAAATACTATAAAAAGCGTTTCGGAGGCTTTGCGGGCATGGTCTCCGATGTTAATCGGAGGAGCAAAGCTGAGAACCGAGCAGCGCGAACCTCGCTGGGGCGAGCGACTGCGTCTTTTTAGAGTATTTTCCTGCCGCCTACAAAAACTACACCAGCGCTACTTTAAACACCTCATCCATATTAGATACAAAAGCAAATTTTAAATCTTTTTTTATATGCTCTGGTATTTCAACTAAATCTTTTTCATTATCGCATGGCAAAATTACAGTTTTGATCCCAGCTCGATGAGCCGCCAGCACTTTTTCCTTAACCCCACCAATTTCCATGGCATTACCGCGAAGCGTTACCTCGCCGGTCATAGCTACTTCCTTGCGAACTTTTTTGCCAGTTAAAATAGAAACCAAAGCCACGGCCATAGCCACGCCGGCTGATGGCCCGTCTTTAGGAATCGCGCCAGCCGGCACATGTACATGAATATCTTCATTTTTGAGCGAGGCGTCTTTTATCTTTAATTTGTCTGCCTTACTCCTGGCGAAAGATAGGGCCGCTTGCACTGATTCTTGCATAACTTTTCCCAAATGACCGGTTAAAATCAGGTTGCCCTTGCCCGGCATGCGTGTTGCTTCAATCATCAAAATATCGCCGCCAGCCTCGGTCCAAGCAAGTCCTGTAACTACGCCAACTTCATCACCTTTTTCAGCCAAGGTCATACTAAATTTATGCGGCCCGAGATACTTTTCTAAATCTATTTCTCGGGCAGTCACTTTACCAACGGCATTTCCTTCAGCCACTTCCCGAGCGACTTTTCGGCAAATTGCTGAAAGTTCTCTTTCCAAATTCCTAACTCCGGCCTCGCGAGTATAATAACGAATAACTTCACGAATAGCTTGATCAACAATTTCCAAATGTTCTACTTTTAAACCATTGGCTTCCATTTGTTTGGGCAGAAGATATTTGCGGGCAATGTGATATTTTTCATCTTCGGTGTAACCCGGATATTCAATAACTTCCATACGATCACGCAAGGCTGGCGGAACAGTATCCAGCATATTGGCAGTAGTAATAAACATGACATCGGATAAATCAACTGGCACTTCCACATAATGATCAGAAAAAGCATAGTTTTGTTCTGGATCAAGGGCTTCAAGCAGGGCAGCCGAAGGATCGCCGCGAAAATCCGCGCCGACTTTATCAATTTCATCAAGCATGAAAATTGGATTACGAGTTCCGGCTTGCACAAGTCCTTGAATAATGCGACCGGGTAGAGCGCCAACATAAGTTCGGCGATGGCCGCGAATTTCTGCTTCATCGCGAATGCCGCCAAGCGAAATACGCACGAATTTCCGACCTAGTGACCGGGCAATGGATTTTCCAATAGAAGTTTTTCCAGTTCCCGGCGGACCGGCAAAACAAAGAATTGGTCCACGAATTTTTCCAACTAATTTTTGTACAGCTAAATATTCCAAAACGCGCTCTTTAACTTTATCTAATCCGTAATGATCCTGATCTAAAACAGTTCGCGCCGCCTTGAGGTCAATCTTGCTTTCATCTTTTTTTGCCCAAGGAACACTGATTAACCAATCAAGATAGGTGCGAATATAGGAAATTTCCGGACTAAACGAAGGCATACCTTCAAGTCGGCCAAGTTCTTTTGTAGCCACTTGTTTAACATTATCCGGCATGCCGGCTGCTTCTATTTTTTCACGCAAGTCTTGCACTTCACTGCGTCCACCAATAATACCTAACTCTTTTTCAATTGTCTTCAACTGTTCACGCAACATCATTTCTTTTTCCATTTTGGAAAGTTCTTTCCCAGTATCAGCTTGAATTTTGCGAGCCATGCGCAAAACTTTAGCCTGCCGCCCCAGCGCCTGACTTAATTTATTAAGCTTGTCTTCAGCGTCATTAGCTTCAAGCAGGGCTTGCTTATCGGTAACTTTAAAATCCATATTCACGGCAATCAAATCAGACAACTGCCACGGATCAGTGATATTCATGATGACCAAAAGCACATCAAAGGGAACAGTCGCGCCCATGTTGACTACTTCTTTAAATTGATTAACCACCGAATACATTAGGGCTTCAACTTTTTCAGTTTTTTTAACTTCTGGTTCGGGCAAAAGTTCAATTTTTACTTTAAAATAGGGGTCTTCTCTCAAATACTCTTTAAGACGCGCTCGGGATAGACCCTCAATAAAAACGCGATAAGAATTATCCGGCTGGCGCACGGTCTCTAAAATTTTGGCCACTGTGCCAATCTCGTAAAGATGTTCTTTCTTTATTTCTGATGGCGGCGCTTCGTGGGTAGCCACAAAAAAAGCCATGTTGTCTGATTTCAACACTTCTTCAAGGGCTTTAACCGACCGATCTTCGCCAATGACGAGTGGAACAGAAAGCCGCGGAAACATCACAGCTTCTTTTAGAGGAATTAAGGCGAGATCAGATTTAATTTTAACTAATTGGGATTTGGGGGCTAAGGCCTTGGGCATAATCGCTTCGCTTAAAATTTTGATTTTTGCATTTAAAGATGCAAAAATTTTAAAAAAAGCTTTTCGTCTTTATACGGTCCGATTGTGGCTATTGATAGCTGATCTTGTTTTAAAATATCTTGAGCGACTGCCCTAACCTCGTCTCTGGTTACTTTTAAAATGAGTTTGATTTTCTCTTCTGGTGTTAACATTTTATTGGTGAAAAGCTCTTGCCGTCCGTAAAAAGAAGCGATCTCTGATGATTCTTCAAGCTCAATAGCAAGTTTCCCGCGAATATTTTCTCTAGCTCTGTGAATCTCTTCAGCAGTAACGCCACTGCGTTTAATCTTGCTAAGTTCATCCATAATCGTTTGGAGCGCTTCTTCCATACGGCCACGCGCCAATCCGGCCCGAACTTGAAAACTACCAATATCTTCATAAACATAAACTCCAGTACGCACATAATAAGCTAATCCCCGCCTTTCACGCACTGAAATAAAAAGTCGCGAACTCATTGTACCGCCTAAAATTGTGGATAAAAGCAAGAGCGCGGGCAAACGCTTATCCAGATATTTATAAGCTGGCCAACCTAAAGCCAGCTGCGCCTGTTCAGTATCCTTATATTCTATTTTAACACGCGGCGCCATTCTCTGCTTGGGGATAACCGCAGTGCCTAGTCTTTTAAAGGATAAGGGATGAAATTTTTTAAATTCTGGCCCTGTCCCTTCGCAACCATGAGCTTTTGAAAATAATTTTTCTGCTAAATCAACAGTTAAGGAAGACACATTTCCAGCTACAACCGCCACTGTCCTTTGAGGAATATAATAATTTTTATGGTAATTAACTAGGTGGGCGTGAGCTATTTGGTTCATTGTCTCTTCAGTGCCGGCAATTGGCCAGCCCAGAGTATTGCCGGCAAAAATCTCTTCTTCAATCAATTCTTCTATACGCATCATTGGATTGTCGCGATACATGTGAATTTCTTCATGAATTACTTTACGTTCACGGTTAAATTCTGTCTTATCAAATTTTGAATGATAAAGCATGTCCTCAAGCATATCAAGCGCCCGACTGGCGTGTCTCGCATCAATTTTAATATAGTAACCAGTGTAATCTTTGCCAGTAAAGGCATTGTATTCAGCACCTAAAGAATCAAGCTCGCGTGAAATATGCGAAGTAGTCGGTCGCCGCCGCGTGCCTTTAAACATCATATGCTCTAAAAAGTGAGAAACACCACTAATGTTGCGTGTTTCATAGCGCGAACCAACGCGGAATAAAACTAAAACTGTTACCGCTTGCGTATTTTGCTGCGGAACTGAAATTAGGCGAGCGCCGTTTTTAAGAGTTAGTTTACGAAAAAGCATAATACTAATCTATTCGAGTAGCTCACAAAAACAGTCCTCTAATTCCTCAATAGCTATACGCTCCTGTTTCATAGTATCGCGTTTGCGCACGGTCACTTTTTTGTCCTCAAGCGAATCAAAATCTACTGTTAAGCAATATGGCGTGCCAACCTCATCTTGTCTGCGGTAGCGGCGGCCAATAGAGTCTTTTTCATCATAATCTGAACTCCAATAATGCCGCAAATCTTGATAAATTTCCTGCGCCAAATTTTTAAGCGGCTCTTTTTTAGTCAGCGGCAAAATCGCAATCTTAATTGGCGCAAGATCTTTATGCAGACGCAAAATCACTTCTTTTTCTTTATTAGATTCTGTTGTAGTTGTTCGGCCGCCGGCTATTTCTTCATAAGCATCAACTAAAAATGCCAGCATCGCTCGATCAATTTCCAAGGCTGTCTCTTATACACATCTCCGAGCCCACGAGACTAGGC
>CAZVIU010000053.1:0-6552 GCA_964626935.1 uncultured Gammaproteobacteria bacterium
TTATAGGATCGTCTAATGGTGGGACAGCAGGTCAGGAACCTGCTTATTATCTAGGCCAATTACTCCGGGATCGTCTAATGGTAGGACGTCGCGCTCTGGACGCGAAAATTGGGGTTCGAATCCCTGTCCCGGAAATTAACCAGAATTATTTTTGGCTGGACATAAATTTAAAAAACGGCTTTGATGCAAAAAGCCAGAAAATTTGCTGGGCATTGTATTCCTGCTATTCAACTACCCTGCCGCCAAATTCTTGAAGAACAGTATGTAAAATAGATGGTTGATTTTGGAGCGCCTGCTCACTAACCTGCGCTTCAATGCGTAGGGGCTGATTAAAAATTTCCCTAAGAAATTTTTCCACTATAGCGCGTGTTTTAGATTCGTTCAAACGTTCACGATGAAACCGATATTGCACAGCAATCTTTAATATATCGCCAGTTAACTCTCGCGGCTCGGCCAAACGCAAAATCATCGGTAAGGAATGATTTTCTACGCTTATTTTTTCCAAAAATTCACTCCAACGTTCTTTTACTTGATCAAGAGTAATGCTTATTTCTGGGGATATTTGATTTTGATTTTTTATTGTAAGGGGGTTCTGTTGCGCAAGTGTCGCTTCTACAGAAGTTTGTCGCGTTTTTAAAATTTCTGCATTTTTCTGCGTAATTATCTGCGTAAAGACACCTTGATTACAACAGAAGTTAACCACAGCTAATTCTAAAGGCAATTGCGGCAGTGGTGAAAATTTAGCTAAGCTCTTTTTCTTAAGTAGATTTTCCAAAAAGATAACTAATTCTTTATTGCCAGCGGGATTTTCTAAAATCAGCTCACGGCCAAAAATGACGCAATCATCATAGAATTTTTCCACATCAGTCCCCTCTTCTACCAAGCCAGTAATCAATATAAGAAGTTCATTGGTATTTTTTTCACGTAATAATTCATAGAATTTGGCCAGCGCGTTTTTGTTTGATTTTGGTAAAACCAATTCTGCCGCAGTCATAGTAATTTGACTATTTTCGTCAGCCAGAGAAATTAATTGTCCGAGTAATCCCAAGGCATCGCGCAATGAACCAGCGGCATTATCAGCAATGGCTTGGGCAACCTCACTTGTAAGCCCGATCCCTTCTTTTGCAGCCAACTGATTTAATTTCTCAATTAGCGCGTCTGCAGAAATTCGTTTAAAGATAAACTGTTGACAGCGAGAGGCGACCGTTTCTGGCACTTTGTGCAGTTCGGTAGTGGCTAAAATAAAAACTACTTGCGCTGGCGCGTCTTCTAAAGTTTTAAGTAAGGCGTTAAAAGCGCCGCGCGAGAGCATCTGCGCTTCATCAATAATAAATACTTTGTATTTTGTCTGTGACGGCGGAAAACGACTGCCTTCAATGATGTTTTCACGCACATTATCAACTCCAGTGTGCGAGGCCGCGTCAATTTCTAAAATATCAAAACACTTGCCCTCGTTAATAGTTAGGCAAGAAGTGCAATTATTGCAGGGCTCAAATTCACCTGATTTGCGCTCCAAACAATTTATAGCCTTGGCTAGGATTCTTGCAACTGAAGTCTTGCCAACACCGCGCGAACCGGAAAATAAATAAGCGTGGGCAATCTGGTCCGTAGCCACTTCATTTTGTAAAATCGTCTTGGTCGTATCTTGGCCAGTTAATTCAGAAAAAGTCTTCGGACGATATTTACGATATAAAACTTGCGTCATGTGTTAAGTCATTAAGTCATTGAGTTATTGAGTAATTAAGATCCGATTTAAAGTATTTTAAGACCGGATCTCTGAGTAGGGCGCAACACAAGATCCGATTTCAAACATTTTAAGGCGCGAGATCTGACCTCTTGGTTATTGAGTTAAGCCGAGCGTAACTCTAAAAGTATTTTATTAATTTGTTCATCAGCTAATTTTGGTAAATTATATTTTATAATATCCTGAAGCTTTGGAGAAAGCAATGAATGACGCAGAGCAAGCTGAAGCTTAGCGCCGGCTGGACTTATAAGCCGCGCCCAAAATCCTTGCCGCTCAAACTCTTGTCGCAGAGCTTCGAAAAAATTCTTGTCCCCAGTCCTAACTTCTTTAAGATAAGCAGTGATTTGATCATTTTTAGGATCAAAAATCTCCTCGCGCAATTTAGGATTTGACGCAAGAATTTTAGAAATAATATCTTTAAAAACTTTACTGCCAGAAAACCAAATAATCTTCCGCTCTTTAGGTTGAATAACAGCTAGACTATTACTAACCTGGTCCTCAATTATTAAAACCATATAATTATGGGCGCTCTTCGCGCCTGGACGAGTCCGAGTATTCCTCGATATCGTACGAGGCTAAGAGATATAATGCTTCGTTTCCATATGAGAAGACCAGTTCGTCCATCTGGGCGAATAATTTATCCGCTTGATTTCGTTTAGGTTTAGCTAGTCTATTTAGATGTTTAGTAAATTTATTTTCGTACATGGTTTGTAAACGAGCGAGCTCTGGTAATTTTTTTGTCCACGGTTTGGAAGAATAGACATCAAACGAAGCTGCGGCATAAAAATTTTGTATCATAAACCATCTAGTTAACCAGGGATTTATATCCAAATAGTCAAGGGTTTCTAACCGCGTCCAAACGTCCCTAATTTTTTTAGTGAGTTCAACAGCTTGAAATCCGCTTAGCGTTTTCGGACCGGCTTTGGGTGTTTGTCTCCAGCCCAAAGCAGCTTCCAAATATTTTTCTAATTTTGACAAAAAATCCTGATGATAAATAGTTCCGAGCGCTCTGGTGATTTCTATAATTTTTGGTTTAAAAAGATGTTCAAAAATAAGTTCTTGACGTTTCTCCGCCGCAGTTAATTCATCAAAATCCAACCCCCCAGTTATTAATAAGTAGTCTTTAATGAGCTGAATGTCTCTTTCGGGTAAATCAACTCTTAAAGGATTTTCTAAATATAAAGAAAAGATTTCAGCCCAATATTCAGTAGCGCGATGGTGTTGTTGTTTTTGCAGATCCGGATTCTCAATATTTTCTACATAAGCAGATTTAAATCTATCTGGGGCCTGGACTCGTTTAGTTAATCTTTGCATAAAATTTAGCCGTTCATCAGCTGATAAATCATCAAATCGCAAAGGATCAATAGCGTGAGCAAGTTCATGAAGTAGGGTTTGGCTAAATATATATCTTGGGTGCGTTGATCGGGCGTCTAGACCAAAAACAATCTTAGCGGCATTTTGACCAAGGGCCCCTTCACATGTGGCTAAGGCGTTTTTACTAATTTTTGATCCCAAACCCGCAGGCATTAACAAAATTTTGTCAGTATAACTGACCTCGGCGATATTATTTTGCCACTCCTTAGGGAAAGTTTCCTCTAAGATGCTCTGTATTAACTTCGTAGTCCTTTTATCAATCTTTTCAAAATTACTTACCTTTAATGTTGGCGTTTCCGTCTTTTTTATCCCTTCTTCCAAATCGATAGAATCTTGTAAAGTTTTAGTAATCCCACCCTCGGCTTCGTTTAATTCCCAGATAAAATCTTTACCCAATTCATGCGCCAAATGAGTTCGCAAACGTTCTTGCTGTTCTTTGGTTTTTCCTTCATCAGATTGATCTACATGAACCCGGACGGCCGGCACCCAAATTTGACGACTTTCTTTTTGGTTTTGATAAGACGCTAAAATAGCGCCAGGCGTGCCGCTTAACCCGACGATTAACAATATTTGTTTGATTCGTTTTTCCACGCGCTGCCATCTGCTTATCCAGCCGGGCTTAATTGCTTCACGAAATCTTTTGGCAATTAATTCTTCTTCAAACCGATCTAGTGCGTCGGTCAAGCTCCGAACCTCATCATCGTCAGTTGATTCTTTAGTAATTTCAATCAATTCATCGACTGGTAATTCTTCAAAGGGCAGTTCGTTAAAAAATTCAGGACGTTGTCGAGGCATTTTATTAAGTCACTAAGTTATTAAGTCATTGAGTCGTTTGTTCAATCATTAAACCATTAAGTTGTTAAGATTCGATCTCTCATAAAGTTAATAATCTCTTAATTTGGCGATTCCTCCGTGCTCGCGCATTCTTTCTAAGGATTTGGCTTCAATTTGTCTAATACGCTCGCGAGTAACATCAAATTCGCGGCCAACCTCTTCTAGGGTGTGGGTGATGCCGTCAGCCAAGCCAAAACGCATTTCCAGAATTTTTTGTTCGCGCGGTGTTAAATCCTTAATTACATTCTTAACATAGTCGCGAAGCAGCTGCAGGGCTGCTACCCTGTCAGGGCTGGCATTTTTAATATCCTCAATAAAATCTTCTAGTGTTGAATCTTCATCATCATCGCCGACTGAAGTTTCTAAAGAAACCGTGTCTTGTGAAATTTTAATAATGTGATTAATTTTTTCAACTGTTTCGCTCATTTCAGCAGCGATTTCTTCGGGCATTGGTTCGCGGCCCAAATCCTGAATAAGCTGCCGCTCAACGCTTTGAAACTTATTTATTGTTTCAACCATGTGCACGGGTATGCGGATAGTGCGCGATTGATCGGCTAAAGCCCGAGTAATAGCTTGTCTGATCCACCAAGTCGCGTAAGTTGAAAATTTATAGCCCTTGCGATATTCAAATTTTTTTACCGCTCGAAAAAGACCAAGGTTACCTTCTTGGATTAAATCCAGGAGCGACAAACTTTTACCAACAAATCTCTTAGCAATGGAAACAACTAAACGCAGATTGGCGGCAATTAGTCGATTCTCTGCTTCTTTATCATTACGTTCTTTTCTTTTGGCTAAAGCAACCTCTTCCTCGCCGGTTAGAAGAGGAATTTTTCCAATTTCACGCAAATACTGCTGGACTGAATCAGCTTGGATATCACTAACCTCAAGCGTGATTTTTTTCTTTTCTTCAGCCGGCGCCCCTTTAATTTTTCCCAAAGCCTCTTGAACATCAGTTTTTCTGCCCAAAAGTCCTTCGCGCAGCTCAATAATTTGCACGCCCATTCTATCCAACCTGTCTAAAAATATTTCATAAAGAGGAACGTAATCTTCCAAGTCTTTGAAAGTTGATAATATTTCCGCTTCGCTAATAAATCCTAACATTTGCGCTTTTTTGGCAAGCGTGTTTAATTGCTCTTCTTGCGGCGGCGTAGCTAAAATCCTGATCAATCTTTTTTTAGCAGTTTTGCGAACAGAAGTTTTCTTTTTTGAACGTTTTAAAGATTTTTTTGGCACGAGATTTAAAACCCACTTTAATTATTTGTACATTAGTTCGTTTAACCTTTTTGATAATTCATGGATCTTAGTAAAATCTCCTAGTCGTTCAGCTTGACGTAATTCTTCGGTTAAACTCTGGCGCGTTTCGCGCAAATCCATATTTTGTAATTCGCTAAAACATTTTTTAAATTCAATGTGTAAATCTTCTCTCGAAACTTCAACAAGATCATTGCTGGCTAAAAGCAGCAAAATATCAAAAAGCTCCGGGTTTATCCCCAAGGCTTTTAGGTTTTCTTTAAGCAATTCTTCTTTAAAAATCTTAGCTTCATTATTATAGCACGCCGGCAGTGTTTCTAAAAGGCGCCTAAGATCAGTTGAAGAAACAATTGATAGATCAGTGAGCTTGGGGTTTTCTTCCCATAAAATGGGATTAAATAGACAGATTGATAAAATGCGCTCTTCAAGCTGGCGCCGTCTATTTAATAGCCGTACTGGACTTTTAGCCATTGTCTCAGTTGTATTACGGCTTGGTTGAGCCGTTTTTTGTGTATGATTGACAGTCTCTTCAAAAGAAGTTTCCGAAAGATTAAGCCGGCCAGATATTTCTTTTATCCACATGGAGCATTCTAGAGGATCATTGATTAAAGCGATAGCCGAAGCTAGCGCGTTAGCCAAATATTTCTTATCCTCTATTTTTTGCAAATCCCGACCGTGCCCGGCCTTCCAATAAATATACTCTGGAAATGGTAGGGCCTCGTCAACGGCTTTTTGCCATAAATCAGGCGATTTCCTAATTAATTCATCTGGATCTTTAGCTATGGCGCCGTTTTCGTCTTCAGGCATTCTTAATACTTTTACATTCATATTTTCGCGCAAGGCTTCTTCAATACCGCGCGCGCTCGCTCCTTCGCCAGCTAAGTCAGCGTCGAAAGCCAAGACCAAATTATTTGTAAAGCGCTTTAATAGTCTTATCTGTGGAAGTGTTAAGGCGGTTCCAGAAGCGGCGACAACATTGGTTACCCCGGCCTGATGCGAACTGATAACATCCATATTGCCCTCAACTATGACTGCTTTATTTTCTTTTTTAATGGCCTCGCGGGCAAAAGCTAGGCCATAGAGAATATTGCTTTTGTTGTAAATAAGCGTCCCCGGAGTATTCACATATTTGCCGCCAAGGTCGTTGCGGGTCTCGTCTTCGGGCATGATCCGACCGGTAAAACCAACGACATGACCCCAAGCATCATGAATTGGAAACATAATGCGCTTACGAAATCGATCGTAAAAATCACGACCAATTCCAGCTTCATTAGCGTGGCGTTCGCGCTTTAGGGCCAAACCAGCTTTATGGATATCCTGAACCTTACATTTATATTTCGTTTCTAAGT
>CAZVIU010000054.1:0-1955 GCA_964626935.1 uncultured Gammaproteobacteria bacterium
GGTGTTGTCCTAGATCAGCCATTATTTTTTGGCGCTATCGGAGAGTTTTACCAAAACTTCCCGCAAGTAGCCGATGAAGAAGTTATTGAAATCATGAAAACACTGGAGCACTAGATCATAAGAGTACAAGAACACAAGAACAAAAGAAAAACCCTCCCTTGTTTTTATGCTTTAATGCTTTCATGCTAATACTTTCATGCTAATTTTTACCACTCAATCCAGCTCTCACTTAATATCCGCACTCGCAAAAATTAAAGGTGTTAAAATTGGCCAATTGGAGCGTTATCATTTTAGCGATGGCGAGCTTTATGTTCGTATTTTGGGCAATGTTAAAGGTAAAAAAGTTTTGATTATCGGTGGAACTGAAGCGCCGACAGAAAATTTGTTAGAATTATTATTTTTAACGCAAGCCATCCTAGAAAATGGCGGCAAACCCAAAGTGTTTATTCCATATTTTGGTTATGCTCGTGCTGATAAAATTGACAATCCTGGAGAAGGACATAGGCTTAAGCTGATTTGCCGCTTGCTTAATAATCTTTGTGTTGAGTTTCGTATACTAGAGCCGCACTCGCCAACCATTTTTAAATATCTAAAAAAATCAAAACCACTTAGCGTCATGCCCCTCCTAGCAAAGGTAGTAAAAAAGTTTTTGTCTCCCAAAAACGAAACGATCGTTGTCGCTCCAGATTATGGCGCGCGTTCCCGAGCTAGTCTTTTTGCTAAGCATTTTGGAATAAAAAATATTTTAGTAGTAAAAAAGAAACGTTTCCTTTCAAGAGTTAAATTTGCAAAACTAGACATAGACTTCAAGGACAAAACCGTTGTTTTGGTTGATGATATCTTAGACACCGGCAGCACCTTATTTGGTGCGGCTAAAATTTTGCATAATTTGGGAGCTCGAGAAATTTATGCTGCTGTTGCCCACGGAGTCTTTTCCGGAAGAGCCTCAGAAGATTTAGAAAAAAGCAAGATTAAAAAACTTTTCGTTACCAATAGTCTTTTTAAAAAATTAAAATCCGCAAAAATTATTAAAATAGATGTTTTTAAGATATTTTTTGATTCTTTACGGCATCAATAAAAATGGCCGATCGGCCATTTTTATTGATGCCGTAAAAACATGAGATTTATAATTAGGAGTATGTTTTGGTTAAATTTTCGTTTTAAAAAATTAAATAAATCCGCACCTGAAGATATTTTTATGTCCGGGAGCGGGCAATTGGTTGGCCGTAATTTTGATCAGGCCCGCAAGCTTAATTGGACCGAAGAATCTTACTCCCAGGGCAATCGGGCAATCAACATTGCTAAAAGCGTTAAACCAAAGACTATCTTTTTCTTAGCCACAATCATGTTTTTTTGTTTAGGCATAATCGCGGCGCGAACTTTTTTTTTGCAAGCTTTGCGCGGCCAAGAATATTATGTCTTAGCTAGTAAAAACAGCATCCGTGAAATTCGTCTGCCTGCCGAAAGGGGACTTATTTATGATCGAAATGATTCGTCTCTTGTTAGTAATGTCCCAACCTATACCTTGCTTTTAGATACGCGAGCGCTGGGAGATAAAATTTCAATCGAAAAAGAAAAAATTGTCGAGCTGGCTAGTGCCCTGCATATTTCGCCAGAAGACTTGCTTGAAGTTATTGATAAATTTAAAAAATATCCCGGAGCCATTATTCCTATTAAAACTAATTTGGCTTACGAAGAAGCCTTAAGGTTAGATGTTGAATTGGGAGATAGGCGAGGTCTTAGTATAGTTGTTGATTCCAAACGAGATTATCTAGAAAGCGCCGCCACCCCATCGTTGTCGCATATTTTAGGATTTATTGGCAAAATAAATGCTGGCGAACTTAAAGAATATAAAGATTATCTTCCGCAAGATTCAATTGGCAAGACCGGTATCGAGCGTTTTTATGAAAAAGTTTTGCGCGGGCAAGGCGGTCGGCGGCAAGAGCAAATTGACG
>CAZVIU010000054.1:1965-6505 GCA_964626935.1 uncultured Gammaproteobacteria bacterium
GTCAAGATATTAAACTGACCATTGATTTAAATTTGCAAAAAGCAGCCGAAAGAGCCCTTAAAAATAATTTATTGGTTCGCGGCAAAAAACGCGGTGCTGTAGTTGTTCTTGATCCCAAAAATGGACAAGTGCTAGCCTTAGTAAGTTGGCCGAGCTTTGATAACAATAATTTTAGCGGCGGTATTTCTAAGAGTATTTATGAAACATTAGTAAATAATCAAAATCAACCGCTTTTCCCCAGAGCCATTCTCGGCGAATACCCGTCAGGTTCAACTATTAAACCAATGTTCGCGGCCGCCGCCTTGGAGGAAGGATTGATAAATGAATATACAAGTATTTTATCGGTCGGAGGTTTGCGCGTTGGTAAATGGTTTTTTCCTGATTGGAAAATAGGCGGACACGGCCGAGTTGACTTATTTCGCGCCATTGCCAAATCGGTTAATACATTTTTTTATTTTATCGGTGGTGGCTATGGCGATTTTGCCGGTTTGGGTCCAGAGAAGATGGCTCAATACTTGCGTCTATTTGGCCTGGGCGAAACCCTATATATTGATTTACCCGGAGAAGCGCCAGGACTTTTGCCAACACCTGAATGGAAAAAAAATAAGCGTGGTGAGGATTGGTACATTGGCGACACCTATAATGCTGCCATTGGTCAAGGCGATATTTTAGTTACACCACTTCAGATTAGCGCCGCTATCGCGGCCATTGCTAATGGCGGCATGCTTTTTCGCCCGCATCTTAGAATGGGAAATGAAACAATTTTGCGCGCGGCTATAATTCGTGCGGAAAATTTGGCCCTCATCAGAAAAGCTATGCGTGAGACTGTTGTTAGCGGCAGCGCTACGCGTCTTAACGAATTGTCCTATGGTATTGCCGGAAAGACCGGAACAGCTGAATGGAAAAAAGGCGCTTCGCCGCATGCTTGGTTTACTGGTTTTGCCCCCTGGAACGATCCGGAAATCGTTATTACCGTGCTTATAGAGCAAGGCGGCGAAGGATCATTTGCCGCTGTGCCCGTGGCCAAGGAAATTTTTGAATACTATTTTACAAGACCAAAGATTAAAGATCGTGGTATAATAAAAGCAATTGATCAAGGCTTATAAACTGTTTAATTCTTAAAAATGGCCATTCACGAACTAAAAAGTGAAAAATTGCACTGGGTTAATATTGATGAGATTGATGAAGAGGCAATAGAATTTTTGCAGAATAATTATAAGTTCCACCCGCTAGATATTGAAGATATTAAAAGTGAAACCCATCATCCTAAAATTGATATCTATCGCGAGTACGTTTTTTTAGTTTTTCATGTTCCCGAATTTGACACCGAGCATCGTAAACTCATTTCCGACGAGCTTAATATTTTTATTGGGAAAAACTATGTAGTTAGTATTACCCACAAACTAGTTGAAAGTTTAGATTCTTTTTTTAATAGAATGTTGCATAATTCTAGACTGCGGCGTGATGTGCTAGAGCGCGGCTCTGGTTTTTTAAGCTATCGGATTTTATCTAATGTTTTTCATAATGTTTATCCAACAATTGGCAAATTAGGCAAAGATGTGGTGGCTGTTGAAGAAGCTGTTTTTAAGGTTAGCGGCAGTGAGTCAGTAAAATTTTTAGCAACTACCAGACGCAACATTTTAAGCATGCGGCGTATTCTTGATCCACAGCGGCAAATTATCGCCAGTTTAGCAGGAGTGCGAAAACAATTTTTGCCCGAAATACTTACGCCGTATTTTGATGATGTGCGCGACAATATTGAAAAAGCCCATGTTTTGCTTGATGCCTATAAAGATACTATTGACGGACTAAACGAGACTAATGAATCTTTGATTTCTTTTCGCACTAATCAAATTATTAAAATGCTAACGATATTATCTGTTTCATTAATGCCGGCAAATTTGTTTACAGGATTTTATGGCATGAATATCGTCGGCTTGCCTTTTGCCGAAAACATATTTTTTGTTTACGGAGTTGGTCTGCTTTTAGTCGGCGGTATTTTATTAGTACTTTGGTTATTGCATAAGAGAAAATGGTACTAAACTAAATGTAAAACGCAGAAACTAAAAGGTAAAATTTAGGTGTAAAAATTTTGCAAGCAAGATTTTCACTATTATTTAATAATGGCCTAAAGCGGCATACCGGTTTCTCTTGAATTTTAAATATAAAAGGGGATTTATCCACAGTTAGAGCTCCATAGAGGAGCGTTTTTTTGTTTTTAGGCCGAATCTTGTGGAAAAATGCAAATTTGACGCATATTGAAAAGTGGTGAATTTTGGGGTATAATAAGAATATAGTGGTAAAAAGTGGATAAATGTGGGGATAACATAGGATAATTGGGGATAAATTATTTAAGCGCAGTAAAACACTAAATACATAAGCGCAAAAGCATTAAAAATAAAAGAGAGCAGATATAAGCGTTTAAGTGTTTTAATGTTTTAATGCTTTTATGCTTTCGTGTTCATAGGGGAGTATAAATATACATTAGATGAAAAGGGGCGATTGGCTGTACCGGCGAAATTTCGCGCCAAACTCGGACGCGGCTTGGTTGTTACTCACGGACTTGATGACTGTTTATCTCTTTACACGCGTGAGGAGTGGGAAAAGCTAGCCAGTAAAATAGCCAATTTGCCAGTATCACAAGCCAGTACGCGTGCTTTCTCGCGGCTGATGCTTGCTGGCGCCATGGATTTAGAAATTGATAAGCAGGGCCGAATCATGCTGCCGGATTATTTACGCAAATACGCTGGATTTGGAAGAAATGTTGTACTTACCGGACTTTACAATCGTTTAGAAATTTGGAGTGAAGAAAAATGGGAACAGTATAAATCTGAAACTGAACGAACTAGCAACCATATTGCGGAAGAAATAGGCGGGCTGGGAGTATAAACTAATTTTCAATTTCTAATCTTCAATAAATTTTAAATGATCAAATTTTCAAACAATGTTTCATGTGTCCGTGTTAGTAAAAGATGTGATTAAATTGCTTGATCCGAAGTTGGGAGAAAATTTTATAGATTGTACGTTGGGAAATGGTGGACATGCCTTGGCAATAATAGAACGGTTAGGCACTAATGGACGATTTCTAGGTATTGACGCGGATGAAGAAGCCATCAAGGTCACTAAATTACAAATTGACAATTTACAATTTTCAATTAAGGAAGCAATTATTATAAAAGATAATTTTATAAATTTAAAAAGTATAATACAAAAAAATAATTTTGTACCGATTCATGGAATTTTATTTGATCTGGGGATGCGTAGTGAACAACTTGAGGAGAGTGGCCGAGGATTTTCTTTTTTGCGAGACGAACTATTGGATATGAGATTCGATAAAGAAGGAGATTATGAAACCGCGGCAACTATTTTGAATAGCGCGCAAGGAGAGGACTTAGAAAGAATTTTTAGGAAATTTGGGGAGGAGAAATTTTCTAAAGATATAGCCGAAAACATCGTTAGTGTTCGCAAAAAATCAAAAATTGCGACCACCAGCGAACTGGTCGCTCTTATTTTGTCTGTCTATCGGAGGCGTTTGCACTCAAAAAAAGAGGTGCCCTGGATTCATGGAGGAATTCACCCGGCCACTAGAGTCTTCCAAGCGTTGCGTATTGCCACAAATCATGAACTTGAAAATCTGGAGAAAGTTTTACCTGACGCGGTAGATCTTCTAACACCTGGTGGTCGCATCGCCGTAATCTCATTCCATTCACTAGAAGATAGAATTGTTAAACATTTTTTACGAAACCGGCAGGACTTAAAAATTTTAACTAAAAAACCAATCATGCCGCAAGATGAGGAAACGGAGATCAACCCACGATCAAGATCAGCAAAACTAAGAGTCGCTATAAAACTGAGTCATTGAGACACTAGTCGTTAGTCATTAAGTTTTTGCCCCAATTGTTTAATGACTTAATTGCTTAATGACTTAATTACTAGATCATGGTTTACACCCCCAAACACAACTATCGTTCCCGAGCAGTAGCGATCAATTTATCGCGGATTAATTTATTATTCCTGATTTTAATAGCTATTTTGAGTGTTATTTATCTGTTTCAGATTAGTTTCGCGATTTCCAGAGGTTGGCAGCGGTACATCTTGGGGCAACAGATTAAAGAGGGGAGAAAGCAAGCCAGAGAATTAGAGCTTCAAACCATTGAATTACAATCTATGCAAAAGATAGATGAGCAATCTCGCAAGCTAGGACTTGTGCCAACAAATCGCGCAAGGTATATTAGAACGCGCGAAGCAGTGGTGGCCTTGAAATAATAGAAGCGGATTTGTCGTGGGTCTAAACGCGGATAAACGCGGAAAGATCGAGGCCGGGCCTCGATCTTTATTTTTATTCGGCTACGGAAAAATTTCGCCGAAGATACCCCGCGCTCTTGGCGCGGGGAGCTTCATAAGCTATAATGATTTTGTCTGAATAATTATGATAACCAATCAAAAGATTCAAAACTTTTTAGATAAAGTTATTTCCAACGATCGTGTGGCCCACGCCTATTTATTCGTTGGTCCTAAAGGAGCTGGTAAGAGCTGGCTT
>CAZVIU010000055.1:0-6489 GCA_964626935.1 uncultured Gammaproteobacteria bacterium
AATATTTAAAACAAACTAAGAATCTCTATATACAACGTATCGTAATCTAACAGTTTACTCTATATCGAAACCTTCAATAAGTCAAAGATGAAGCGTTTCTTAGTTTTTAACCAGGTAGTATTTGCCGGTAGGAAAATCCATTTCTATTTTGTAAGGACTGCCGGCAAAATACTCATCAATCGCTTTTTTTGCGCCCGGAAATTTTAATTCTTCCCCATACTCGTCAAATAACACCACGCCCCCCGCGGCAACCTTAGGAAGTAGATATTTTAGACAGGTTTTGTAGGATTTGTATAAATCAACATCTAGATGCAGCATGGCAATTTTATCTATTTTTGCCACAGGCAAGGTATCTTCAAAAAATCCCTCGACTATTTGTACCCTGTTCTTAATAAAATCTTCTGACACCCCGGCCGCCGCCAGCGCTTCACAGACTTCGTTAACTCGCAGGACATTTTTTTCTCCTTTTTGCGGATTGCGCGGGCTTTTGTCTTCTTCGCTCGGTTCAGGAAAACCTCGGAAGGAGTCAAAACCCCAAAGATTCCCGGAATTTTCTTTTTGGAGCAAAATGGCAAGCATTTGAAAACTGCGCGCCCTTCCCACGCCGCATTCAACAACATCGCCATCTAACGCGTGAATTTTTTGCAGCATCCTTTGAAAATAAAACAATTTTGAAACGCTGGCATTAGTCATCTTAACTAAGATTTTTTCTGAGTTTTTTCTTTTTTTTCTTAATTCAATGCCAAAAACAGATAACAAATAATTCAAAAAAACAACAGCTGATACCGGCATAAGTTTTTGAAACTTAATCTTCATATAATCTTAAACAGAGGCGGTCCAGCGAGGATCAATATATCTTTTTGGTTTGAAGACAGAAGGCATCAGGTGCAAAACCAAGACATCTCTAAACCCTTTCTTGGCTATATTGCCGCGATGGATGATCTTATTGTCAAATACCACCACAGTCCCGCGGCCGCCGATTACTTTATGTTTTTCACAGCCGCTTGCCTCAAACTCTTCAATTGCCTCCTCCGGAATGCGGCCTCCTGTATACTTTTTTAAAGCTATAATATTTGCGCGAATTCGTGGAGACCGATGGAATTTAGGATTATGCAAATATTCAAATGGGGCATTATCTTCTGAAACATCACTCAAGTAAAACATAACTTTTATCGTATCATCGAAATCGTTGTCTGAGTGCCACAGAAAAGATCCAAAGGGCGGCAAAACACTCTCAAGGCTTCTATAGATCATCGCCTCTTTGGCAATAACATATGTGCCATAAAATTTCCGTTCAATTTGCGGCAAGATCATCTGGCACAAATCCTCGAGGCCTTTAATATCGGTCGTCTGTGCAATATGTATCTTATGAATTAATCCTTTACCTATCTCGGATAAATTCTCCGTGCTTGATAAAGCTCCCTTTTCTTTATTTAACTTTTGCGCAACGGCATTATCAGAAGAAAAAAACTGGCAATATTTTGGATTGCTGAATCTTGTTTTTATTTCAGAGTACACTCTATCAAGTAATACCGGATACGCCTCGCTCTTAAGATCGAGAAAATCATCGCTCCCCAAACGGGAGACGATCACACCAGTTTCTCTCGGGCGGGAAATGATCATCTGCGGCTTATTTGCTGTTCGATAGACAATCTTTGCGAAATGATATCTCAAGAAACGGAAAAGGCGCCTCCTTTCAAATAAAATCTTATGCCAAATTATTTTGCAAACTTTTTTAATTATCAATTTAGCGGGCATGGTTATTTATAATAGAGTTTAAGTTGATCCATCGTGATTAGCAAATTGGCTTCAGGATCTTGCGCATCTATCCTTTTATAAATAAAACTGCCGCTTCGCCTCGGAATCCCAAAAAATAATTTTCTAATTGGGAGCAGTGTCTTTGCTCTAAAAAAGAGCCGTATAGCCGGCAGGCAAATCTTATTAAGAAAACCCCTTTTAAACAACGGCACCGCGCAGCTTAGAAGCGTGTCTTTAACCGACCACCAAAATATGTATGGGTGGTCTGGGCGAAGGGTTTCAAGTTTTAAATTTTGAATCCATTTTTCCCAAATTTTTTTAACCTCTCCCGGGTTTTCCGGCGGTGAACATCCGCTGAACTTTCTTGCCACAAAGTAAATGCCGCTACCGTGATAAAACACTGTTTCTGATTGATACCCATATGAATAAGCAAGACGCTGAAGCGCCTCAGCCGTAAATACGTGCAAATGCGGTATAAAGAACAGAGTCAGGGGGGTTGGCTCTTTAAACGCATTTGGCACGCCTAAGAGCAAATAATCGCCTTCTTTTTGCAGTTCTCCTGCGGCAGCAAAAAGCATTCTGGGATCGTACATGTGTTCTAAAACTGATTTCGAAAAAATCACTTTAAATGGTGACAATAGCTTAAGCCGCGAAAGAACCTCCTCGCTTCCAAACTCTCCGTGTAAAACTTTTGCCCGCGCATATTCTGATGCAAGCTTTGCGCGATGAGGCGCATGCTCAATACCAAACAAATTGTTATATCCGGCATCTTTAAATTGTTTTAAGATCTGTCCGTAGCCGGTGCCAACCTCGAAAATCGATTCACGGACGTCTATGCCAAGGTCGCGAACCATTTCTATAAATTTGCTTTTTTTAAACTCTTTAATTTCTTCAAGATTGGCACTTCGGCCTTTTTCATCCCATGTTACATTATAAAAATTCTTAACCCAGTACCTTGTTGGTCGGTCAATATATCCAACGTAGCCGCATTTTGGGCATGAGCCCAGTCTGATAAAGCTCGTTGGACTCTGCAAGCGAGCGGCAGTCATAAGCCCGACGCCACAACAGCAACAACTATCTTGGACTTCACGAGGAATTTTTTCGGCATCCGCAATTTTAAGGATGCCTTGGTCATGTGAAATAAACTCTGAAATCTTAATGGTAAATTTATGCATAATAAAGACGGTCAGCTCTTATCTTGCATCATCTTATAAATACGCGCATATCCGTTGTCAAAAACGAGCTCGGTCTCCAGACCAAAATCCTTGCCGTCAAAACCGTTAATTTTGTATAACCATCTCTCGCGCTATCCAAAGAAAGTGTAATCCGATCTGTACGGCAAAGAATCAATTTCCTGTCAAAAAAACTCGCCACCCTTGCTTCCAAAAAATCAGAGGATCTCGCGCGAATATTCGCTAAAATACTATTTAACCCCTTTGGCCTAATAAAAATCAAGAAAAATATAGGGGCGAGATTTTACGGATCAAATTTTCGCCCTAGTTAAGAATATAGACGCTCGGGATTCATTAGTTGCAGTAATTTTGACTATTAAGGGTGAGTTTTTGCAATGAATGATCTTACGCAGCAAAGCTTGAAGCAATACAAAGCCTCAAGCGGAACCATGGAAAAGCTAAGAATAAAGACCATAATTTTTATTATCAGCCCGAAATATTAACGGATGTTTTTCGTTAAATAAATTTTGATTTTTGGAAAACCATTCTATGGTTCGAGTTAAGCCATCCTCCCACGAAACTTCGTTCTCCCAGCCCAAGGCGCGAATTTTAGATGGGTTTGCTTCCAGATGCCAAACATCTATTGGCCGCATTCTCTCCCTTGTTTCTACAATGGTTGAGTTTTTGCCCATTAACTTGGAGATGTCGTTAGCAACGGAAAGCACTGACCTTGGCGCGCCCGTGCCAACATTATAAACCTCGCCGGGCTCGCCTTTTTCCCACAGGCATACCGTTGCCTTGGCGGCATCAGTAACATAAGTAAAATCGCGTAAAGCGCGCGTATTCCCAAGCTTTACCTCTCCTCGGCCAGAGAACAATTGCTTAATGATTGTTGGAATAACATAGGGCTGCATGCAACGAGGCCCAAAAACATTAAACTGCCGCATAATTACCACTGGGATTTTATGCTCGCACCACATTGTCCAAGCCAAACGATCGCAGGCAAGCTTTGATACTGCGTATGTAGAACGCGGCAAGGTCGGATGCGCTTCATCCATCGGAATGGAAACGGCAGAACCGTAAACCTCTGATGACGAATAAACAATAATTTTTTTCACTCCGGCCTCCTGCGCCTTTAAAAGGATGTTTAAGGCGCCGAATGTGTTAACATCGAAAACCTCACGGGGACGTTCGTAGCTATCCGGAATAAATGGTTCGGCAGCCAAATGCATAACCCCATCAAAACCGCTAAAATCGAGCTCATGATCACGAATATCTCTCTTCCATAATTCTATACCCGACGGTAAAAATTCTTCCCGGCCTGCCACAAGATTGTCTAAAACTACCACAGAATCGCCCCTTACAAGAAATTCTTCTACCAGGTGAGAGCCGATCATGCCCGCGCCGCCAGTGATAAGTATTTTTGCCATACACAAAGTTGATTAAGGAATAAATGGACGAAGCCGTTGCAACGCTTCCAAAAAACCGCGGTAGCCATTTAAATGCCCTTCCCATATTTCCGGGCACCAGCTCCATCCAGGATGTTTATTTAATATATCAAATGTTCCCTTAAAATCAATCTCTCCATCGCCTATCTGCAGGGCTTCGTGAGTTAAACCGGCCGCATCCGCCACCTGAACATAGGCCGCAAGCGGCGCAATCTTTTCCACAAACTCGCGATAATCTTTAGATAAAACGTTGCAAGCTAACCGGGCATGGGCCGTATCAAAGCATACTTTTAGACCAAGCTCCCCTGCAAAATTCACCACCTCATCTACATCAGCAAAAATATGATTAAACCATTGGCCGGCAAAATACCAACCCATGGGAGGAACATTCTCTGGTAATAATATCACGCCGTCGTGCGAGAGACGCCGAAAAGCCGTGAGCGAACGCTCAATAAGCTTTCTAGGATCGGGCCGAACAGGGTTCATGGAAGCACCTCCAACATGCATGACAATGACTGGTGTTCCCTGGAAAAATGGGGCCAGGCAACGAACATTATCAATCATGCGCTGACAAAAGGCGATGGATGCTTCCCAATGTTCGTCATCTGTGGAAGCCAAATCTTTGACACGCCGACCCATGTAATCCGGGGCATGAACATAAAGCTTTTGCTTATATTTCTTTTTTGGCACAAACGATTCATCAATATCTTTGTCTGAAAGATGAAATTCAAAAATCGGCGGATCAAAGCTTTCCGCAAAATCAATTTCAGAAAAACGCGTCTTTAGCGCCCAGGGAGTAAGATAATCCGGCTTTACATATTTATAACCCTCAAGGCCGAGATCTTCTTCCCTAAAAAAATCATCTCGCGGTATGTCACGAACAGCCCTCCTGCCCAGAAGATCATTAATCCGATCCAGAGAAAGCCCTTTAGCCGGACTTTTGGCGACTATCATATCCCCGGTAATAACCGTACCCCTAGAGATTTCCGCGGCGGCAATGAGCGATTTGCCCAAGACCTTCCTGTTGGCCGCCTCGATATGACTATAAATTTTTTTTGGCACTCCTAGAGCTAATTCTGTTCCGCGGATGGAGTCAACCATAGCTTTAAAATCTGCCGCCTCCAAACTAGCCGCGTGATCCGGCCCCTCCATTGTACGGTCTAAAGTGATGTGCCGTTCAATCACACAAGCGCCCAAGGCCACTGCCGCTAAAGTCGGCGTGTAACCGCGTTCGTGCCCAGAATAACCCACTGGCACTTCGGGAAAGATACGTTTTAACTCGGTGATAAATCTTAAATTGTGATCTTCGGGCGGGGTAGGATAAGCTCCAACGCAGTGAAGCAAAATGAACGGCACGCCCATCTGCCGCATATACTCAACCGTTCTCTTTATCTCTTCTTCCGTAGACATGCCGGTAGAAATTATCACCGGTTTTCCTGTGGCGGAAATTTTTTTAAGAAGCAAGAAATTAGTCATGTCGCCTGAAGCGACTTTATAAGCCTTAACATCTAAACGCTCCAAGAAGTCAACACTTTCATCGTCCCAAGGTGTGCATAAAAATTTAGCCCCACGACGCTCCACGTGTTCTTTTAGTTCTCGAAATGTGGCTTCATCAAAATCTGACTCTTTTAGGATAGGCAGGACATATTCGAATGCCTGTTCACCTAAGTTGGGGTTGGCGAGCAGTTTTTCCTGATAAATATTTTTGAGTTTGCGTTTTTGAAATTTAATTACATCTGCGCCGGCATCGGCAGCGCAGTCAATGAGTTCGTGGGCGAGCTCTTTTTTACCTTGATGATTCAAACCAATTTCAGCAATCACTAAAACCGGCTCCCCATCGCCCACTCTGCGCTTGAATAAATTAATAACGGCCATAAAAGTTTTGCTTAGAGCAGAGAAAGTTTTTCCTTAGCCAAGCTCTCCAAAACTTTGAAAACTGCTGATGTGTCTTGGGCTCCTAAGCCTTGCGCTTTTGCCAAATCGTAAAGCTTCTTGGTTAAGGCGAGGGCGGGAAGTGAAAGTTTTGAAGTTTCTGCGGCATTTTGAGCCAAGATTAAATCTTTGCTTAAGAGAGCAAGCGCGGCAGTGGGTTCAAAATTATCAGACTCAAA
>CAZVIU010000056.1:0-6181 GCA_964626935.1 uncultured Gammaproteobacteria bacterium
TTCTTTTTTATTAAATTTTGAGATTGTATTTTCATAAAAGAATTTGCCGCCAAAGAAAAACTTGTCATGCCAAAGGCAGATCCGCCTCTGGCGGAAAATTGTCCCCGCACCAATTCCGAACTAACTCTATCATAGTACAAGGTCTATCCCACGGTAGCGCCTTCGGCTTACAACTTATTAAATCCATACTTATACCAAGAATTGGTACGGGGCAGGCAGCGGTGCGGCTCCGCCGCCTTTCCGAATTTTCGCGGGGGGACTTTCCCGTCCCGACCTGGCGTCGGGGCGAAATGCCGAAGGTACTGAGAAACGAAGTGCGTTCGGACTAATTCAAAAACACTGCAATATCAAAAAGTGACGGCTTTTTGATCGAAGTGAAACATCACTCAACCCAAAATCAAGGTTTTTAAGCGATGTTTCACTTCGATCATCTTTTGACGTTCATTAGCGCTTGTGCTAGGGTTTAATGGCTCCATTATGAGGGGCCTGGAGGAACCGGTGAGGATAGAAACAACTGGCTATGCGGTTGAAGGGCATATTATCGTCGGTAGAATCAGGAGGGTTTTTATCGGAAATGCAGACGGAATGAGCCGGCTAACAATTGATGATGAATATGATAACCAGGTTAAAGAGGTGCTTGTACATACTGAAATATTTGCCAAACTTGTGAGCCTAGAGCAAGCACGAAATGGACTAGAGGGGGCTCGCGTTATTCTGGCCTCGCGCAGTTATACCATCAATCTCGGCAAGCAAGATAAATTCCAAGATGTGTTTGAACTTATTAGTGTGCTGGATGGTGAGCTTGTTGGGCATCTCCTTGTATATCAAAATAGGCCCAATCATAAGGCTTAAGGAACCATGAATTGGTTCCTTTTATTTTTATATTGACTTCCCCGATTTATCTTAGATGTTCACTTTGATTATTTGAATAATCAAAGTATGGGTTATTAAGTATTGTTTTTTCGTGAATATCTTATACAATGTGAGTATGGCCTTAACTATACATGTAACAATTGGCGCGATTTTAGGAAGATATATTCCCAACCCGCTTCTTGCTTTTTTAGTAGGATTTATTAGTCACTTCTTAACCGATATGATTCCGCATGGTGACTCGGCTGTTTATAAACGATATAAATGCGGTGTTAATAAAAAACGCTCGCAAGCGCTGGTCTTAATCGACAGCGCGCTGGCGATAACCGTAACTTTACTAATTTTAAATTTGGGCAATTTTGAATCTTTGCACGCTGCTTCTTTTGCAATTGCTGGCAGTGTTATGCCTGATATAATTATTGGCCTGCATATTTTACTTGAACCTAAGTGGCTTACAAAACATCAGTGGTTAGTTAGCGGACCACTTATTCGCGGCTGGCTTGAAGCTTTCCACAGATTCCACTTTTTCATGCATGATTTTATTGTAGAACGGTGGCGAGATTGGCGCTATCAATGGCATGGAACTATATTTCAGGGAGCGGTCTTAGGATTAATAGTTTGGCTGGCAAAATGGAAATAACTAATTTCTGATTTTTCGCCAAAGTCCGCCTCAGGCGGGCAAAGGCGGATCCCGCTTCGCGGAACAAATTGCAAATCGTAGATCACCATTTATAATTATTAAAAATCCAATCGGCTAAATTTTTAGCTTCTTCAAATCTTGATTCTTTAGACTCACTGCCCAAAAGTGTCATAATAATATCGTGATCACCTTGTCTGGCTTGCAGGACAAAATTATATTTACTCTCATCAAGATAACCAGTCTTGCCACTAACAATTTCAAAATCGTTGTCCGTTAGTGGCACGGCCAGCAATAAATTAGTAGATTGCGCAGTCACCAAGCGCTTGGTGTTTTTAAAACTTTCGGTGGCAAATTCATAATTTGTGAGCGAAGCGGCTTTGATAATTTCAAAACGCCCAAAAGCCGCGCGGGTAAGTTTAGTAATGTTTCTGGCGCTGGCGCGATTGGCTGGAGAAAGGCCGGTGGCATCAGCGAATTCTATTTCAAAAAGAAATAAATCGTTGGCCTTATCGCGCATAAGGCGCACAAATTCATCTTCACTAAATCCAATGTGGCGCACGAGCGCGGCAGCGGCAGTGTTGTATGATGCGACCAACATTAAATTCCAAAGATCACGAACTTGAACCTTTTCTCCGGGAATTAAAAGTTCAGGCACGCCGCCGCGTAAATCATTAGTGAATATCCGAACCTCGTCATCAAAATTTATACCCCTATCTAAAAGCACCAGAGCGGTCATCAATTTCGTTAAACTAGCCACGGGTACAAGCTCGTCGGCGCGGCGCGTAAAAAGCGGCTGATTAGTTTTAATATCACTCACTAACACGTTTTTAGCTGTGATCAAGAAATCTGGCTCTTTATTCTGGCCGATAAAATGCGGAGAAAGACTAGCCGCGCTTCGCACAGCGTGACTAGGCGAAGATAGGGCCGGGGTTGGCACAATATTAAAAACTGGCGTTTTAGTGCCATTTAAGAATGTAATAATAATTAGAGTTGCCGGAATAAATCGGGCAGGATTAATTCGGATCATGTGTTCGTAGTTGGGGATCGCATTTCTAAAAATTTCTGTAAATTTTCATTGCTATTTAATTTTTCATAATCAGGCAATTCTCGAACGCTACGCAAACCAAGATGTCGCAAGAAATCCATAGTAATCTGATATCTGGCCTCGCCCCTTTCCTCAAATGTCTCTGCTAATCCGCGGATCATTAAATTGCGTAGAATTAAGCTGCAATTAACACCTCTAATTTGTTCAAGCTCTGCTTTAGTAATCGGGCAGCGATAAGCAATAACAGTTAGGGTCTCGAGCTGGGGCCGAGTCAGTTCGCCGGTTAATTCTTCACGGACGAAATCTTTAACTAATTTACTGGCGTCAGGGGCAGTGGCCAGTTGATATTCCCTACCAACTTGCAGCAAATTGACACCGTTCTCTTTAGTATTATATTTTTCTTCTAGCTCCCGAAGCGCTGATTCAATTTCCGCAATCTCGCCATTAGTTAATTCTGCCAGTTTCTTGACTGACAATGGACGGTTACTAATAAACAAGATGCTTTCTAATTTAGCTCTAAGGTGCATAGTTTGTAGTTCGTATCCTATATCTTCTTAATATCTATCTCGCCGAATAACCCCTTTTGTTCTACATCAACTGCTTTTTGCTTAACGAGCTCAAGCAAGGCGAGGAAGCTGACCACTGCTTCCATTTTGGTTTTTGATTTACGCAAAAATTCTCCAAAACCAAAACGAGCTTTTTCCGCTATGAGCGACCGCAGATAATCAATCTTTTCTTTAATAGATACGGTCTTCCTAATGATTTCTTTAGGAATCTGTACCAACGGTTCAAGCGCGCCTAAGACCAGGCGCCAAACTTGCGCCAATCGAGGAGCGGTGACATTTTTTGGCGGCTCAAAACCCAAATCTATAACCGGCAACCTTTCTTTGACATAAGTAAATTTTTTCTTAGTAATTATTTTGGCTAAAATCTTTGAGGCTTCGTAATATTCGCGATAAATTTTAAGTTGATCCTCAAGATTTCCCTCTTCTTCCTCCAAAATTAAATATGGTAAAAGCGCCTTGGATTTAATATAAATGAGGCGCGAGGCAATTAGTAAAAAATCAGCCAACTCCAAAGGGTTTATTGCTGTCGCCCGGTTAATCAGGCACAAGTATTCATCAGTAACACGGGCCAAAGAAACTTTAGTGATATCAAGTTTTTCTTTTTCAATCAATTCTAATAACAAATCTAATGGCCCTTCAAATTGCTCTAGAGTAACACGATGCATGTTAACTGCAAATTTATAATTTTAAATTTATTTCTTTAACTTCACGGCTGCCTTTTTCGCCACTGCTTTAACCTTACCAACTGCTTTGGCGCCAAATGATCCCAAGGTCGTACTTTCAA
This sequence comes from uncultured Gammaproteobacteria bacterium, assembly GCA_964626935.1. Taxonomy (GTDB): domain Bacteria; phylum Patescibacteriota; class Patescibacteriia; order CAZVIU01; family CAZVIU01; genus CAZVIU01. Next base: position 3,906 of record CAZVIU010000056.1, read on the forward strand.
GTTTATGCAAATCAGCCGCTTTCATTCTTAAATGCTCGGTAAAAGAACCAGCGCCAACTAAGATTTTACCAGCTTTAACCAAAGCTTTATCCAGCACGACTTCCAATTTATGTAGTCGACCAAATGGTGTTAGGGCGCCCGGCTTAATGCCCAAAAGTTTTTGCATATGTAGCTCTTTGGCTAATTCTACGGTTTTGGCTTTCAAAAGCTTTTTTAATTTATCTAAGTCTAGCCGATAATGCGCTGGCAGGGCGACTAAAACATATCTTTTGTCAGCCTTAACAAGCAATGTCTTAGCAATATTATCCATCTTTTCTTTAAGGGTATTGGCTAAATCAAAAGTTGTATAAACGGTTTTGTGTTTAACTACATCATATTTTACCTTGGCTTTATCAAGGTAGTTGGTAACCTTTTTCGGAACAGCCATAATTTTTGAATTAAGAGTTCAGAATTAAAAATTAAGATCGGCTATTGCAAGAATTCTTAAATCTTAAATCGTAAATCTTAAATCTTTATTATTTAGATATTTTAATATGTAATTCTTTTAGGACCTTCTCTGGGAGATCGGAAGGCGCGTCCATGACAGCGGTGCGACCGCCGGCTGTTCCAGGAAAAGCCTGAACCTCGCGCAGATATTGCTCGCCGGCCAAGATCATCAGGTTTCGCTCAACGCCCAAAGCAATGCCTCCATGAGGCGGCGCGCCATAATCTAAGGCCTCAAGCATGTGACCGACAGAATTTTGGATCTGATCTTCATTATAACCCATGATTTTATAAGTAGCGCGCAAAACCTTAGACTCGTGCGCCCGGATACTACCGCCGCCAACTTCAAAACCATTGCAAACTAAATCATATTGCGAGGTAAGTATTTTTTCTATGTTGCGACCGGCCTGATGATCACTAGAAAATTCAGGTAAAGGATTGGAGAATGGATTATGGGTAAAGGTCCAGCCGCCTTCGTCAGTGCGCTCAAAAAATGGAAAATCAATTACCCAAGCGTAGGCGAGTAAACCAGCTTCTTTATCGCGCTCGGTGCGCAGATCAAATTTATCCGCGCCAAATCTTTTTATTGCTTCAGCGTAAGTTAAGCGCGGAAATGGTTTTTGTTTAATTTTAAATCCTAAGGCCTCAACAATGTCCGTCATCATAGCTTCAACTAAATTCATAACATCATGACGCTCCACAAAACTCATCTCCAGATCAATCTGCGTATGTTCAAAGCCGCGATCAGCGCGCAAATCTTCATCGCGCAAAGCGCGGGCGATTTGAAAATAACGCTCAAAGCCGGCAACCATTAAAAGCTGTTTGTATTGTTGCGGACTTTGCGGCAGGGCATAAAATTTTCCCGGCTGGAGCCTAGAAGGCACAACAAAGTCACGTGAACCTTCAGGCGTGGCCTTGGACAAGAGCGGCGTTTCGATTTCTGTAAAATTATTTTTAAATAAAAATTCGCGCGCCAGTTTTACAAAATTACTTCGTAAGGTTAGATTGCGCGCTAGCCGCTCGGTGCGCAAATCAAGATAACGGTACTTTAGGCGCAATTCTTCATTTATGTCGCGGGTGTCTTTATCTAATTCAAAGGGCGGTATTTTTGAAGGATTTAAAATTTCTAAACTGTCGGCCAAAAGCTCAAGGCCGCCGGTTACAAGTTTTGGATTAACGGTTTTGGTATCACGCTCTTTAACTTCGCCGCGAATCTTAACTACAAATTCAGAACGCAAGCTACTAGCTAGATCAAAAAGTTTTTTGTCACGAGACAGAAAAACAACCTGCAAGAACCCCGAACGATCGCGCAAGTCAACAAATATAATCTTGCCCATATCACGCCTCCTGCGCACCCAACCGGCAACTTCAACTTTTTGACCAATTTTTGATAATGTTTCTTGAATAAAGACTCTGGACATATTCCTATATTATATGGAAGCGGGTCAAAATTCAAGAGACCCTAGGGTACGAACTACGAACTAGACGCGAATATTACGAACCTGACCACTGCCTTAATCCTCTCATGTCTTCTCTGCCTTGGGCAGATCTGCTTTTGGCAGAAAAAGAATTATGGCCTTAAGAGCAAAACAAAAAAGCTGGGATGACCCAGCTTGGTTAAAAAATTACTTACTATCGCGAGCGCTTACCCAATTAATGATCCTGCCCCAAAATGAGGCAGAAAAAACATACTTAAGGCCAACGCCAAGACCAACAACAAGGCTAACGCCAAGGCCAACGCCAAGGCCAACGCCAAGGCCAGCGACAAGGCCAACGCCAAGGCCAGCGACAAG
>CAZVIU010000057.1:0-6035 GCA_964626935.1 uncultured Gammaproteobacteria bacterium
TCTCGTGGGCTCGGAGATGTGTATAAGAGACAGTCCTTATACTCTTCGAGTACCTCGAGCCAGTTAGAAAGCGTTTGATTTTCTGGCGTAGGAAACTGTGGCACGATCACGTTATGATCGAGCTGTTTAAGCTCTTTTTTGAGCCACGGAAACCAGTTTTCTTCTGGATATCCACCTACACCGTGAATGATGAAAACATTTGCCATACTATTTGAGAAAAAATAAAGCCCTCAATAATTTTAGCCGCCAGCCGAGTAATATGTCATCTAACGGGCGCGTGTATGCGATGTGGCGCAATGATACAATTTTTCTCATCATTGCGCCATATGGGCGAGGCCGTAGCCGAGCCGCATACACGCTGTTAGGCGCGCCGCAGGCCGAGCCCGAGCGCAGCGTCCCGAAGGGCGGGCGAAGAGTATCGTTTTAATCAATTTTCCATTCGGACACTCACAAGGCCTTCCTTGCCGTCGCCCCATAGATAACCTGTGTACTTTTCCAGTTCTGGCGGCTCGACCTTCAATGGAGTTTCGGGCTTACTGAAAAGAACGATTGTTTTGTACTGCTTGTCGCTGATTTGTTTTTTGGCTGAACATTTATCAATGTCGCCGGAAAGGATAATTTTTTGCAGTTTCAAACAAGAATCAAAAACTGCGTCGCTGAATACCTCCATGTTTTTTACAAGTATAACGCGCTCATCGAGGTCGTCCAACTTTTCAATAGCTTGTAAAAATAACTTTTCATTACCACTTTCCAGAATGATGGCTTGCGTTTCAGAATTAAGCTGACTTTCATCGGTGATAAAAGCAGTTTTTGATTCATCACCTTTTATTTGCTGTAAAAAATTATCCTTGGCCATTGGATACGCTGTGAGGAATAGAATTTTTGAGCCACGCAAAAACAAATCAGCGACCATAGTTACCGAGAAATGAGAGCCGCCAGCTTTCGGAGCATAATGGATAAGGCAAGGAAGGCCGTCCTCGCCAATGTGATAAACTTCGTTGTTTAACAAAATTGTGTCTGCCATAAAGAAAATTGATTAAAATGATATTGCGCCTAACTCGTTTTTATGCGAAATGTTTGCGGAATTAGTACGACATGTTGTATATTATACGAACTTGTGGACAAGTTTCTTTTGGCCCAATAATCACATCTTCCCATAAAACAACCTTAATATGCAATACCTTGAACTGCTCTTGACAGAATAATCTGCCTATGCTTTAATAAAGATATTGACAATTTAATAGAAAAGATAGGAGGGAGAAATGCATCCTATACTCCTCGCATTTTCTGTAATTGGTTTCATTGCCACAAGTCTTTTGTTGAGTGCTTTTTGTTAAAAATAATAAAGATCCGGTGGGTTATGTATTAAGTGCATTAGTTGTAACTGTTTTTTGTCTTGGCATTTATACCTTTGGTTATCAATATGCGATTGGCAGAGCTTATGAGTATCCGAGGGGGAAAGAATATGTGGCCGTAGAAGATTGCGCGCTTGATCTGCAAAATGACGTGTTTGGTTGTCTGGTAAGAGAAAAAGGCACTAATGATACGGTTTATTATTTACGGGTTAGAACAGCTAGTCGATCGCAAATTAAAAAGGGTCAGCTGTTTATTTTAAAAAAGGTTGGATATGAATGGTATGGACTTGTGTTACCATAATTGTCAAAAGAGAGGAGGACGGAAAATGAGGGGAGGAGGACGGTAAATGAGTGAATTGGCTGCGCTTATTATTGTAGCTGGCGTTGTGCTTCTTTTTGCTTGCGTTGGAGCATTGGCTCGTTTGCAGTGGCAGCTTAGCGACAGGGCTCGCGAGTGGCGAGCTGATCTTGCTAAGCCTAAGTCTAAGCATGGTCTAAATGGCACAGACTCACCTGAATAGGTGAGTCTTTTTTGACCAAAAACTTTTCTACAGTTAAGATAGAATTTGTTATTATAAATCGGATGATGGCGCCAGGTTCGTATATTCGTCCGCCTAAGGCGGATAGTTCGTAACCGTAATGGACGATCTTTTGGTCGATGTTTCGCTTCGACCATGAAGGTTTGTAGTTTGTAACCGCAATGGACGACCTTCTCAATAATTTAAATCCCGAACAAAAACAAGCAGTGGCGTATGGCTGTGGGCCATTTTTAATTGTGGCTGGCGCAGGCACTGGTAAAACAACTGTGATCACGCGGCGCATCGCTTGGTTAATTCGGCAAGGATTGGCGCGGCCAGAAGAGATTCTTGCCCTAACCTTTACTGAAAAAGCTGCTGGAGAAATGGCTGAACGCGTTGATCGTCTCTTGCCCTATGGCTATTTTGAACTTTGGGTGTCAACTTTTCATGCTTTTGCAGAAAGAATTTTGCGTAATCAGGCGATTGATGTCGGCCTTGCAAATAATTTCAAGCTCATGAACAGCACTGATGCTTGGATGCTCGTGCGCCAGAACTTGGCAAAATTTAATCTTGATTATTATCGTCCCTTAGGAAACCCGACAAAATTTATCCATGCCCTTCTAAAGCATTTTAGCCGAGCTAAAGATGAATGTATTAGTCCAGAAGACTATTTAAATTATGTGCAAAATTTAAAATTAGATAGAGAAGAACTAGAGTTTCGCCCAAAGAGCCGAATAGAACCCCGGCGCCAATCTGAAAGACTTGGCGCGGAAGAGGCGGACCGCCTTGGGGAGGTTGCCAACGCTTATCATCTTTATCAAAATCTCTTGCTGGCAGAAAATGCTTTTGATTTTGGCGATTTAATAAATTACACGCTGGAGCTTTTTCGAAAAAGGCCGAGCATCTTGCAAAAATATCAAGAACAATTTAAATATATTTTAGTTGATGAATTCCAAGACACTAACCTTGCCCAGTATGAATTGATTAAATTATTGGCTGGAGCAAAAAACAATCTGACTGTTGTTGGCGACGATGATCAAGCGATCTATCGTTTTCGCGGCGCTTCGATGTCAAATATACTGATGTTTAAAAAAGACTTCCCAGATGCGCGCGAGATATTCTTAACGCAAAATTATCGGTCAAAGCAAAATCTTCTTGATTTTTCGTATAAGTTTATACAATTAAATAATCCTAATCGATTAGAATATCAGCTTGATAATGAATCAAGAATCAAGAATCAAGAATTAAGAATTAAGGTTTTTTCAAAGAGATTAGTATCACAAAGTCAAGATGCGGGTACTATTGAACATATTAGGGCAAAAACTCATTTTGATGAGGCCAAGGCAGTAGTGGATAAAATCTTGGAAATTTATAATCAAGGTCGAACCTCTGCCGCAGGCCGAACTCGAGATTCGGCCCGAGACGAGATTAATTGGAACGATTTTGCGATTTTGGTGCGCGCTAACGATCACGCCGATCTTTTTATTCGCGAGCTAGCCGACCGCGGCCTGCCCTACCAATTTCTAGCCTCGCGCGGACTATATTCAAAACCAATTATTTTGGACATCTTGGCTTGCTTGCGGCTTTTGGATAATTATCATGAAAGCACGGCTTTTTATCGCCTGCTTAATCTGCCGTTTTGGAATTTATCCGAAGCGGCCCGCATTGAGCTTTTACATTATGCTTCACGAAAAACGATTTCTTTATATACGGCATTAAAACAAGCCGCTGCCGTTGGTCTTCACGAATCGGATGTTCGGGAGACGCAGAAAATTTTAGGTTTAATAGAAAAACACCGGCAGGAGGCGCGGCAGTGGAAAGTTGGTAGAATAATTTACGCGTTTTTGAGTGAGTCTGGGTATCTTGAATGGTTAACGCAAAAAGAGGATAAACATCGACTTGATTCATTGCAGTATCTTAATTATTTTTGGAAAAAAATTCAGGAGTTTGAAGCTCGGGAGGTGGAGCCAAGCGTAAAAAATTTTATCAAATTGGTTGATCTTGAACTTGAATCTGGTGAAGAAGGCGCCTTGCCGGCTCTAGCTGATGAGGGCCCAGAGGCGGTAAAAATTTTAACAATTCATGCGGCCAAGGGTTTGGAATTTCGTTATGTATTCATGGTTAATTTAGTTGATCAAAGATTTCCAACCCGTGAGCGCCACGAGGCCATTGAACTGCCCAATGCCCTAGTTAAGGAGATTGTGCCTGAAGGCGATGTCCATTTACAAGAAGAGCGCCGTTTATTCTACGTTGCTTGCACTAGAGCCAAAGAAGGGTTATTTTTAACCTCGGCTCTAGATTATGGCGGAGCGCGGCCGAGAAAGCCATCAAGATTTTTGTATGAATTAGGAATCATAGATGAAAATTTTAAATTTCAAATTTCAAATTTCAAAAACACGAATAATCACTTAGTCTATAAAGATGTTAAACAACCAGAAGCGACTGCGGTGATATCAAAGCTTGAACTGCCGTCTAAGTTTAGTTTTACTCAAATCAAAGCTTTTGAAACTTGCCCCCTGCAGTATAAATTCGCGCATTTATTAAAGATTCCGGTTCGCAGTCGGGCAACTTTTAGTTTTGGTAAATCAATACACCAGACTTTGCATAAATTTTTCATAGCTTATAAGGATCGCGCCGCAGCACAACAGGCAAGTTTATTCAGTTCTCCAAAAGAAACAATAGTTAATAATCAACCCCTGAGCTTTGCTCGGGGCAGGGAATCAAGAATTATGGATTTGATGCGAGTTGAAGAGCTTTTCAAGGCGTATGAAGATTCGTTTATAGACGATTGGTATGATTCCCAAGAGCAAAAGGCCGCCTATTATAATAATGGTAAAAGAGTGCTAAAATCTTTTTATGAAGCTACTTCTGGCAGTGCGCCAGAAATTTTATCGCTTGAGGCCGCCTTTAACTTTAAAATCGGCCAGACTACTTTTAAAGGCGTGATTGACAGGGTTGATAAGCTACCTGATGGGACGCTAGAGTTAATTGATTACAAAACTGGCGTATCAAAAGATTTAGAAAAAGTTGATAAAGACCAGCTTTTAATTTATCAGTTGGCTAGCCGCGAATTTTGGTGCGAGCCAGTTAGCAAGCTAACTTATTGGTATGTGGAAGATGGGAAAAAAGTAAGCTTTTTGGGCGCTCCAGAAGAGCTTGAGGCTTTAGGCGCTAAACTTGAGAAAACCATTGGAGAATTGCGCGCGAGCACATATCCAGCCACCCCTTCAGAGTTCAAATGTAAGTTTTGCGATTTTAAAGATATATGTGAATTTCGAATTATTTAGATTTATAAAATCTGCAATCTGCAATCTGCAATTTTAAATTAATTATGTCTTTTGTCCCGCTAAAAAGTCTCTTGCCTCAAACTGCGCATGAGCCAGCGTCCAAAGAACCAGTTAAGCCAACGGCTTTTTTTGATATTCTAAAAAGAATTTTACTTAATGAGTTGGGACCGGTTGTGGCCTTAAAAATCCATCCGCTTTTTGTTAAAAATCAAGTTGCTTTTGTTGTTTGTTTTCACCGCGCTTCAGCCGACATTTTACGCTTGAAAGAAAAAGAAATACTTGCTAATGTTAATGAGCAACTGGATAAAACCACTATAGATAAATTATATTGTCTTGGATAATGAAGTATCGCCTAAATTTCAGATTTCAAATTCGAAATTCTTAATTCTCGATTCTTAATTCTTATATATGACCCTTCGTCAATACCTCATCTTCATGTCTGTGGCTACGTTAATTGCTTGGCTGGCCTTGGCACTAGTGCTTTTTTTAGTTGATCCAGGCGCTTCGGAAACGCCCGGCTTGGTTATTTTTTATGTTAGTCTTTTTTTAGCGATTTTGGGAACCATTTCCATTGGCGGATTTTTTCTGCGTGTTAAGCTGCACCAAGGAGAAGTAATTCTGCCGCGTGAAGTCAGCGGCGCTTTTAGGCAGGGATTTTTTCTATCATTTCTTTTTGTTGGCGCCCTATATTTGCAAAGCAAAGATTTGCTGGTTTGGTGGAACATTTTATTACTAGTGGCGGCAGTGACCATACTAGAATTCATATTTATTTCTTATAGGCGTAATAAATAAAAGTTTTACTTTTCACTACGAACCAATATCTTCACCACGAACCTACGAAATAGCTACAAAACCTACAAAATAATGTATTCGTA
>CAZVIU010000058.1:0-5618 GCA_964626935.1 uncultured Gammaproteobacteria bacterium
TACGAACCAATATCTTCACCACGAACCTACGAAATAGCTACAAAACCTACAAAAATAATGTATTCGTAGAGTTAATAGCAGTTTAGTAGGTTCGCAGAGACCTTCAGTAAATTTGTAGATTCGTAGAATTATGTTAACTAAATTTTTTGGAAAATTTTCACGCGACCTGGCTATTGATTTAGGCACAGCCAATACCGTTGTCTATACTAAAAACAAAGGGATTGTTATTAATGAACCGTCGGTTGTGGCTATTAATGAACGCACGGGAGAAATTTTGGCAGTAGGCCGTGAAGCCAAAGAAATGCTGGGCAAAAATCCAGCCTATATTTCTATTTCTCGTCCGTTAGTTAGAGGCATTATTTCTGACTTTGAAGTTACAGAAAAAATGCTAAAATATTTTGTTGACAAGATACATGATGAAGGATTTGTAATTGTGCCGCGCCCGCGGATGTTGATCGGTGTCCCTCTTGAAGTAACCGAGGTTGAGCGCAAAGCGGTTGAAGATGCAGCTTTTGGCGGCGGCGCGCGCAGCGTTGATATTGTTGAAGAACCAATGGCCGCAGCCATTGGCGCGCGATTGCCAATTGAAGAGCCAATTGGCAGTATGATCATTGACATCGGTGGCGGCACGACTGAAATCGCGCTTATTTCTTTGGCTGGCATTGTTACTTGGAGATCAATCCCCATAGCCGGTGACGAATTTAATAAAAATATTGTTAATTACGCGCGCGATGTGTTTAATTTATCTTTAGGAGAACAACACGCCGAGATTATTAAAATGAAGGTTGGCTCGGCCCTGGCGCAGACAGAACCATTGCAGATTGAAATGCGCGGCCGCGATCTCGCGACCGGTCTGCCACGAGAGATTTTGGTTGGAGACAATGAAATTCGCGAGGCTTTATCCAGATCAGTTCAAAGCATTATCGAAAACATTAAAGACAATTTAGAAGAAGCGCCGCCGGAACTAGTTGGTGATATTTATGAACGCGGTATTGTGTTAACTGGCGGCGGAGCCCTATTGCGCGGTCTTGATAAATTAATTAGTCAAGAAACTGGAATTCAAGTGCGTGTTGCTGATGACCCATTAACTTGCGTCGTGCGTGGTTTGGGAATTTTGCTGGACAACCCCGAATTATTAAAGACGGTAGCGCTGCCAAAAGCAACGGAATAATTAAGTCATTAAGTAATTAAGTCATTAAGTTATTCATGAAGCGCCGCTCAAAATTTTTTTTACTTATAGCAGCCGTGATACTGCTATTTTTTTTAAATGCTACTCTGGTTGGCGGTCTTATCCGCGCTAAATTTCTAAATATTATCGCGCCAATTAGTCGATCATTTATCTTTGTATTCAAGGCTAAAAACGCGTTTAGTAGTTTTTTGAATACAGGAACTATTTTGCGTGAAAAAGAAAATTTTGCCAAAAGAGTAATTGAGCTCGAAGAGGAGCTGGTGACTTTACGCGCCCTAAACGAAGATTTTAAAAAAACCGCGGCTGCTTATGATTTTAGCGAGCGTCGCGGTTTTAGTATGATAGCGGCCCGCGTAATTGGGCGAACAGTTGATGGAAATTCCACCGCTTTTGTTATTGATAAGGGCAAAAGTGATGGGGTAAACATTAATCAAGCGGTTATTATCGGGGATGGAGTGCTCGCAGGAAAGATTATACAAGCCGAAGATAAGCAAGCAATCTTTTTGTTTTTAACTGATGAACAGGCTCGTTTTACCGCAGCTATATCTGGAAAAAGTGGCGCTGTGGGTGAGGCGCGCGGACGATTAGGCAGCAGCCTGACACTAGAATTTATTCCGCGTGCTCTAGAATTAAAATCCGGAGACATTCTGGTTACAGCCGGACTAGAGAACAACATACCGTCAGGTCTTTTGATTGGGCGGGTTCTTGAAGTATTTGAGGATAAAACTAATCCTCTAGAGCGCGCGCTGGTTCAGCCAGCTGCTACCTTCGCTGATCTCGGCATAGTCAACATTTTAAAATGACATCGTTATTTTTTAAAATTGTTTTCATTTTCATTGCCTTAATTTTGCAGATTAGCCTATTGTCCTCAATTGACTGGCTCAAATTTCTTAGTCTTTTTTCAATGCTGGCAATATTCTTGGCTACACTGAAGAAAGATTTTTGGATAACATTCACAGTTTTAATTGGTGGATTTTTTTACGAATCGCTAAGCCATTACCCATTTGGTTTTTTAATTTTAGCCATTTTCTTGACTATTTGGTTTAGCCGAGCGAGCCTAGAGCATGTTTTTACTCATCGGTCTTGGTTGTCGCTCGGCTTGTTTAGCATGCTCACTGCCTTCTTTTATGGTGCTATAATTTTTATAGGTGATGTTTTGTTTGGCGTGCGACCACTCTTAATGAATAATTTATTAAATAAGTTATTTTTAGGCACAGTGCTCGATGCTGCTTTTCTTTTATCACTTCTCATCCTTAACACACGAAACGCATCGTTTATCTCGTATGTTCGTAAATAGTCCCGATTTTATCGAGGATCCTCGACGAAGTCGGGATTCGTAGTTCGTACCCCTATATGCAACCTTATATTATTCTCCCTCATACTGCTGATCTGCGCATTAAAGTTTTCGGTTCTACCAAAGAAGAATTATTTTCTAATGCTATGCTTGGAATGTTTGAAGCCGTTGAACCAGTTTATTCAAAAGACGCGCCTTTAATTTCTAGATCAGTTGAGACGAGCGCCAAAGATATAAACGCATTGCTTATAGATTTTTTAAACGAAGTATTGTATTTCTGCGACACTAATGACGAGGCTTATAATAGAGTAGATATTAAACGATTAAGCGATACCGAGATTGAAGCAATTATTTTTGGTAGAAAGATAACCGGATTTAAGGAAGAAATCAAGGCTGTAACTTATCATGGTGTCCATTTAAAACAAGTTAATGAGATTTGGGAGGTAGAGATTATTTTTGATGTGTAAAATGGATATTAAGGGTCTTAAGAAAATCAATAGTTTTCTTTGGGAGATACCGCAGTCGCACAGAGATGATATGCGCGTGCCCGCGCGGATTTTTGCTACTGAAGATATGCTTTTGGAGATTTTCCGCGATCGGTCAGTTGAGCAACTAGTTAATTTAACAACCTTGCCCGGGATACAAAAGCACGCTTTGGCCATGCCGGACATGCATGAAGGTTACGGTAGTCCCATCGGCGGTGTTGTGGCCATTGATAAGGTTAGCGGCGTAATTTCTCCCGGACTCATAGGTTTTGATATTAATTGCGGGGTCAGACTTTTACGATCAGAATTAACTTTTGACAAAGTAAAATCGCACTTGCCTGATTTAGCCGCACAAATCTATCATGAAGTGCCGAGTGGCGTGGGTAGGGGAGGAAGATGGCATTTTTCTGCCGCCGAATTAGATAAGATATTTATAAACGGCGCCAAACGTCTTATTGAAATGGGTTATGGCGAGAGCGACGATCTTATTTGCGCGGAAGAAGGCGCTTCTATGGCTGGTGCTGATCCTGGAGCAGTTTCTGATCATGCCAAATCGCGCGGTCGTGATCAGCTAGGCACGCTTGGTTCTGGCAATCACTTTTTAGAAATACAAGCAGTAGATGAAATTTATGACGAAAAAGCAGCTAAGGCCTTTGGTTTATTCAAAAATCAAGTTGTTGTTGCTATTCATTGTGGTTCGCGAGGCCTGGGGCACCAGATCGCCACTGATTATGTTCGGATGATACTTGGCCATATTGATGAATATAAAATAGTTTTGCCTGATCGTGAGTTGGCTTGCGCGCCATTTAATTCGCTTGAGGGTCAAAAATATTTTTCCGCCATGGTTGGCGCAGCTAATTTTGCTTGGGCTAATAGGCATATGATTATGTGTCTTGTGCGCGACGGCTGGAAAAAAGTTTTGAACAAGGCGTTCCCCGATAAAAATTTAGAGTTAAAATTAGTTTACGATGTTGCTCATAATATTGGAAAAATAGAAAAACACGAAATTGATGGTCAGATGCGTGAAGTTATTATGCACAGAAAAGGCGCCACGCGCGCTTTTGCAGCCGGTCACGCGGAAATTCCTGAAGCGTATAGCGCTATTGGTCAGCCGGTTTTAATTCCGGGGACAATGGGCACAGGTTCATATGTTTTAGTTGGCACGCGTGAAGGCATGCAGTTAGCTTTTGGCAGCTCTTGTCATGGCGCTGGACGCCGTATGAGTCGGGCGCAAGCTAAGCGCGAAGTGCGCGGAAGTGATTTGCGGGCCGAGCTTGAGGCGCAAGGTATTGTTGTTCGTTGTGATTCAAACGCTGGTTTAGCGGAAGAAGCGCCTAGCGCCTATAAAGACGTAGATCAAGTTGTTAATGTTGTACAAGGCGCTGGTATTGCTAAAAAAGTTGCTCATCTTCGTCCAATCGCCGTAATTAAGGGCGGATAAAGCAAATTAATCCCTTCAGATAAACTATTTCAATTCTCAATTATTACAATTATTTCAAATAAGCTCCAATATCTAAATTCCAAACTCTGTGCTTCGTTATAGTTTAAAATTTTTTTTAGTTTTTATTCCTGGCATTTTTGGCAGTTTTTTTATTTCAGCCGCTACTCTACCGGCTGTTTTTGTTTTTAGAAAAAATAATCAACGCGCCGCTGCCTTATGAGGGCGCGATACGCTTATATATTATTTTTGCCCCTTCTCTATTTTCTGCTGATGACGGATTAGCTAGTGATGGGGCGGCTTTATTTATGATTAACGAAGATAAAAAAATTGGTTCAGTTCCGACGAAACTATCATGATCTTCAAGGGATCGCGGTTGACGAAAATAAAAATATTTACATTGTGACTGCTGATGGTTACGACAGCCAAAGTTTCATGCCCAGTTTTTTATGGAAGATAGAAAGTTTAAGACCTTTTGTAAAAGGTCTATAGAAGGGCATTAAAAAACCTCAGGAATTAATCCCGAGGTGAAGGCGCGCTAGCCGGCTGACAAAGCACATCTAAATCTTCTGCGACGCGCCGGTGTTGTCGAAGTGCCCTAACATAGCCAATAGTGCTAATAATTTCTCCAAGAACAATGAATCCATAAAGACCAAAAAGCCAGTAGATTTTTTTATCTAGCAGTTGCTTAAAAATTATAGAGCCAGCTATTGAAAGAGCAATAAAACCGAAAGTCGTAAATGTAAAAAGCACTGACCAGGTTTCGTATTTCTGGTATAACTGACGCTCACGTTTTACAGCGCGAACAAACTCTGGCCGTACTGTTTCTTGACTCACGACACCCTCCCTCATAATGCACTTTATCAAAAACCAATTATTTGTCAAGATACTTATTAGAGACCGAATTCAATTATCAACGCATTGTCTGAAGCGCGCGACAACGGCATATTTTAAAAAAAGCTGGCGCAGGCCGAGCGGTATGGTATTTACCGTAGGCAGGAGGGATTGATTCTTCCTAAAGGGAGTGCCCGCAGGGCGAGGGATTGATTCTCCTTTTATAAAAATCTTCCACTCCGACTTCCGTCGGAGCACCCTCTTTAGAAAAGAGGGAATATGATAGTTCGTAATTCGTACCCCATGACTTTCCGTGACCGTATTCAAGCCGGACAATTGTTAGCCGAAAAATTGGATAAATTTCGCAGTCAGCCAAAT
>CAZVIU010000058.1:5628-6029 GCA_964626935.1 uncultured Gammaproteobacteria bacterium
TAGTTTTAGGATTGCCGCGCGGTGGCGTAGTCGTCGCCGCCGAAGTAGCTAGAGAACTTCGCCTGCCTTTAGATATTGTTGTGCCGCGTAAAATTGGCGCGCCAACCAACCCAGAATATGCGATCGGCGCCATTACTGAAACTGGCGAGGCTTATTGGAACAAAGATGAAGTAGCCCATACTTCTCCTCGCTGGCTGGAGGGTGAGATTGCCAAAGAAAAAAAAGAAGCCCAGCGTCGGCTTAAAGCTTATCGAGGTGATCGGGCGCCATTGATTTTAAAAGATAAAACAGTTATTTTAGTTGACGATGGCGTGGCCACCGGATTTACTATGAAAGCGGCCATAAAAACAACTCGCGCGCGCCTCGCGTGTGAAGTAATTGTGGCTGTGCCTACAGGCGCG
>CAZVIU010000059.1:0-5939 GCA_964626935.1 uncultured Gammaproteobacteria bacterium
TTCAAAATTTACGCATTTCGTAACGAAAAATTATTATGCAAGAGGTCTTATGTATATTTTTGAAAAACCAGATCCAATTCTTAACTCAAATATAAAATTTTATCCGCATGATAAAATTGTTAACTGGTTATTTGTCAGATTTTTGCCAAAAAGTGTTACGCCCAATCATCTGACACTTTTGCGTTTTATCCTGACACCGCCAGTGATTTATTTTATTGTCGTCGGGCCGTTATCGGTTGGCATCGTTCTTTTCGTTATTGCCGCCTTAACTGATCTTTTTGACGGAGTGATGGCGCGTGAGCGTGCCCAGATTACTCGTTGGGGCAGTATTTACGACCCAGTTTCAGATAAAATTTTAATCGGCAGTGTCATGGTTCTTTTAATTTTGCGTCATGCCAATATCTATTTGGCTTGGTCAATTATAGTTTTAGAGCTTACCAGCATTATTGCTGGATTTGTGTTAAAGCTTCAAGGCATAATTAAACCAGCGAGTTTTTGGGGAAAGGCTAAAATGGTCTTGCAGTCTTTTGCAGTTGGTTTTTTACTGCTAGAACTTTTAACCGGTAATCATCGTTTAAATGATGTAGCTCAAATTCTCTTGGGCGTCTCGATTTATTTTCAGTTAATTAATTTGTATAAACACGGGTTGGGACTATAAATAAAAAATAAAGCAAAAATTTAAAAATATTATAATGTGGCTCGAGCCACACCAACCGGTTATTTT
Organism: uncultured Gammaproteobacteria bacterium; assembly: GCA_964626935.1. Classification (GTDB taxonomy): domain Bacteria; phylum Patescibacteriota; class Patescibacteriia; order CAZVIU01; family CAZVIU01; genus CAZVIU01. The sequence continues at coordinate 725 of CAZVIU010000059.1, forward strand.
TTATTTTTATTTTTTTATTTATTTGTATCAATGTCTGAAGTTTGGAGCAGGAGGGGTATCATTTTCGTAGTCAGCGCCTTTTTTTTACTATACATCTGGCTGCCGTTGTCTGCCCCCTCTAAATTTAATTCACCGGACGAGACGGCTAATTATTTTTGGGCGCGTGAGTTTGCTAAAAGCGGCAAACTCTATAAATTTGAAACCATAAATCTGGAAGTCGGGGATATTGTGCATCCGCGCAGTATGATCTCGATTAACGGATTTATTTTGCCGGGTAGCTTTCTTGGTTTACCATTAATTTACGGCGCCCTGGGTAAAATTTTAAGCATCAAAATTTTACCATTTTTAACCGCCATTATAGCTGTTTTAGCGGCCTTATCCTGGCGCCTGATTATCTCTAAAATATGGGGCCAGCGCGAGGGGTATATAAGTTTTTTACTTTTTCTTATTCATCCGGTAATTTTTTATTACACTGCCCGCGGTTTTTTTCATAATGTTCCATTTATAAGCTTTTTAATTTTTGCAGCCTATTTTTTTATCACTAAACCGTTAAAGGGGCTGCGGTTAAATTATTTTCTAGGATCAATTATGGCGGGACTGGCCATGCTTTTACGCACCGCGGAAATAATTTGGTTGGTCCCCGCGCTGCTCCTGCTTATAATTATAGGCCAAGGAAAGACCGAGCGACGATCGGCTTTGGCAGTAACCGTAATGACCATAGTTTTTTTTACCGGATTTTTATTTTTGATGAATTATTGGCTTTACGGGCACCCCCTGCGCATTGGTTACACAGCTGCGCCGCAAGCATTGGTAAGCGAAACAGAAAATCGCGACGCCGAAGTATCATTTATTCCTCAAAGCACATTTAATAAATTTTTGACCCAGAGCCGCAATCTAGCAAAGTATGCCCTACCCTTTGGTTTTCATCCAAGAACTATTTTTTATAGCATCAAAGATTATTTTTTAGGTCTTTTCCCATGGTTCAGCGTCCCAGTTATTTTGGGAATACTGGTGACGCTTTATTTATCTTTGCGCCAAAGATTACAGTTTGCCCAGAAAATTTATCTTGCCGTGAGTATTGTTCTTACCACCTATTTTTTGATCAATTATGGAAGTTTTGCCCTGCAAGATAATCCGACTTTGAGGCGAATAACAGTCACCTCATCTTATCTGCGCTATTGGCTGCCAGCATTTGTTATACTTCTGCCTTTTGCCGCCAAATGTTTATTGATGCTAGCCGACTTTATAAAAAGCAGATTTTTGCGATTAACTTTTTTGGGTGCGGAAATAATTTTTATAGCAGCGCTTTCGCTGCACTTAAGTTTTTATGGGCTTGATGACGGCTTATTTTTTGTTAAAGACAACATTTGGTCGTTTAGCCGAGCGCGTGACCGCGCCATAGAGATCACCGAGCCAGATTCCATTATCATAGTTGACCGGGCTGATAAGATATTTTTTCCTGAGAGAAAAGTGGTTTATCCGTTAAGAGATGAGAATACTTTTCGCGTCTTACCGCAACTCGAAAGTCGTGCGCCGGTTTATTATTATGGTTTAGGGATACATCATGAAGAAACGCGCGCCCTGAATGCGAGATTGGTTGGATTGGGGCTCCAAATGGAAAGGCTTGAGATATTTGGAAAAGAAGTTTTATATAGAATTAAGAAGCAAGAAGTAGGAATCAAGGATTAGAAGATATATAATAATCTTTAATTCATGATGCTTAATTTTTGATTCTAAATTTCGTGATTTTGCGGTCAATCAAATTTTTATTAGCGGCACCTTCAATCTGGCTAATTGGTTGGTTATTTTGGCAGAACCTTGTCCCGGCTGGTCATTTTGAAGTTGCTTATAATTTTAAACCCTCACCATTTATTTCCGCGCTTCGGCCCCCGGAGAGGTTAACCAAAACTAAATTTACAGAGGTCGGATCTCGTGTAGCGTCTGCGGCAGAGGTCCGACCTCAATTATATAAAGAACAGGGGATCATCGGTGATCCTGTTTATTTTGATTTGCGTTTGCCATCAAGCTTTGAAAATGTAGAAATCATAGTTTTACACGAGTATAAACCTGATCAAAAACTTACCATCTCTGCGTTTACTGATAGGAAAAATTGGAAATTTGTTACTCCCGAGGCGCAACTCGTCAATCCGTATCGAGATTATGCTAACGGTCTTGGATTACGCGCGAATTTTAATACTACTAGTCTTGATATAATTGATAGGACAATTACCTTTATCTTGGGCGCGCCTGATGCTTCAGCTCAAGACCCCACTACTATTTATGAAATAAAAATATCTGCGAGTAAAAAGCCGTTATCTTGGCGCGAGGCGCCTGCCAAAGCCTGGAAAACATTTAAAACTAAATTCTTAATTCTCAATTCTTAATTCTCAATTCTTAATTTTTATGCCGCACAATTTATCTCGGTTTACTCTAAAACTTTCAATCCTATTATTTTTGATTTTGGCTGTGCTAGAATATCTATACAAAGGCTTTGTAAGTTATTTTTTTGACATTCGGGTTATTTTTGGCATTATTTTGGTAAGTTTAATCATTCAGTTCGTAGGAGTTGCAAAAAAGACTCATTGATATAAGATTATTACATCTCTTATAATTCGTTTTATGATTGAAGATATCCGGATTGAAGACGCAAAAAAAGTGATAACGCACGACCATAGCGGCAATCCTAATGGCCACTTAATTGAGATGTTTAAAAACGGTAGCTTGACAACGGTTTATCTTTCAGCCTGCTCACCCGGAAGCTTTAAAGGCTATCATTTACATCGGGTGCGAGCGGCAAACTATATTCCCCTCAAGGGGAAAATGAAAATTATTTTATATAAAAATCAAGAGCGGCAAGAATACGTTTTAGATGCTGCCAAGCCCCAAAGATTGCACATTCCGCCGAATGTCGCTAGTGGTTTGCATAATATTGGCGATGAAGAGGCTTGGTTAGTTAATTTTCCAAATCCGCCGTATGATCCGGATTTAAAAGATGAACAGATAGAATACACGGAAGACGAGCTGGGGGCAGGAATAATAAAATGATCCCCACAAACCAACAAACCAGCTACAAATCTTACGAACTGTTTGTAGGATTCGTAGCGCTTTTGTAGGTTCGTAGAGATTGAGGTATGGACTGCCTATTCTGCAAAATCGTCCGCAAACAAATCCCCGCCAACCTCGTTTACGAAAGCGATAAAATTTTGGCTTTTTTGGATATTCAGCCGATAAACCCCGGCCACACTTTGGTAATTCCAAAAGAGCATTATGAGGAGTGTCTTAAAACGCCTGACGAAGTTTTGGCAGAATTGATGACAACCGTTTGCAGGATTGTGCCGGGAATAATGACAGCGGTCGGCGCGTTGGCATTTAATGTCGGCGTCAATTGCGGTAGTGTTGCTGGACAAGTGGTTTTTCATACCCATTTTCATATTATGCCGCGTTTTCCCAATGATAGTCACCATCATTGGCGCGGCCAAGAGATGTCCAAAGAGAAATTAAATGAGATTGCAGAAAAAATTAAATTCAATCTGGGAGCGCAGGGTTCTGGTTAGCATTTTGCGTTTCTGTCGCCTTGATACTTCAACACTCCAGTGTATTAACATACTCCAGTGTATCAAACTGAAAGAAAGCAAGATTATCTATGCCGAAACCTTCTCATAGAAGATAGGCAGATGAATTTTAGAGAGTCAAAATCAATGCAGTCAGGCGTAGTCGATATTTGATTTTTATAGCAAAATATGGTATTATTATAATATGTATAATTGGTCAACCGATGAAAAAAATCTCAAAAAAGACCCGGAGGCGTATGCCATTTGGAAACTTGAGCAGATGGTGAATTTTGGACTGGGCGGAAAAAAACTGAAGCTTTCTGAACTAAAAAAGTATTGGTCGCGGCTTTCCCTTGACCCGGCGCGACAGAGGTTTCTAGAGTTGATCCTAAATGAATCATGAAATTCTCACTAAGGAGCAGACAGCGCTTCTTAAAAGAGTAGGCAGCACAGAGCCCCTGCAAAAGCGTTTTTATCTTACCGGCGGCACTCCGCTCGCAGTATTTTATTTACATCATCGTTATTCTGAAGATCTTGATTTTTTTTCAGAAAATGAGGTTGATACGGCCACGCTCAATGTATTTTTCAAAAAAGCAAAAAATGAGCTGGGAATCAAGGAAATCGACTTTGAGCAGAGTTTTAACCGTAACCTATTTTTTCTGCGATTCAAGAACGGTGTGCTGAAAATCGAGTTTACCTTTTTCCCGTTTCCGCGCATTCAAAGGGGCGCGACGCAGTTTGGCGTTGAAGTTGATAGTCTTTTAGACATCGCCGTCAACAAACTTTTCACCGTCTATCAGCGAACAAAGGCGCGTGACTACATTGATCTCTACTTCATTTGCCGCGATTATGGATTTGCAATCGGCGATCTCATCAATAAGGCGCGTATAAAGTTTGATACTAACCTGGACCTGATTCAGCTTGGCAGCCAGTTTGTCAGGGCGACTGAAGTGTGGGATTTTCCGCGCATGATTAGCAAGATAGCCCCTAATGAATGGCAATCTTTTTTTATTGAAGAAGCAAAGAAATTTAAATCAGAGGTCATTGAGTAACACCAGCGCGTGCTGCAAAATCAAATTTAATTCAGCGCCTTAATACTCTAAATACGCCAGCGTATTAGAGTGAAACTAAGCGATGCTCTGTGCTCAATTTTTTCCGCGGCGAGTAAGCGAACCAAGCTCAGATTGCCATTGCCATTGATTTATTTTTAAAATTTAGATAAATTATCACCATGCCCCGCCTTGAACGCCAGCCACAACCAAAACCAGAAACCAAACCAAAGCCTCCAGAAGAGGCAGAGACTACCTTTGAAGAATTTGCCAAAAAGCCCGCTCGAGAAGACGAGGCCGCTCGTTTTCATGATGCCGTAGTTGAGTGGCTTGATCTTTCGCGCGAACTCAAACAGGAAACCGGCCACGTTTGGGGACTTGAACGCCAGGCGTCGGATGGAGAGCCGCCGGCCAAATTGGCGGATAAGATGCGGATTATCGCCCAAGGAGGAGTGGACGAACTTTTGGTTCCCGAACCGGAAGCTGGCAAGGCCGTTCTTGAAGAACGCGCTCACGCCTTTGAAATGCGTCTTGGCGAACTTGACCAAAAGATTGCTGCCTTCAAGGATCATCCAGAACTCCGTCCCGAAGTCCGCGCCGCCTTTGCCGAAGGAC
>CAZVIU010000060.1:0-5799 GCA_964626935.1 uncultured Gammaproteobacteria bacterium
TGTTAATTCTTTACTATCATTTTACACCATTTTGAGCATTTCGTAATTCAAGGTACTTAATAAATTAATGTTATCAATTCGTTTATCACGTTTCGGTAAGAAAAAGCAGCCAATTTTTCGGCTGATTGTTTTGCCAAAAACTAAAGATCCGTGGGGTAATTATATTGAGAGCCTTGGTTTTTATAATCCCAGGACAAAAGAGGCCAAGTTTAAAGCTGATCGGATAAATTACTGGTTAGCGCATGGCGCCGAAGCCACGAGCACTGTTTGGAATTTGCTAATTAAAGAAAAGGTAGTGACTGGCGCGAAACGTGCGGTTAAGATTGGCAAGAAAAAAGAAAGTAAAAAATAATGCCATCTGACAATAGCGCGACTTAATGATTTAGTAGCAGCAAGCTTATCAAGCTTGTTTTTTTAGTTCTTTGTAATTTTTTCTGTTTACTCAAAGCTTGCTTTTAAATTAGCTTATTCCGATTAGCTTGTTGGTCGAAGAGCTATGTTAAAAATTCATAAAATGGCTGTACCAAAGAATCTGCCGATCGGCAATTTCTTTGGTAAATGGTTTTGTAAATGTTTTTATCCCCTACTTTTCCCTTTCGCGTGAATTAGAAAATGAGTTATCGGGCAACGATCGTTACCTGGTAACTAATTTTGTATTAGAATACTGCTACCATTTGAATTAGTATATATGCTTTAGTAAGCGACTCAATGACTTAGTGACTTATTGACTCATTGACTTCGGCATTGATTTCGGCATTTATAAATAAGTCAGGATATGTTACGACTAAAATAGGTCATTACAAAGGAGTGGCCTGTGAAAAAGCTAAGTATCAGCCTAGTCGCTTTTGTAAGTTTGGTAAGCCCCCTAACAGGGAGTTTTGCCAAGAGTCATGATCCGCGCTTGCCAGAGGCAAGTCTGGAGGTTGGTTTAACGGATTTTAGTGGTCAGCAAGATGATCTGTGGACCGGTACAGAGATTAGGCGCACTGAACCTTTTATTAGGCTTGAAAGCCGTTTTTTGGGCCGCCTGTATCTTGTCTTTCAATTAAAAACATCAGTTACCGAAGATCTTTGGGTGAGGCAGACCTATGGTGAGATTGAAAGTTTAGTTGAGGGGCAAGAACCGTTGCGCATAGACGTGAAATCGCATCTGCGCTCAAGGTTTACTCAAACTTATGGTTTTGGACTTCGCGGCATTATTTGGAAAAACCCAAAATGGATGCTCCAGTCTGATGTACTGTTTGAAAATACGCCTCGCGTGGATATTGACATTAAAGGCGCAGAACTAGTTTCAGATTTCCAGACTATAGATTTAACTAAGCTAGTCGTTGATCCAGAAGCTATCAGGGCTGAATATGAGTGGAAAAAGTTTGATACTGGTGTCAAGATGGAGGCAGCACCCAATGATCGTTTGGCTATTTACGGACGAATTGGTTTTACGGCTCTTTTTGGCAGTATTAGATTAAATTATTCAGATAGTTTCGCGGGTGAAGTTGATTTTTGGGCAGAAAAGCTGACTGAAACTTTTGGCTGGGCGCCGATTGTTCTAAAGCACAGGTTTAATATAAATTACTATGCCCCGACTTTTACGCTGGGAGCAGAACTGCGACTCTGGGATTCAATTAGTTTGAACACCTCTGGTTCATATACTTATGCTGATGAAGGCACGCTTTGGATAGGCCAGGTAGGTTTTATCTTTCGTGGTGATAAATAAGCTGACACTTGACATCTGGCAACTAGACATTTGACACCCGACATCTGATATATAATAGTAAACCCTCGCTTAGCGCGAGGGTTTTATTTTTTTACCCCCCTCTCAATATATAACACAATAGGATAGCAAGTTTTTAAAAAATTTCTCGCAGGGTGAAAAAGCATGGTCCCGCCTAAATTTTGTTTTATAAAATTTAGGCGGGTTTTTCGTCCGAGAGCGAAGCTTGGCTCTCCGCGTCCCGACGTAAAGTCCCGATACCCAAGATACGGGACGCCGATCGTAGTATCGGCATCGGGATCCCGATCGAGCGAAGCAAGTATCGGGACTGGCGGAGAGAACAAGCGGTTTTTTAAAAATTTGTTATCGTATTGTGTTCTAAATATTTTTCCACATCTATGGCAGCCATGCAGCCAGTCCCAGCTGCGGTAACAGCTTGACGATAACGCGGGTCCATAACATCGCCGCAAGCAAAAACGCCCGGAACACTTGTTGTTGTCAGTGGGCAACTAACGCGTTTTTGCTGATCCGCACAAAGCTTAGTAATAATGTAGCCAAGCGCGTCTAGTTCTAATTGATCCACAAAAATTTTTGTATTGGGCGCGTGTCCAATAGCCACAAACATTCCATCGAATTTCATCTCTTTCTCCCCCCCAGTCGCGTTATTTTTTACCCGCAGTCCAGTAACTCGTTTTTCATCCCCCAAGACTTCAAGCACTTCAGCGCTCCAAATAAAATTAATTTTTGAATTAGCACGGACACGATCTTGCATAATTTTTGAGGCGCGCAAAGCCTCACTTCTTACGAGTACTGTCACCTTAATCGCGAACTTTGTCAAAAATAAAGCTTCTTCCATAGCTGAGTCGCCGCCGCCGATTACAGCCACTTCCTTGTTGCGGAAAAATGCTCCATCACAAGTGGCGCAAGCAGAAACGCCGCGGCCAAAATATTTTTTTTCTGATTCTAAACCCAAGCGTTTGGCCGAAGCGCCAGTAGAAATGATCAATGTTTCAGCTTGAAATTCTTCCTCACCTGTCCAAACTTTAAAAGGCCGCGTCTGAAGATCAACGCGGGTTATTTCTTGAGAGTAGATTTTAGCACCAAAACGCTCGGCTTGGTCTTGCCATAATTTAATTAAATCCGGCCCCAAAATACCTTTGGGAAAACCTGGGTAATTTTCAACATCAGTAGTGGTTAGTAATTGTCCACCCGGCTGGCTTCCTTCAAATAATAAAGGCTCGAGACTGGCTCTCGAGGCATAAATGGCCGCGGTATAACCAGCTGGCCCAGAACCTATTATTATGACTTTGTGGGTCATAAAAATTATTAATTACCAATGTCTAATTTCTAATTAAGGTATTCATCCCGTAGTGTGGGATTCATAAATTAGTAATTAGAAATTAATAATCAGAAATTTATTTAATAAGTGTTTCTATCTTGAGCTGCAACTTTTTCTTATCCTGTACACCGGTTATCTGTTCAACCGCCTTTCCATTTTTAAAAAATATCAAGGTTGGTATGCTCATTATGTTAAATCGCGCGGCAATCTCTGGTGCTTCATCAACATTAAGCTTAGCAATTTTTATGGATTTGTCGTTATATTCTTTTGCCAGCTCTTCAATGATTGGAGAAAGCATCCTGCAGGGATAACACCAAGATGCCCAAAAGTCAACCAAGACTGGGACGCTGGCTTTTATGACCTCGTTATTAAAATTTTTGGTAGTTAATTCTAACATCTAGTTACGAATTATTTCGTATTTTCAATTACATTATTTGTTTTTTCTTCTCCTCAAGATATACTTCGAGCTCGTCATCAACTAGCATTTTTGTGCGCGTCTTGGCCTTACAGCCGCATTCTGATCCGGCTGATATTTCATTTACGGCTCTTTTTCCTGATTGCAGCTCGTCTATTTTTCCTTCGCCAACCTGTTTTAGACCGCGCATAATTCGGAATTTCGCGCCCGAACGCAGTTTGCCATCAATAACAATTCCGCCAACAATTTGTAAATCTTTCTCAGTGCGAAAAATAGCTTTTATTTTTAATTTGCCAAGATAAGTCCAAACGATTTCCTCGGGCACAAGAACGTCCAAATCTTTTTTTACCGCGTCAATCAAATCATAAATAACCTGAAAGAGTTTTATATCAACATTTTTTTCTCGCGCCAAATTTTCCGCCTCTGGCAGAGCCAGTACATTAAATCCATAAATTTTTGAATTCCCTGTAGCCGCGCGAGTAACATCATTGTCAGTGATATTGCCCAAACCATGAGCAACTATTTTAACGCCTATTATGTCACTCCCAATTTTTTCTAACGAAGAGGTTAGCGCCTCCAGCGACCCCAAAACATCAGCCCGAATAATTGCGTTTAATAGAATTTTATCACTAGATTCAACGCGTGGCAAAGAAATTGGCGCCGCGTGAGCAATTTTTTTAACAACCTTAGTTCTTCGTTCCAGTTCGTCAATTTTTTCTGGCACAGCTACGATATCGCCAACATCAGGCAAAACGTGAAAGCCAATTATATTAACCGGCGTTCCGGGCAAGGCCTTATTTACAATTTGGTTATTCCAGTCGCGCATTGCCCGAACTTTTCCCAAAAGAACATTACCGTGGGCCACATAATCGCCAGTCAAGAGCGTGCCATTCTGCACCAGCACAGTTACTGAATTGCCTCGAAGCGGATTAACATGAGATTCAATAACCGTGCCCCGGGCGCGCCGGGCAACATTCGCGCCAATTTTTTCTTTTTCAAGTTCGTAGATTAAAAGAATTGTATCAAGCAGCTGATCTATGTTTTTACCAGTTTTAGCGGAAATCTGTACCATGATTGTTTTTCCGCCCCAGTCTTCAGGAGTTAATCCTAATTCAGCTAACTGACTTTTCAATAAATCTAAATTAATGTCTGGTTTATCAATTTTATTGATGGCCACCACATATGGCAGTTTAGCCGCTTGAATAATTTTTAAAGCTTCACGAGTTTGCGGTTGAACCCCGTCGTCAGCAGCTACAACCAAGATAGCAATATCAGCAACTCGCGCGCCGCGTGAACGCATTGTTGTAAAGGCTTCGTGCCCTGGCGTATCAATGAAGGTGATTTTTTGGCCGTTTTTTTCTATCTGGTAGGCGCCGATATGTTGAGTAATTCCGCCAGCCTCTTTCGATAACATTTCAACTTGGCGAATCGTCTCAAGCAACTTTGATTTACCGTGATCAACATGTCCCATAACTACAACAACTGGCGGTCGGGGTGTTAGCGGTTCGCCAGTCGTAATTATTTCTTCTTTTGCCACTGCCAACTCCTTCTCAATGATCTCTTCTCGTAAGATTTTAAAACCCAGATCTTCAGCGACAATCGTAGCAGTTTCAAAATCAATATAATCATTTAAAGTAGCCAAGATGCCGTTATTCATTAGTTCACGGATGACATTGGTTAAGGGCGTGCTAAGTTTTTGGGCAAATTCCCGGACGGTCAAGCGGGATGGTAATTTTATTTCACGCGTCTTTTCAATCTCTTCTTTCGGTTTTTCTTCTTTGGTCAGTCGTTTTTGCCAGCGCGTCTTTTCTCGTTCCAACCGCTCGTACTCCCGCCATCTTCTAATTATCTGTTCAGCTACTCGATCATCAATCTTTAGGGCGCGGCCGCCAATATCAAAACCAAGCTCGGGTAATTTCTCCCGAAGTATTTCAGCTCCAACATTTAATCTTCTAGCTAAGGCGGCAACATTCATAAGGATACGAACTACGAACTTTATACGAAAATACGAAATTAAATTAAGGTGTAATCATTATAAGGGTACGAACTATCCGTCCGAGATAGACGAACGTTACTAATCGGCAATGTAAATATATTACTTCTTTTCTCGATTTAGGTCAATTCACCTCTGCCCGATTTCATCCTGTTTCAAGCTAGGAAGACATAGGGAAGTTCATTCGGAATTCCGTCGATCGACAGAAATGCAATTCCATCGATCGATGGAATTAGAAAAACATCATTGCCTTTCCAAAATGTCCCTCCAAAATTTAGAGTTGGTTAACAAAAAAGCTGGGATGACCCAGCTTGGTTAAAAAATTACTTACTATCGCGAGC
>CAZVIU010000061.1:0-5752 GCA_964626935.1 uncultured Gammaproteobacteria bacterium
AATTCTTTACTATCATTTTACACCATTTTGAGCATTTCGTAATTCAAGGTAATTACTTAATGACTTAATAACTTAATTACTATCGTAGTGCTGGAGCAAAAAACCAAAGAATTATGTCTTCAGTCCAACCGACCATATAAAACCAACCAATCACTATTATTAAAATGCCCATAAGTTTCCAAAAAACACGCGAACCGCCTTCAGCGCCAAGCCATTTTTCCGCCCAAGGAACTCGGCCAAAGTTATTCACAATCCAGTTAGCTCGCCAAGCCAGCAGGCCGCCTATGGCTGTAGCAATAAGACCGACAAAGATTCTCATGTTGATATTATATCATATTCCAAGTCATTAAGTCATTGAGTTGTTGAGTCACTGGTCATTGAGTTATTAGGTCATTGAATCATTGGACCGGTAAGTCATTAAATCACTGAGTCATTAAGTCGCTGAGGCATTAGGTTTATAAATAATAAAAACCCGCCTAAATCCGCCTTAGGCGAACTTAGACGGGCTACTTTCCTCTCATTATTTTATCTCGCTCTATTAAAAGTTCCGCAATTATCGGATCAGCCGATTGAACAAAAACGCGATTATAATCTCGCCGCTTGGTTACATGATGACGATATTCATGCGCAAGTGTTTCAAGAGTCTTCTTAAGTCCTTCAGCTAGAACAGCAATATTAATCCAAATCGCTCCTTGGCCCTCAAATAAAGTTATACCATCCTCTGTTCTCAATGCTTGTTTATAAAAATAAATGCGCGGAAGATTAACTTGATCTGGATAATTCTCACGTAAGATTCTAATTGCTTCATTAATTATATTTCTTTCTTTCACGCTTAATTCTTCTGCCCCAACTCGTTCTTTCTTTGATAGCTCTAAATATTTGCCGCTCACAGTAGGCACGCCCTGCGCTTCTAAAAATGAAGCAAGGCTGTAATTCCCTACGCTAACAACAGTGAATTGCTGAAACTTCATGTCTCTGTCAATTTCATCATTACCCATACTAAGCAGGGCATTAGTGCCCATAAATTCTTGCCAAGCGCTCAACCACGAAACCCGTTTGAGTCGATCAATTAATCGGCCGTGATCAAGTGCTTCAAGGCTCCGACTAACTGCTTCACGCTCCAGAGAGGCTGGAGCCAAAAGCGCGGAAATAGCTGGAACAATAGCATTCTCCTCGTCCAAAAAAGTCAAAGTAAGATAAACATCTTGGAGCAAGTCGCCCCAATCTTTTATAACTCTTTCTTCGCCCAGCAAATCTTTATCGTCAAAACTATAATCAAAAGCAGCAACGCCCGCGCCGCAGTGCGCCAATACATCTTGAATAAAAATACGGATATGTCCATCTTCTGATCGCGGATAAAGTTTAACAGTCAAGTTATCACGATTTTTAATCGTGAGTGTGTGCGAGGGTTTATCCTGGCCTAAAAACTTAAAATACTGTTCTGGCTTTTTAAAAACTTTGGCAAACTCATCGCTCCAGCCAATGTAAACGCTGGTAATCCCAGTCTTTGGCAACGAAATATTAGCAACTTCTCCAACTCTAAAATTGGGGTCAGCATCGCGCGCGTTAGCAATCACTTCTCGCAAAAGTTTAAAGACACGAATTTTATCATCACCAATCGGTTCATCCCAGCCTTGCAAAGAATTAATCGTGAAGCTTGTCGAGCGCGTGTCTTTACCATTATTATAATTTAGAAAAATCTGCTGGAATCCTTGTCGCGAACGTTGAGTAAAATAGGTCAGGGTGTACGGCCCATCCTTATCAGAACTGGTAATAGTCAAGCCCAAGCCAAGACGCAGAGCTGGAATAACAGCAAATTTCGCGCCTGATCCTTTAAAACCAATTTGTGAGGAGTCGGCCTTAGTTTTTGAAGTCGCGCCAACAAGTTCCCAAAACTCTCGCGGCACCGAACCATGATTAGTTATTTTCAAGTATTTGGGCACGTCCTTTTCTCGCTTGTTAATGATCTAGAATTAAGCTAACCACGAGAATTATCTCTAGTCAATAATAAGACTTATCACGCCATGGCAGGCTAAGCCTAGTTTTAGCAAACCATCCACCAACGCTTTCACGCTCTCGAGGATATTGGTGTATTACTTGAGGAATCTTTTTGCCGTGCGATTATTCATACAATACTTTTATACTATAGAGTATGAAAGTATTGTGTGATTTTGTCCGTGGTGGTTATCAGCTCTACGTGAATTGTTAGATACCCGAAGAATTACAAAACTAAAATTTGACATTATTATAAATACTCTTTATCTTAAGTTAAGATGGTTACAAAACTTCATAAAAAATTTATACAAATTAGAACAAGGTATGGCTATCAACTATGCAAACTAGAACCGGATAAACATGGTTATATTATTACAGCACACGGCCTGCCTGGTGTAGTTACTTGGGGAAAAAACATTAATCATGCTAAAAAAATGGCTAAGGAAGCTATTAAATTATGTATAGAATGTTTGGCTAAGGAAACATTTAGCATGCCCGCACAAAAATACAGTAAACATATTCTTAAAATCTCTAAAATGTCGATATCAGTTTAAAAAATTTTTAGAATTATTAAAATAACTCGCGCGGTTAGCTCAGTGGTAGAGCGCGTCGTTGACATCGACGAGGCCAGAAGTTCGATCCTTCTACCGCGCACCAGAACTAAACTTTCAGGAATCTTGCCGATTGATTCAGCCGCGCGAAGCGCGGCCAATCTCGTCGGGCAAAAATTCCTTCCCCCTAACCCAGTATGAGAGAAAGTCTCTACTGGGGTATTTGTTTTTCCGGTAGAGTGCAGAGATGCGAAGCGGCATTACTTGCCCTCACCCTGTCAGTCGCCTAATCGCGACAAAGACTCATAGGGGATTGCACCGCTTCGCCTCTGTGCAAGAGCAATGAACAAATAGCGGATTGGTCGCCCCCGACGTTCGTCGGGGATATGACTCTCGCATACTGGGATTTCTGCTCATGCGCGCCTGCTGTTTCGTCGAACAGCAGTATACAAATTAATCATAACGCAATATGACTACGCAAGAAAAACAACACACGTTGTTTGTCGGTGTTGATGTCCACAAGGACACGCATACCGCCGTAGGGCTTAGCCCCTTTGGCGAAAAGATATTTGAGATGACGATCGGCAATGAGGCCGAGGGTTTCATCTCACTCATTGAGAAAACAAAGGTCGAATCAGAAAAACTGGGACTCATTCCTTCCTTTGGCTTGGAAGACGTCCATAGCTGGGGAGAACGACTCTCTTCATTTCTCGTGGAGGAGGGCTTGCCGGTCAGAGCGGTAGCTCCCATTCTCGTTGACCATCGCCGTCAAAAAGCAACGCATCCAGAGAAAAACGATTCCCTGGATGCGGCTGGGGTAGCGGAAGTCATGATCCAAAGGATTGACACGCTACCCACCTACAAATTAACAGAGGAAGCCCAAAAAGCCAAGCAAATACGAGAGTTATCGCTGGAACGAGAATGGCTGGTCAAAGAGAGGGCGCGGCTCAAGAATCAGCTCCATATTCTGCTCCATCGCATACACAACACCGGCTATCGCACGAAATTCAAAGACCCGTTTTCCAAGAAAGCCCTGCGCTATTGGATGCGGGGCGTTCCCAAAAACACAGACGCCATTCTTGAACAACGGATGAAGCGAGCTGTGCGGCGACTCTTTGACTTGCGGGAGGAAATTCAAGAGATTGAGAAAGAACTGGACGCGCTTATGAAGAACAATGGACAGACCCTCTCCACTGCTTCGGGCTGTGGCACAGTCATTGCCGCCGAACTCATTGGCGAGATTGGCGATGTTAATCGATTTCATTCACCAGGCGCGTTAGCCAAGTACGCCGGCTGCGCTCCAAGGGAACACTCCTCCGGCAAAACAATCAGGTGGAGAAAAACAAGGTCGGGCAACCGACGGCTCAACCGGACATTTCATCGGATGGCTCTTTCGCAAATCTCCCGTTCCGGCAATGACGCGGCAAGAGCATACTTCAAACGAAAAGTGTCTGAAGGCAAAACCAAGGCGCAGGCCTTGGTCTGCCTGCGCCGTCAGTTGGTCAATGTCGTCTGGATGATGATGAAACACAAAACTGAGTACCGCTATCCCCATGAGAAAGTTGTTGACTTTTCCTCATAGCGGATCTCCTTCCGCCGCGCCCTCGCGGGAAGCCTAAATTTTTTCGTCGCTAACTAAGGAATTACTTCCCATTCAGCGTCGTCGTATTCTCCCATTTTAACAAATTCTCCAAAGTCGCGGTGCGCGTGGATAACTTCTCGCGTCGCCTCATCACTATTTTCTAATTCTGTCATAGCTTTATCTCTCGCTTCTTTTGTGTCCCATTCTGCAATGGCGAGTAATGTATTTGGGTCGCCAATTTTGCGGTGCAGGCGCGTGCCACGCGCGCCGCTCATTTTTTGAATAACTGCGCTTCCGCGTTTCCATGAGGCCGCGTATTCTTCGGCGGTGTGCCCTGTTTTTATTTTGACTTCAAAAATGTATTTCATTGATTCAGAAAATTTTTGACAATATCATCCGCTTTTTCTAACACTTCCTCTCTCGACAAGCCCAAGACATTAATAACGTGCGCCGCGTACTGCTTTGTCGGTTCGGCAAATTGTTTGTGCATGGGGAGCAAAACTTTTTCCTCGTATTCAGGATATTTGAAATGTACGCGGCGTGCCCATCGAGTATCGTGGTCTACATCTAGCCAAATTGAAGTCGTCAAAAATTTTCTGACACGCTCGTCAAAAAGAACAAGATAGCCCTCGACAAGTATCATCGGTTTTGGCTGAAACTCAACAGGAATTCTTTTGTCCGTTTTCTTGTAATCGGGATTAAGCCGCTCATTTTTCGTATTGACAACGACAGATTTTCCTTGCGAGAGTTCAGCCAAATCGTTCGCAAGTTTATCGAGAAAAAGCGCGTCTGGGTGATCCCAATTCGTATGTTCTTCAAACTTCGGGACTTGCGCGGATGGCTTGAAATAATCGTCAAGCTGAATTAAACCGATTTTATCGGGATACTTATCCATGAGTGCGGTGCAAAGTGTAGATTTTCCCGCGCCTGTTCCTCCTGCAATTCCAATAAAAATCGGCTTCATAAAATTTACAAATGCTTTTTGACTATACTAATCGCTTCTTCCAGGGACGATACGAATTTAATGTTTTCGCCGCCGATTTTCTGCAAAAATTTCTAAGCGTCAATATCACTGTTTAGCAATATCACTTTCTTTTTTCCTTTAAGCGCGAGAGCAATTTCGGAGAGCGTACCAGACGCAATCGTTCCGCAGGCAATAACGACGTTGCTCGAAAGAACATTGATATTGTTCCTCGCGCTTCCCATGTCGGTAATAATCGGAATATCAACCGCTTCAGAAATTTTTGCTTCATCGGTATCTGGCAAAATTCCGATTGTTAGACCATTTGCACTTTTCGCACCCTTGTTCACAGCACCCATTACACCGGAGTCTCTACCACCACTTAAAAGCACCCAGTTTTCTTGGGCTATCAATTTTCCAAGCTCGAAAGCGTTTCGCTTATCCTGTTCGGACGCTTTCTCGCCTGGCCCCATGACACCGACAATGATTTTTCTCATACAAAATAATCTAAAGGTTTCTTATAAAGTCGCGCAAAAGCTTTGAGTTCTACGACATCAACCCGCCGCTCACCACGTTCTATTTTAGAAATATAGGATTGCGGTTTAGCCAACTTTTGCGCGACATCTTCCTGTCTCAAACCAGCTTCTTCTCGCGCTTTTCGTA
>CAZVIU010000062.1:0-5668 GCA_964626935.1 uncultured Gammaproteobacteria bacterium
GTTGGTTCAGGCGCGGCTTCAACAACTATTTCAAATAGTGGCAATGTAACTATCTCCGGCCTGCTTCAGGTTGATGGTTCAACCACTTCAACTATTGCCAGTGCTTTGACTGTTGATACGAGTACGCTAATTATTGAACCAACTAACAATCAAATAGCCATTGCCACAACAACCTTTTTTGCTACGCCTGCTGGATTAACTATGGATATCGGTTCTGCCGGAAGAAGGGGTTTAGTAGTAAGAGGGATTGAAACCGGAGCTGGTAATCTTTTTGAAGGCCGTAATAGTGCCAATCAGGTAACTTTTTGGGTAAGGACTGGAGGCGCTCTTGGCGCATCAAGCACAGCTTATTTAAATGATGTAGTTAGCGCGTCTAATAATGGTTTTGATTTGGGTGCGTATGGAAACGCTTGGAATGATATTTTCGCTTCTGGCAGCGCTCAGTTTGGTTCTATGGCAATAAATCCGGGTGGCGCTGATCCCATACTTTTTGTTGATGACACTAATAATTTTGTCGGTATAGCTTCAACAACGCCTGGCCGATCGCTTGATATTGGCGGCGCTATGATGGTTTCCGGCAATTCTATCTTCGGCGACAGCGCGACAGGTGACAATGCTATTTTCAATGCTCGCATCGGTTCAAGCATTAATCCAACCGGCAATAATACTTTTGACCTCGGGACTTTTGGCAATGCTTGGCGCGACGTTTATGTTTCCGGAAGTCTTCGTCTCGGGTCTGGCTCTGCTTCGACCACAATTAATTCCAATGGCAACATCACTTTAAGCGGTCACATTATACCAGCTACTGACGGAGTTTCTGATCTTGGTTCAATTACTAATAATTTTCGTAATCTTTTTTTATCAGGCTCAACTATCGTTTTAGGTAATGATGCCGCCGCTATTACTGTTGATGGTGGTTTTGCTTCTACTCTCAAGCCGACTACCAATAATGTTCGTGATCTTGGGGCGTTTGGCACTGCTGCTTGGAAAAATCTCTTTGCTTCAGGCACTATAAGTATCGGTGGTGATGCTGCTCCAGCTGCAGCCACTTCATCAATTGCTCACAATCTAGCCATTGGCGGCAGATCAACAGCCAGTTGTACTGGCTCTTGTGTTGACTTAGCCGAAGTTTTTCCGTCACAAGAACCAACCGAGCCTGGAGATGTAGTTACTGTAAATACAGAATATGGAATACAGAATACAGGATACAGTGATCAGGAGTTGGGAGCAGTTCGTCTTTCAAATAAAGCTTATTTGCAAAATGTTGTTGGTGTTGTTTCCACTAATCCAGCAATTTTGATGCAAGGTTTGCGGATTATTACTGGTGGTTGGGGCAATGATCCAATGAATCCGTCAGTAGCCCTTGCCGGTCGTGTGCTAGTAAAAGTTACTGATGAAGGTGGTGAAATTAAGCCTGGCGATTTATTAGTCAGCGCACCAACTACAGGACGGGCGATGAAGTATGATCAGGAAAAGCATGATGAATATGTTCGAGCCCAAACCACTGCCACGGGCACAACACGAGGTTCGGGTTCTATGCCGGCGATTATTGGTGTGGCATTGGAGAGTTTTTCTGGCGATGAGTTAGGAGTTATAAACGAAGAGTCAAACATTAGAAACGGAAAGATATTAGTGTTAGTGCGGACGGGATATATACAACAAACAACTGACAACAGACAATTGACGACCACGAATCAACAATCGATAACCGAATTGAGTGTTACTACAGACAGCGGAAATATAGTTTATAAAGACTTGAATTTAGGCGGAGGAGTTTTGAGCGGAGTGAAATCAATTGCCAGCGCTTCGGGCGATTGGGAGATTAATGAAGATGGTTGGATTTATGCCAAGGAAATCAAAACCAGAAAACTTACAATTGAAAACACAGAAACGCAAAAGACAATTGGTAAATTTATTATTGGGGCAAGCAGCGAGTCTTCGATTGTAGAAAACCCATCAATTACTGAACATTCCAGAATTTTCTTAACTTTGCGCAGTGATCCCATACTCATTACTTGGGCAGTGAGAAATATTCAAAATGGTTCATTTGAGGTTAAACTAAGCAATCCAGCGCCGAGCGATTTGGAATTTGATTATTGGGTCATTGGAGTTGAGGAATAGAAGCGAAAACTAACCGCGAATATCATTGCGGATTAAAATAAAAATAAAATGAAATGTAGGAGGATAAATATTTTAATTATTTTAATTTTATTTATTTTTGCTGTCGTTTTACCAGTAAATGTTTTAGCTTTGGGCGTACAGGGGCGAGTGGGTACGCCAGTAACTGGCGGCGGCGGCGGCGAAACGCTGCCACCACCACCGCCACAGCCGCCAGCGCCACCAGCAGACACAACCCCGCCAGTCATTTCTAATATTGCTGTCTTTAATATAACCTCTATAAGCGCAGACATTTCTTGGTCAACTAACGAGGCTAGTTCAAGTTTTGTTGATTATGGATTGACCCAAGATTATGGCTCATCAGTTCAGGGAGCAACCAGCACAATCGCGCACAGCCTTAGTCTAATCGGTTTGACAGCCAACACAACTTATCATTTTCGGGTTAGATCAGCCGACGCCGTTGGCAATGAGGCTTTTTCACTTGATCAAAATTTCATTACCATAAAAATAACCGATTCCAAACCGCCAACTATTTCCAATATCTTAACAACAAAAATTACCGGCACGAGCGCGCAAGTTAATTGGACTACGGATGAGCTGGCGCTTTCATCGCTTGATTTAGGAGAAACAACCGGTTATGAAATAGGCACATTATCTACCTCAACTTTTTTAACTAGTCATGAGTTTATTCTACAAAATCTTTTACCAGAGACAGTCTATCATTTTAGAGTTTTGGCGCGTGATCAGGCTCTAAATTCTGCCACTTCAGCTGACAATACATTTACTACTCTAGATACAGTGGCGCCGAGCATAACTCTAGGACCAACAATATCAGAAATTACACCAACCGGCGCTACAGTTTCTTGGGTCACTAATGAACCAACTACAGGAATTATTTTTTATAGATTAAGCGGCGCTACATTGGAACAAGTTTTGGACAAGACGCTTGTTAAAAATCATCGCCTGGTTTTGAAAAACTTGATCGCCGGTAGTGAATATCTAATTTACGCGCGGGCAATTGATAAGGCTGGCAACAAAATCGATTCTGGCGTGCAAACATTTAAAACCCTTTTGGATAAATTACCACCGGCTAATGTTTCTGATCTGATTTTAAAAGAAGGAGATAGTACGCTTGCACTTTCTTGGACAAATCCACTAGATCTAGATTTTGCGCGAGTCCAAGTTCAGCGTAGTACAGTTGGCTTTCCAGCTAGTCCTGAAGACGGAGCAACTGTTTTTACTGGTCGTCAGGAGATTTTTACCGATACAGGACTTCAAAATGATGTTACATATTATTATACGATTTTTGCTTATGATACATCTGGTAATTCTTCTTCTGGCGCTCTTTTGACCGGCAAGCCGTCCGCGCCTCCTCCTGGAGTGCTGATCCTGCCGCCTGAAGTTGTGCCGGGCGTTTCCCCAGAAATAATACCCGGCAGGCCGCCGGAAGTGGTGTCACCGCCAGGCGTGGAATTGCCGCCGGCTGTAGTGGCGCCGCCGGTCAGCGCGCCACGAGCGCCACCCATAGTTGCCCCGCCGGTCACTGTGCCAGAACGCGCCAAGTTCAAACTAGATATATTTAATTTCCGCACAGCCGGAAGAACTGTTTCCATCATTCCTAGTGAAAACAATATAATTAAGCTTGGTCCACGAGCATTTTTGTCTATCAGCATTCACTCGTCTCGGCTTGCCGGAGACCCCAAGATAATTGTTTTAAATTTAATGAGTTCAAGCTATCTTTTCGCTTCCAGCGATGGTTTTTTTGAAACAGGCATTTATCTGCCGGCCGCGTCTGGTAAATACCCAGCCTCTATAATAATAGAATATACAGATGGCGCCACAGATGTAATTGATTTAACCATATTGATTGACCCATATGGATATGTATATGAAATTAAAAATGGCCGTTTGGAAAAGATAGCTAGCGCCGAAGTTGCTTTATTTAAGCTAGAAGGCGCGAGCTGGCAAGAATGGGACGCCGCGCCATTTTCCCAGATCAATCCCCAGATAACTGGCGATGATGGTACTTTTGCCTTTTTTGTGCCAGCTGGAACATATTATTTACGCGCCAAGCGTGACGGCTATCGAGATAACAATACTAGCCGTTTTGACGTAATTGATACGATAGTAAATATAAATATAGAATTAATCGCCATTCCAAAAATTCCTGAAATTAAAATTCAGAATACAGCCGAACTCTTACGCGCTACTCCGGGAGTTTTGCGTTTTGCTGGTAAGGTCGCTGGTCAAGAGGTGGCCCAGTTTGCAGCCAACCCAGTAGTGGACGAGGTCAATAGTAAAGTGGCCGTGCCAGGAGTGGTAGCGGCAGCAGCAGTGAATACTGTCACAGCTGTTTCTGTGGTTAATTTATGGAGTTATTTGCAATATATAATAACACAACCAATTTTGCTTTTACGGCGAAGAAAAAGATTTGGTTGGGGCGTGGTCTATAACGCTGTCTCGCGCGTGCCAGTAGATTTAGCCATCGTTAGATTATATCAACTAATAAGTCCAAGCAGTCTTACCCCTCGAGTCGTGACCCACGAGGTCACAATCAGTCAAGTTGAATCTGTTGGGCAAACTGAAAACTGGAAACTTATCCAAACTCGTGTTACTGGCAAGGACGGAAAATTTATTTTCTTTATTTCGCCGGGAAAATATAAAATTGAAGTTTCAAAACAAAATTTTGTTCATCCAACCGACTACTTAAAAGATATAAAAACAGATGAACCATATTTAAATCTTTATCATGGTGAAATTTTGGAAGTAACCGAAGCAAAAGTCTTAACGCCAAGCGTGCCCATTGATCCGGCCGAAGAAAAATTATCAGCTGGCAAACTCCTGCGTCGCAAGATATTTCAACAGCTGCGTCAAGGCTTGTCACTTAGCGGAATTATATTTTCAGGCGCCTCGTTTGCTATTACTCCAACCTCTTCAGTTGGTTTAATGGTGGCGGTTCACTTTTTACTGTATTTATTACTTCGTCGGTTAGCTATGCCAGCGGCTTTACGCGCTTTTGGAATTGTTTATGACGCTAGAACTAATCAACCGTTGAAAGCGGTAATCGCCAGGATTTTTGAAACTGCTTATAATAAGCTTTTGGCTACGCAAATTACTGATGCGGCCGGCCGCTACGCATTTTTGGTTGGCAAAAATACATATTATATAACTTATGACCGAGCCGGCTATGAATCTAAAAAATCTGGAATTATTGATCTGGAAAATATTCGCGAGCCGCAAATTGTCGCGCCAAATATGGCACTGAAATCGCTTGACTCCGGCGCGTCGCCCGGCAAGACCCAAGAACCCAATTTTCAATTATTTAATAATATGCCGTCTTCAGACGAGCGCATATCCAATGTCTCAAGGCCAGATATTTTGCCGCAGGAGACCCAGTTGCCCACACCCCCATCGCCCGATATCCCATTTACAGATAACGAGAAGCCTAACTTATCCACAAAGCCAGATTAAAATGAAGTTAAAAAGTTGATATAATAAGGGTAAAGTCTAAATATGGACACTTGCAAGCATAATTTCTAAGCTTGTAAGT
>CAZVIU010000063.1:0-463 GCA_964626935.1 uncultured Gammaproteobacteria bacterium
GAATGGGTCATATATATGCCGCCACAAAGGCTTTTCGTGCCCTGAATAACTGGCTTTCGGCGCTTTTGAAGGATATTTCTAATTTTCTGGCTATTTCTTCAACTGAATAACCGTAGATATACTTGAGTCTTAAGATTTTATGGTAGCGGGGAGAAATTTTAGTAAATGTTTCTTTAATTTTGGCTTTAAGCAATTCTTCATCTAGTTTGTCTTCAGGCCCATAAAATGTAGAAAGGAGAGGCTCGATTTCAGAAAGCCTGGAAAAAAATACGCTTTTGATCTTTTTTTTGCGATAAAAATCGATGATTTTGTGGTTGGCTATGGAGCAGATATAGGTATAAAGGCTGGACTGATAGGCAAAATCACGCAGGGCATCGATGGTCGCTATAAACGTATCATGGAGTATTTCTTCGGCATCTTGGCTTACTGCTATTTTTCTTTTGATGTAAGAGTATAGCTTGGG
>CAZVIU010000063.1:473-5608 GCA_964626935.1 uncultured Gammaproteobacteria bacterium
GCTTGGGTTTGTAGAAAGTATAAAAGCTTCGTAGTGATTTCTCATCGGCACGCAAAATACCATCGATAAGCTTTCTGTCTTTGTTGATCATTATATGTTTAGTCGTAAAGTCTGTCTTAATCATTTTTGCCTTTGTTTGTTAAAATCTACTAGATCATGTAATACATTCTTAAGCTGAATGGGTAAATTTGTGGAGGCAAGTTTTGATGTTATATCCTTATTTAATCTATTATAATACGAAAGGCAAGAAGAAAGGCCGCCGGAGTCTTTTATCATCTTTTTTATCGTTTCCAATTCCTCTTTTCCGCTTTTGGGGTTTCCCCAGAGAGCGCGAAAGAGTTTTTTGTCTTTACTTGACAGAATAGAGAGGGTTTTTATCACTAACAAGGTCATTTTTCCTTCTTTCATGTCGTTTTCTACTGGCTTACCAAGTGTTTTTTCATCACCAAAGACGCCCAAAATATCGTCTTGAATTTGAAAAGCTATACCTATTTTTATTGCAATATTGCTTAAGTTCTTAAGTTTGGAATAATCGGCTCCAGCCAAACATGCGCCTATTAAGAGGGGTTTTTCTATGGAATAGCCGGCGGTTTTGTATTCGATCATTTTTAAGACTTCTTTCTCTGTCTTGACTTTAATAATATCCATAATTTGACCATAGATAACTTGGGTTTTAAGCTGATCATACAGGTGAAGGAGTTTTATTTGGTCGGCATTCAGTTTGGATGTGTCATTCTGGCTAGCCCAGAATCCTCCCGTGATTCTGGATGCGCCCCGCTTATGGCGGGGCTTACCAGAATGACTTAGACTCTGAAATGAAGATGTAAATAGTTCATCGGCAAAGGATAAAGCCATGTCGCCTGCTAAAATACTAAGGGAATTGGCAAAACTTGGGTCTTTATATTTCTCTTTATAATAAGCGTTGACTGTGGGTGCGCCACGGCGAAGAATAGAACGATCCATAATATCATCATGGATAAGAGCCCAGGAATGAAGAAGTTCGAGGGCGAGACAATAGTTTTTTATTCTTTTTATTCCCTCCACACCGGGAGAATGCATTCGCACACTCCCGGTGTGTTTTATTTTGCTGAAGGCTAGAAAACTATAATAAAGAAGTGCAGGACGAATACGTTTGCCGCCTGAAAGAGTCAAGCTTTCTATCCTTTCTACAGTCTCTTTGACCGTGGATGATAAATTTACTACTTCCTTTTTCTTTCTCTCAAAATAATCAACTAAAACAGGCGTAAATAGCTTATTAAAGTCAGATAGGAATTGCATTGATTGCATTTGGTCTTTAAAGTCATTCTGGGGATCCGCCAGCTGGCGGAGACTCCAGAATCGATTCTGGATGCGCCCTTCGGGCTTACCAGAATGATGAATAAATATTGTTTATTATATTCCTTATGGCTTCATTTGACAAACAAATTGGCTTTATCTAGACTGGAATTATGCCGACGATAACACCTTGTCCGACTGGACTGGGAGTATGTATTGCGGATGTTTTTGCGCCGGCAAAGACATTTACATCTCTGGGCCATCTCGTAAGTGTTTTGTCTCAAAATTTTATACTTATTGCGGGAATCATATTTTTTATACTGGTGCTTATTGCAGGATTTGGGATGATACAGGGTGCCGGATCTGAGGATAGCAAACAGATGGAGAAAGGGAAAGCGATGTTTACATATGCAATAATTGGATTTGCGATCATATTTGGAGCATACTGGATAGTACAGATAGTAAATATGATAACCAATGGAGCTCTCGGAGGTATATTTCAATGACGTTGCTTGGGACTCTTATTGCAGTGTGTGACCCTGATAATAACCCAATTGGTTGTCTTTCTGCACCAACGTGGGTTGATCCTTTACCATCGATTGGAACTGGTGGAGCGGTAACTTTGGGGCCTGTCATTTTACTTTTAAATCTTATATTTAAGCTGGTATTTGTGGCAGGAGGACTATATGGTTTCTTAAATCTACTTGCTGGCGGATTTGGATTTATAAATGCGGGGGGAGATGCCAAACAGGTATCGGCCGCCTGGAATAAAATACAGGGAACATTTATAGGACTGGTAGTGATGGTGAGCTCTTTTTTACTTGCGGCAATTATAGGACAGATACTTTTTGGAGAGGCGACATATTTCCTGCAGCCGACGCTGATATTAAAATGAGACAACAGAAAATAAACTACAATTATTGCTTGATTTTTATTCTATTAATATCAGTTCATATTTTCTTCCCTGACATAGTTTTGGCATATATACCCACTGATGATCCGCCGATTACTGTACCTCTTCACACTTCTAACGCTCCAGCACAAAGTGATAAACAATTAGGCTGTGGAGGGGGGTTTGGACCGTTTGCTGATGTATTTTGCGGAGGAGATTTTAGTCTGGGTAATATATTTAATAATGCTGTATCGAAAATACTCGGGTTTCTGACTATTATTGCTGCCCTCTATTTTTTCTTCCAATTTGTCACAGCTGGTATACAGTGGATAGGATCCGGGGGAGATAAAAATAATATAGAACAGGCAAGAAACAAGATGATAAACGCCATTATCGGACTGGTAATTGTTGCGGCGGCCTGGGTGATAGTGGGAATAATAGGTATGTTTGTAGGGATAAATATAATCAATCCGGGATCGCTTCTGAATACATTACAGCTTCATCCGGGAACAACACAATGAAAATAATAAGTTCTGTGTATGCTGATAATGTTACGGGCATATGCAACCCGATAATAAAAGGTCTTTGCGGGGAAAATAATGCGCCGGCAAAATTTGGCGGACTTATATCCAGTCTTTTTGTGGCGTTTATTATAATAGGCGCGCTTTTTACCCTATTTAATCTCCTTACTGGGGGACTTATGTGGATTACATCTGGGGGAGACAAGGCGGGACTAGAGAATGCCAGAAATAGAATAGTGAATGCAGTGATTGGTCTGGGAGTCTTGGTGGCATCATGGGTAATATTTATCATCATCAGTCAGTTTTTGGGTATCACGCCAATAGGGGGAGGAATTGAATTTAAGCTACCAACTCTTTTTTCCCAATAAGGCCTTGACAAGGGTATAAAATGTGCTCATAATGGATGAGGATATGAAAAAAGCTGCCGTAGTTTTGGAAACTCTTTCTCTTTTTGTTATGGGAGCAACAAGTGTTTTGGCTCAAGCAGGAACTCTGGTAGTTCCTTCTACAATAGACGTTCAAATCCCTACGCCTCGTTCAGGTGTCCGGATCATCACTAATCTCGGTAGCTTTATAAGCTCTATAGTTGCTCTTATTCTTATAGTTTCAGCACTGGCTGCTTTTATATACCTAGTTTGGGGGGGGCTCCGGTGGATTACATCTGGAGGAGATAAAGCAGCTGTTGATGCTGCTCGAAACCAGATACAAGCAGCTCTTCTTGGTCTTTTTATAGTTTTTGCTGCTTGGGCATTTATGATAGTATTGGAGCAATTCTTTGGGGTAAGTGTACTTCAAGGCATAAGTATACCGACACCGTTTGGGCCTACACCGACAATAACGCCTCATCCAGGACAACAATGAGTGCTTACAGTTTTGACAATTTGTCATAAAAAGATATGAACTGGAATGATTGCTTATCTCCTGAAGGCGTTGCTCAACTTAAATGTCTGGAAGTAGTTTTTGCCAATACCCTCCAAGTTATCACCGGTCTTGCCGGACTGGCTCTTTTTGTCATGCTTATAATTGGGGGAATAAAATATTTGACGTCAGGCGGAGATCCTAAAGCCTCCGAGGGAGCCAAAAACACCATGACTTATGCGCTCATTGGGATAGTTCTTATGGGGCTTGCCTACCTTATATTTAATATACTGCAAAACTTCACCGGAGTGGATTTCCTCAAGTTTGATATACCAGAGTAAAAGGATCCTGGACGAATGGTGCGCGGGATTGACAAGGAGCTTGATTTCACTTCATAATAGAATCAGGATGCAAAGACTGCCTAAGATAATTTTAAATTTTGTAGTTCTTTTTATACTTCTATTTACCCCTTTGATATTTTTGGTGAAAAATACTTACGCCGTGACTGATCAGTCCGGTGATTTTTATGACCAGCCAAGTCTGAATATGTTAAACAAGGAAATTCAAGACGTGCGCGCTACAATTACTAAACAAAGAATTGAAAATAACGGCCAAGTCACATCATTACCCATTAGTGCTACGGCTACTGGGGGCTATTCTGCAATTGGTATATTATTCAATTTTGGAAGAAACATTGGCTGTTTGGAAAGTCCAAATATTGACCGCAAAAATCTTACGGGGGATTATGCAAGCGATATAAAGATTTTACATGATGCGTATATTGATACGCAGGATAGGTGTATTAAGGCAGCGCCTAAGACTGCTTTGGGTTTTTTAGCAAGTTCCATGGGGTCAATGTATACGAATCCGCCTGCTAGTTTGGCATGGTATATAAAAGACACAATGGAAACAGCCGGTTTTGCCAAACCCGTTTATGCCCAAGGAATAGGATTTACAGCCTTAGGAGCGCTTCTTCCCCTATGGAAAACTACTCGAAATATTGCCTATAGTGTCATTGTAATAGTAATGATCGCCATAGGATTTATGATCATATTCCGGATGAAAATAGATCCAAAAACTGTAATTTCAGTACAAGCGGCTCTTCCGAAAATAATTGTTACTTTACTTTTGGTTACATTCTCCTACGCTATTGCCGGTTTTTTGATTGATCTTATGTTTTTATCTATTGCAGTTTCGATAGGCATCATGGCGCCCGCTATGGGACCGCCTTTCAGCGATCAGGTGACCAATCTTCAATCACAATATATGACTGGGGGGTTAGGCAGACTAGCCGAATCAGTATTTGGAGGGGGAACTGAGGCTATCCCGGAATTATTTGGAGGAGCGCTGGGAGTTCCATGGTCGGTTCTAGGGGGAGGCTTGGCTACTTTCGGGGTATTGAATGCCGGTATGGTAACATGGTTATTACCGCTCGCGCTATTTTCTGTTCCGCTTATTTTTATAATTATTGTTCTGCTTGGATTATTGTTTACATTTATAAGACTGTTTTTGCTGCTTCTTAATTCTTATTTTCAGATACTTATTGCTGTTATTCTTGGGCCACTTCTACTACTTCAAGAAGCTATACC
>CAZVIU010000064.1:0-5561 GCA_964626935.1 uncultured Gammaproteobacteria bacterium
GTCTAGGAGGGTGTCAAATCCCTCTGGAGCAAAACCTAGTCCGAATTTTACCACTATTTCCGCTGACAGTTGGCGTTTTTTTAAATATTCACGTGCTGCCTTGGCCTTGACGCTTCGCAAGAGCTCGTGATGATAAAATTTTGCTGCCGTATCTTCAATAGCCAAAAGATTGGTGCGTTCGCCAGAAATTTCTCGATCTTCATTTTGCAAAATGATGCCAGCTTTTTTAGCCAAGACGCGCAAAGCCTCACCAAAGTCCATGCCTTCTTTTTCCATTAAAAAATTGAAAATTGAACCACCTTTATTACAGCCGAAGCAGTGCCAAATTTGTTTTTCCCGCGAGACTATAAAAGACGGGGTTTTTTCACCATGAAAAGGACAAAGACCCTTAAAATTGACCCCAGCCTTGCGGAGCTCAACATATTCGCCAACTAAATCAACAATATCTATTTTGGATTTTATATCGTCAGCTGAAGACATATACTATAAAATTCGATATTCGGATTTCGGATTTAGGCCTGCTCTGTGTATTTTACAAGCTTGATCATTAGGATTAGAATTAGCCCTCCAATTAGCCATCCTGCGAACACGTCGCTAATCCAGTGCGTTCCTAAATACACCCTACTAAATCCAATAGCTAGTATCAATAAGGGCAGAGCTATCTTGAACACCGATTTTATCCATTGGCGATAATTGTTTTCCAGAATTATAAATAATAAAAATCCAAAAAATACGATGGTGCCTAAAGCGTGCCCAGAGGGAAAACTAAAACCGTCTTGAGGCAAAGAACTAAAAAAATCGGGTCGCGGCCGGCTAAAAGATAATTTTAAAAATTGCGTAAATAAACCGGAAAAAATCATGCCGGCAGAAAATATAATTGCCTGAACCAGACGTAATCGCAAGACAAGCCAGAGCATTAAGATAACGCTTAAAATAGTAATAGACAAAACGTCCCCAAGATGAGTAATAAATAGAGAAATAACCGCGCCACCCGACCCGCGCAAATTAACGATTGATTGGGTTAGAAATAAATCCATAGGGGGTACGAACTACGAACTAATTACGAAAATACGAACATTAACAAGGTAGAATCATTATGGGGGTACGAACTACGAACCCCGCCTTAGGCGGACGAAAATTACGAACATGGATAAAGTAGATTTATTATGAAAGCGCAGACGACAATAAGTTTAAAAGTAAAGGAAATTTTTTAGTTGTGAAATGTTTACCGCTTTTCGGCATAATTAGTTTACCACGTAATTGCCGAGCAATCTCCTGGCCGTTAATGTAAGATACCCAAGGATCATCTTTGGCGTGGATAATAATGGCTTTTTTTATGCTTTTGCGGATAATGTTCCACCGATATCTAATTTTAAAAAATTTAGACAAGAATTCGCGTTTGGTGTGGACATGCAGCGGCACGCTTACAAAAATAACCAAATCAATTGGCAGTTTAACCTCCTCTAAAGTTCTAAGCAGGGCTACACCGCCCAAACTGTGACAGATAACTATCCTCCGCGACCCCATCTTCAGCAAATTTTTAGTGATAACCCAAGACCAATCCGTTAAGTCGGGTATTTTTGGTCGCGGCAAATTCGGAGCATAAACCTTGACCTTTTTTTTGCCAAGTTCGCGCCGAATATAAGGAAACCATTGCTGGCGCGAATTTGCTGCCCAGCCGTGTAAGAGTAAAACCTCCATAAAATTGCAGATTTCAAATCATAAAACTACGATTTGAAATTAACTCATGGCCTCGTCCCATTTTTTTGGATCAAAAAGAAGCTGTTTTTTGTCTGATTCCAAAAGTTTAATAATTTTTTTTGCCAAATTTTTTTGTTGACGCAAAAACTTTTCTTTACGCGCCGCATCGCCTGGCCTAACTCCAACCCAAGTTAGCGGCGTATCAATCGGGCCGGGACAAATTATTTTAACATGCCAGTTGGGGTAAGTTGCTTCGAGTAATTCCCCTAAATGCATGATTATTTTTTTGGTTAATCCATAGAGCGCTGGATCAGTTGGTAAAAATTGTCCATGCCGTGAAGAAGTAAGCAAAATTATCGGTTTTTTGGCTAAATAGCCTCGGGCATATTTTAATATTAACCACGAGCCCTTAACATTTACATCAAATAAAAGATCAAAGTCTTTTTCGTCTGAATCTAAAATCCGGCCTCGACGCATTACGCCAGCATTATTTATTAAAATATCAACCGGTTTAGTAATCTTAAGAAATGCCGCTTGAACGTCATGACTTCTGGTAATATCAGCTAAAATAGTTGTTACTCCCTTCACGACTTTTAGCGGTTTAACACGATCAATAGAAAAAACCTTTGCCCCATTACTTACGAGCATTTTTACAAGCGCTAGTCCAATTCCACTTGATCCGCCAGTGATTAAGATTGTTTTATTTTTAAGAGTCATGATTTATACACAGGGTAACATAAATTTTCATAAAAAGGTAGCCTTTAAAGCTACCCTTTTGCATCACCCATTTATATTTCTATTAACACAATTATATTACTATTACCCTTATTCTCACGAATAGGTAAATGGAGAATTAGTATTAACTGCACTAGAGTGTCTCTTCTTTAGTATCTGCGAGCTAAGATTCAAGCCCGTGGAACTCTTATCATTACTCTTGGGGGTATCAGCTCTTATCAGCCTTGGTCATTCTTTTGGCAGTAATTTCATCCAGATAAATTTTTCTAATTCTAATATTTTGCGGAGTAACTTCAACCAGTTCATCGTCGCTAATATATTCAAGCGCGTCTTCCAAATCCATAGCCCGCGGTGCGTTAAAATGTTCATCACTGCCCTCGCCTTTTGAGCGCATATTGGAAAGCTGTTTGGTTTTACAAACATTAACGCGGATATCTCCCGGCCGCGAATTTTGACCAACGACTTGGCCCATGTAAACAGGTTGAGCTGGACCGACAAATAAAATTCCTCGGCCCTGAACATTAATCAAACCGTATAAATTAGTTATGCCGGATTCATAGGCAACTAAAGAACCCTGTTCTTTGGTTTTCCATCCACCTGGATCAGTCAAGTATTCATGAAAAGCAACATTTAAAATACCCAATCCGTGCGTATCAGTTAAAAATTCACTGCGATAACCAAACAAAGAACGCGTTGGCACAATAAATTCAAGATAAACAATACCATTTAATGTTTTCATGTTTTTTAGCTCGCCTTTACGGCTGCCTAATTTTTGCATGACTGAACCGTAGTAAATTTCCGGCGTTTCTATAAAAACTTTTTCATATGGAGTCTTCACCTCACCATTAATTTTTTTATCTATAACTTGCGGCCTAGAAACTTGGAATTCGTAACCCTCGCGCCGCAAACGCTCAAGCATGATTGATAAATGCAATTCACCGCGGCCAGCCACTATCCACTCGCCTCGAGCTCCGTCTTCAACGCGTAAAGCTGTGTCGGTTTCTAATTCCTTATATAAACGTTCTTTTATCTGGCGCGAAGTTGTGTATTTGCCTTCCCGGCCAGCAAAAGGTGAATCATTAATCATTACACCTATTTTAACTGTTGGCTCGTCAATGTTTAGTAAGGGTAGCGCCAAGGGCGTGGCCGGATCAGCAATCGTTTCACCAATATTAACTTCAGATATACCAGCAACAGCAGCAATGTCCCCAGCGCAAGCTTCCGGTACCTCAACTCGGTTCAATCCTTCAAAAGTCATTAATGAGATCAAGCGATGTTTTGATATTTGTCCTTGACGATTAATATGCGCGATCTCCTGGCCAAGTTTAATTTTGCCGTTATAAATACGGCCAATAGCAATTCTGCCTTTAAAATTGTCGCCACTGATACTCGTAACTAACATTTGTAAGGGCGCGTTAAGATTAGCATCTGGCGCTGGTATATGTTTTAAGACTGTTTCAAAAACTGGACTAATATCAAGCATTTGATCCAGATCTTTAGTAAAACCGGCCCTACCCTGCTTGGCTGAAGCGTAAACGATTGGGAAATTTAAGGCTTGGTCTGAAGCGCCAAGCTCTACAAATAAATCAAAAGTTTTATCTAAGACAAAATCAGGCCTGGCGTCAGGCTTATCTATTTTATTAATAACCACAATTATTTTTAGGCCCATCTCAAGCGCTTTTCTCAAAACAAAACGAGTTTGGGGCATGGGCCCTTCTTTGGCATCAACTAAAAGTAAGGCGCCTTGCGCCATATTTAAAACTCGTTCCACTTCTCCACCAAAGTCAGCGTGGCCGGGCGTATCAATAATATTTATTTTAGTATCGCCCCATTTGACCGAAGCATTTTTGGAAAAAATGGTAATGCCGCGCTCGCGCTCCAAGTCGTTTGAATCCATAATTAAGTCTGTGCCAGTTAATTCTTTATTTAGGGCAGTTTTTGATTGACGCAGAAGCGCGTCAACAAGTGTGGTTTTACCGTGGTCAACATGGGCAATAATAGCAATGTTTCGTATGTTATTCATAAATAAGTCTGTTTTATGATATATAGGTAATAAAAAATCAGCCGTTAAAAAGCTCTGGAGTATAAATTATAATGATATCTTAAATTTAGGCCGCTGTCAAGCTAAGGAGGTTTTATACGGAGCCCCGCATTGAGTCTTTATAGAGGGAAATTATCTTCTAGATTCTAATTATTTCGATCGACAAAATTAGAAAAGTGATGTTCGATGAAATTATGAAAATAAATATCCCACAGCTTGCTCTGTGGGATATTTGACTACAGAGAGGTAAAAATATTTATAGAAATTACAACCGCTAAGACCTCTTGCATAATAATTTTTCGTTACGAAATGCGTAAATTTTGAAGCGAAAAATGTGCAGGGCGACGAAGCCTTATACAGAGTATAAGGCGAGGAGCCCCCAAAATCAAGGGCGAAGCCTGAACATTTTGCAGCCGAAATTTACGCATTGTAGTAGAAAAGATTATTTTGCAAGAGGTCTATAGTGCTTTGGCGATTAATCCGATCACCATAATACCAAAAAAATTTAACAAAAATGAAAATGGAATAAAAAGAGAAGTTTTTATTTTAGAAAGACCCATCATGGCTAGACCAAGTTCGTCTGGAAGCGGCGAGGCAATAATTAAGGCTCCAAGAAAAGGAACAAACCACTTATAAATTCTTGATCGAAAAATTGATCTTAATCTTTCAGATTTAGATTTTTTGATCAAATAAAAAAGATCTTCTGATAACCTATCCTTAACAAATCGAAAAATTAGTAAATCTCCAATTAGCGCACCAAGTCCGCCAAAGAAAGCTACCCAAAAAATGGCATTGGTTTGGACAATTTCTGCTAGCACAACTGTGGCTGGAGCAACTGTAAAAATAGAGACAAAAAATATACCAGCTATAAAACTGCCAAGAAATTTAAGTTCTTGCGTGGATGTTAGAGCGCTTTTAAGCGCCCCTGTTTTTACCAGAATGACGGCTACGACAATACTAAGCGCAATAATCCCCAAATCTCTCGTTAAATTATTTTTATAGTTATCCATTAGAAAATTAATTTTGAAAATTGGCGGTGAAATTATATCCTTTGCGCGAACCTTTTTCGAGGGACGATGACCCG
>CAZVIU010000065.1:0-5496 GCA_964626935.1 uncultured Gammaproteobacteria bacterium
AAAATAGCGCGAGTCGTGTTGGATCAATAGCGAGCGAAGCTAAAGCCATAACCATTGAACTAGTTGCTCCAACATATTGCATTTCACGGCCAAATTTTTCCAAAATGAGTCGTGATTTAGACACCTTTTTTATAGCTGGATCCAGTGGAATATTTTTAGAAACAGCAGTTGTATCTGCCGAAACATCAATAACCCCGCCGTTATATAAATCCAGATAACGCAAGTCATCTTTTTTATTTTTTAAAATAGTTGTTGGAAAAATATATTGTTTTTTAGTAACCACAATTTTATATTTTCCTGGTTTGCCGACGAAGATATAGCGGCCAGCGCGATCGGTAACCCGCGTCTGCACTATTTTCCCAGTCCGCGCTTCAAGGAGTCTGACAATGGCTAAGTCTAATGGTAATTTGGTGATGGCATTATAGACAACACCCCAGCTTTTACGCTTGCGACGATAGAGAAGCAGAAGCGGTTGCGATAGGAGATAACGCAAATATGGAAATAAGTTCGGCAGAGTTAATGTTGCCGCGCTAGTGATTGTCACTGTTCCTTCCAGGGTTGGTACGACCACTGTACTGTTCAAGCGTTCAACCTCTGGGTTATCAATAGTTAGTTTACGCAACTTGTTAAGATTTTTACCAACGACAGATAGAACTTTATTTACTGATTGCTCTGGAGTAATTACTGCCGATGGGGTTGAAGTTACAGGTGGGGTCATCTCCGTGATTGCTTTTGTGGAAGTGCTAATTGTTTCTGGGGTTGATGTTGGTGCCGGTGTTGGAATAGGTTGATCTAGATCAGCTTTTGGGATTGGCAAGATTGACGGGTAAGTAGGAGCTGGCCCAAATATCTGTGGCGGTTGGAACTCCATTTCTTCAATAGTTGGTAATGGAGTCTTTGGTTCTAGTAGTGTGTTGGGCGCTGGAGACGCAACTTCTATTATAACCAAAGTGGCTGATGATGGGTCGGTTAAAAAGCCATCGCCATTTTTAGCATAAGCGCGAAATTCGTAAGCCCCGACCCCCAAGCCAGCTACAAGTATTCCATTGTCACCCCCCCATTCAGCTATGGTTTTTGAGACTGGATTAGCTGTTAGATGGCCGGTTGAATTAACCCAAAGCTCGCGCCGCACCTCTTCAATTCGATATTTTGTATAAACAGGGTTTCCGGGAGCCTTTAGCGCGAGGGTAACTGACCCCGGCTCTATTTTTAAAACAGTTGGCACATCGGGTGTTATAGCAAAAGTATAAGCGCAGGGAAATTCTTCTGACGGCGGTGATAAGGCGCTGCCCTTGACCACATGCGCGTGTATGGCGCAATAATAAGTGTCTGGTTTTAGATTTTCTGCTTCAAGCCAAGCTGGGAAAGGATTAGGGCCGCTTGAAGCCAGCACCCGTTCATTAGTATCATGAATAACATAACCTGTTTCGCTATCTGAAATATCTTGAATATGAAAACGAATGGAAGTTGGCGAAAGAACCTTATTACCAACCATTAAAAGCGGCGAAACACTTGGTCCGCTGAAGAACGGTCCGCTAAACTCCTGCGCTCTGCTTGAATTTAGATCAGGAATAAAAGCTGCCATGACCACTAAAATGATAAGGCTGGTAATTTTGTTAGAGATTTTGTTTATTGACATAAATATTTTTTATAGGCATTATATATACTATTATATAACGTTTATCTGTAATCTCTAATTTATATGGTCATTCCCGAACATTTGGGTATTATCATGGATGGCAATCGCCGCTGGGCAAAAGCGCGCGGTTTGCCCACGTTTGAAGGTCATCGCCGTGGTTATGATAAATTAAAAGAGGTTGGCGATTGGTGTCTTGATCGCGGCGTGCAAATTATAACTGTTTTTGCTTTTTCAACTGAAAATTGGAAGCGCACACAAGAAGAAGTAGCTTATCTTATGGATTTATTACTTCGTGCCCTGACGCAGGAAATTGATGAATTCATGAGACGTGATATTCGCGTGCGGGTGATTGGCCGGCGCGCTGGTTTGTCAGAAAAAATGCGTCTGGCCGCCGATCAGGTTTGGGAGGAGACGCGCGGCAATAGTCGCGGCTTGCTGCAGCTTGCCATAAACTATGGTGGGCAGACTGAAATAGTTGATGCCGTGCGCGCACTTTGCGCGAGTGGTACAAAACCAGAAGAGATAAATGAACAAATGATTAGATCTAATCTTTACGCGCCTAATGTGCCGCCGCCGGATTTAATTATACGCACCTCTGGCGAACAAAGACTGTCAGGATTTTTAACTTGGGAGTCAGCCTATTCGGAACTTTATTTCACCAAAACTCATTGGCCGGATTTTTCCCAAAGCGATCTTGATGCCGCGCTAGATTGGTATGCCAATCGCGAGCGCAGGTTTGGAAGTTAACGCGTTATTGAGTCTAAAATATTGATGTAAAACAAAAAGGCCTCGATTAAATCGAGGCCTTTTTATTGCAATAGGTCTATAGATCTATTTCAGCCGAGACATTGTTATTTTCGTTTGTTTCAGTAATTGCATTTGTTGAATCAACCACTGCCCGGGCTTTATTAGAACCAGCTGGCGGGGGGACAGTAGAAGTATAAGTTACAGTTTGCTGTTCCTCTGGAGAAAGCGAATCAGTCCAAGCTCCACCAGTAACGAATTTCCAATCAACGCTTTCAAAAAGTGGTGTTGGACTATTTTGCGCGTTATAAGCCTCATCAGTTCCAACACGTTTTCGATAAGCGCTAACGCTAAATAAAGGAGGAACTTGCGCCGAGACATTACCGATATTTTTAAAAGTGATGTTAAACTCTGATCCGTTTTTGGAAAAAGCAGTCACGATTAAATCTGGTCCAGGCGTCGGTGGCGGTTGAACTACGCCACTACCCTTTATGATAGCTTTAAGATTAAATGGTAATTCCCACTTAAATACCCTCATGGCTCCGGCCGAGAGCCCAACGGCCGCGGCAGCAATTAAAAAAGCAACTAGCGCGACTTTTGTTTTGGTTCGGGTACGAACTTTGGTTTCCAGCATAGGATTTTGATCCCCCTCCTTAGGATTTGTAGCTTGATTAGACATAGTTATCCACAACCTAATAATTAATTTTATTATACATAAAATATAAGTTATAGGCAATAATATCTGTCATACAAAAATTAATGAGTTAACGGATTAACGAGTTAACGAATTAACAGATTATTTGATCAATTCTTTAGTGGTCCTTATAAAAAATAGAACTTGATCTTTTACCGCGGCTTGCC
Organism: uncultured Gammaproteobacteria bacterium; assembly: GCA_964626935.1. Taxonomy (GTDB): domain Bacteria; phylum Patescibacteriota; class Patescibacteriia; order CAZVIU01; family CAZVIU01; genus CAZVIU01. The sequence continues at coordinate 3,245 of CAZVIU010000065.1, forward strand.
ACGGGATTATTCATATTTATTTGCGAGTTTTTCTCTCTTTCTTCCAGCAATGTGAACAAATTCTAAGGCGCCGGCCGCCAATTTGGTGATATTGCAGATTGACACTTTGTTTTGTTCTGGTAATAATGTTTGAGTGACTGCGGCGCCTGGCGATGTTTGCTCCGCGACCGCAGAGTTGGCATTGTCGAGTCATTTTTTTGTTATTAAGTCATTAAGTAATTAAGTTTTCAATAACTCAATGACCTAATAACTTAGCGACTGTTTATAGATTAGCCAATCATATCACAATAGGATAAAATAATCAATATGCCTTTGCAATTATTATCCGAGAATCCACTTTATTTTCTTGCTTGGGTTTTGGCTATTGTGGTTGCCTTGACCACGCATGAATTTGCCCATGCCTTAGTAGCCACTAAGCTTGGCGATTCCACACCCGGACAAATGGGTCGGTTGACCCTAAACCCTATTTCGCACATTGATCCTATCGGATTTTTCGCGCTTGTCTTGGTAGGCTTTGGTTGGGCGCGGCCTGTGCCATTTAATCCCTATAATTTAGTTCGCGCGCCGCGTTGGGGTCCGACCTTGGTTGCTTTTGCCGGTCCGCTTACCAATTTATTAAATGTCATAATTTTTGGCAGTATTTTAAAATTTGTCATATCAAATTTTGCTCTGGGGGCGTTTAATTTAGGTGTGCAATTTTTAAATCTGCTCGTGGTTATCAATATTGTGCTCTTTGTTTTTAATTTTATTCCTATTCCGCCGCTTGATGGTTCCAAATTGCTTTATTCAATTTTAAACTCGCCGCGTTATGATCAATTTAAAATTAAACTAGAAACCCGTGGCCCGTTCATTTTAATTTTATTTTTAATTTTTGATGATCTCCTGAATTTTAATATCTTCTCAACCATCTTCAGAACGGTAATAAATTTTGTTTATAGGTTTTTTTAAATCAAAAATTATCAGTCCGTCTAAATTTAGAACCCGCTCATGGGTTCTTTTTTGTCCACACACTTGACTAATGTTTAGATAGTGTGATAGAGTGCTGATTACGTCATTACGTCATTACGTCATTAAGTCATTAAGTAATTTTATTTAGTGACTCAATAACTAAAAATCAAATGCCGACAATAAATCAACTAGTTAAAAAAGGACGCCAACCCAAAACCTATAAATCCAAAGCTCCAGCCATGCAGCTTAGTTTAAATAGTTTAGCGCGGCGCCGGCGAGAGTTAGCCGGCGGCAGCCCGTTTAAACGCGGGGTTTGTGTTAAGGTTACAACCATGACGCCAAAGAAACCAAATTCAGCTCTGCGCAAGATTGCCAGAGTCCGTCTTTCTAATGGCATGGAAGTTACGGCTTATATTCCCGGCGTTGGTCATAATTTGCAAGAACATTCAATTGTCATGATTCGCGGCGGGCGCGTAAAAGATCTGCCGGGTGTGCGCTACCATATTATAAGAGGAATTTATGATACAACCGGCGTTGAAGGAAGAAAAAGAGGCCGATCACTCTATGGAGCTAAACGACCAAAATAATTCAATACATGATACGAATTTGCGAATTTCATGCGGATCTACAAATATGCAAATCCGTATATTCGCGCGATTCGCGTAAGATTCGTAGATTCGTATTAATGTTTATATGAGGGGAAAACGTTCACCAAAACGCAAAATTCAACCAGATATGAAATATCGCAACATTACCGTTGCTAAGCTTATTAATTATGTTATGAAAAATGGTAAAAAAATCGCGGCGCAAAAAGTTGTTTATAAAGCCTTTGATATAATTAAAGAAAAAACTCAAAAAGAGCCGGTAGAAATTTTAGACAGCGCCGTTCGCAATGTTTCACCATCGCTTGAGGTCCGTTCTCGTCGTGTCGGCGGCGCTAATTATCAGGTTCCGATTCCAGTTCGCAAAGAACGTCAGCTACTCCTAGCTTTTCGCTGGATGCTTGAGGCCGCTCGCAACAAAAAAGGCAAACCCATGCATGAGAAATTAGCTGCTGAACTTACATCTGCCGCCAATGGTGAGGGTGATGCGATGAAGAAAAAGACTGATGTTCAAAAAATGGCTGAAGCCAACCGCGCCTTCGCCCACTTTGCAAGATTTTGATGCGATCCTAATAATTCGAATGCATCCGAATGATCCAAATTTTTTCGGATAATTCGGATGAAATTAGGATATTTCAGATCGCGATTATGCCCCGTGAATACTCTTTAGAAAACACTCGTAATATCGGCATCATTGCCCAT
>CAZVIU010000066.1:0-5430 GCA_964626935.1 uncultured Gammaproteobacteria bacterium
CGGCAGCGTCAGATGTGTATAAGAGACAGCTTCAAGAAGAAGACCCAACTTTTCGCGTGCACACTGATGAAGAAACCTTGCAAACAATTATTTCCGGTATGGGCGAACTTCATTTGGAGATTATTGTTGATCGCATGAAGCGGGAATATAAGGTTGAGGTAAATGTTGGCAAGCCGCAAGTGGCCTACAAAGAAACAGTCAAGCGCGTGGCCGAAGGCGAAGGAAAGTATATTCGTCAATCCGGCGGTCGTGGTCAATATGGCCATTGCTATCTTCGTGTTGAACCGCGTGAACGCGGCGCTGGTTTTGAGTTTGTGGATGAGGTTAAGGGCGGCACGATTCCTCGCGAATATATTCCAGCGATTGAAAAAGGCGTTAAAGAAGCCGCCGGCAAAGGCGTGCTGGCTGGTTATCCTTTAATTGATGTAACCGTGGCTGTTTACGATGGTTCGTATCATGAGGTTGACTCGTCAGAAATTGCTTTTAAAATTGCTGGCTCAATGGCTTTTCAGTCAGCCGCGCGCCACGGCGGTTTGGTTTTGCTTGAACCAATGATGAGGGTTGAAGCAGTAACGCCGGAACAGTTTATGGGCGAAGTAATCGGCGACCTAAATTCTAAGCGCGCTCAAATCCAAGAAATGCGTGATCGCAGCGGCATTAAGGTTGTTGACGCTTTGGTGCCATTAGCTGAAATGTTTGGTTATGCCACGGCCCTGCGTTCCATGACCCAAGGTCGCGCCTCATATTCAATGGAATTTAGCCATTATGCTGAGGTGCCTAAAAATGTAGAACTGGCCATTGTTGAAGGTAAGAAGAAATAGCAATTTATCTCTTATAGATATAGGAAAAGCCGGACTAAAAAGTACGGCTTTGATTTTGTGTTTAGGGTAAGGTGTAAATTATCTTTGACCCCCGATGAGATACATCGGTTTGACAAGTCCCGCCATTTTTGTTAAGGTTAAATCTTCTTTGACAAGCTAAATAAAAGGAGAAGTCGCGAGATGGGAAGTGCGCTAGCTATTTTAGGATTTTGTTTATTGATCCTATCTTGTTTTATTTTGGCAGTAAAAACACTGGAAGCTAGGTTTGGGCCCGAAGCAGTGCCCGTACTTGAGTTATTCGAGGGCCTTCGAATCAAGAGCGGTATTTTAAGGATAGTAATTGTAGCGGGTTTCTTGACCGCAGTGCTTACCTTAATTCAGTTAGGGGCAGAAAATAAGTTAGGAACCAACACTCTTTCTCTAAGATGGCTATTTCCATTCTTGGTTTATGTCGCAGCTTTAAATTTATGCTTAGAGTTAAGTAGACACCTTCAGATGCAGAAATGGTTAAGAATTTCTTTGCAGTGTTTGGCACCGGTAATTGTTGCTTTTAGTTGGTTAGTTGATCCTAATTGGATTGCAATTAATGCAGCTGCCGCAGTTTTGGTAATTTTTATACTTTCTAGTTCTGGTATTTTGACAATCCGCAGCTTAGTAATTGTAGCCTTAGGAGTTATGCTTTATGATATTGTGGCCGTTTTTGTTACTGGGACCATGCAAAAAGTTGCGTTTGGTGTTGTCCAAGATACGCCGCTTTTATTTAAAGTACCAAGCGAATTTGATTTGAATTCAGCAATTTTATTTAAATTAGGGTTAGGAGATGTAGTCTTGCCAGGATTTATAGTAATGGTAGCAGCTTTGGAGGCTAGACGATTCGGCCTGCGCTCACTTTTTACATTTACAGTAATTGGTTATTTTATTGGGTTGATCATCACACTAGCTATACTGTTTGTTACTTATCTTCCTCAACCAGCAACAATTTATCTTATACCTAGCACTTTTGGCGCTTTTCTTTTTGCCGCCTGGCGCAAAGATATGACAAGGACAATATTTTTTTGTGATAAGCTTAAGTAGCCGTAAGGAGGAGCAGAACATGAAAAGCGCGCTAGTCGTTGCAACTCTGCTTGTAACTTTGCCACCTTTAAGTCGCGCTGATGATTTTGCTCTGAATGTTGGCGCGATTGAAGTGGTTGGCGTACCATCCATGGCCCACACTGGTTTTTATCCTTACGCGGCTATTTCTCTCGTGTCGCCTGATAATGAAATAATTTTGATTCCATCTTTGGGAATTGAATGGTCGCCAGAGTCCAATCGTTGGGGTTTTGTTAGCGCTCTCACAATTGACTTTCCGGTCACGAGCAGGATCGGGGTGGATATCACCAGTGTTTTTATTCACGATCAGTCTGGTCAAGATTGGAAGAATGCTTTGTACTTTCTTGGAGTTGGTCCGGGATTGTCAGTTTCATTGAATCGTTGGGTTGTTTCTTCGAATGTTTGCCTGTTCCGTGCTCTGAATTCTTCCGACTGGGTCCTGGTTCCTGGAATTAATCTCGCTCGTATTCTTTAGTCAGTATTATTTTTTTAAGCTCGGATGCATATCCGAGCTTTTTAAATAAGACTTGTCCCTTAATAATTTTTCGTCACGAAACGCAGTAATTTTGTGCGAAAATTGTGAAGGCCGACGAAGCTTTATCTGAAAGATAAGGCGAGAAGGTCTGAACAATTTGCAGCCAAAATTACAAGTTGTCCCGACATAAAGTCGGGATCCTGATCGAGCGAAGCGAGCATTGGGATAGTAGAAAAGGTTATTAGGGGACAAGTCTATAGTATTTTTCTAATTATATCGATCGACATAATTGCAATTCTGTCGATCGATATAATTGCAAATGAACCTTTCTGTATCTTTCTGACTTGAAATAGGATGAAACCAGGCCGGGGCATAAAAATTTGACAATCTTAAGGCCTTGTTTTAAACTTATAAACATTGTAATAATCTCGGATTTCATTATAGAGGACCTCTTGCATAATAATTTTTCGTTACGAAATGCGTAAATTTTGAAGCGAAAAATGTGCAGGGCGACGAAGCCTTATACAGAGTATAAGGCGAGGAGCCCCCAAAATCAAGGGCGAAGCCTGAACATTTTGCAGCCGAAATTTACGCATTGTAGTAGAAAAGATTATTTTACAAGAGGTCTTAGGTGTCATCTTGAGCGAAGTCGAAAGATCTCGTAATATAATCTGCAACTTGCAATAATTCTATGTCCGCATTAGATAAAGCCAAAAATTTAGCCAAGAAAACTAACGCGACTATCATGGTGGTCAATGAGACCACTGATGAGATTTTTGTCGTTATGAGCTTAGACGAATATGAGAAATTAACAGAACGACAAATGACGAACGACAAACAACAGATGACAAATGACAGACGACAAATGACCAATGACAAACAACCAACGACAAACGACCAACGACAAACGACAGACGACAAACGGCTAACAGCAGATAGTCGAGAACAGGTAGTAGAAAAATCAGCGGTTGTTAATCACGAGCCAGAAGTTAGCCTATCTGCCTTGACAGAAGAAGAACTTTTGGCTAAACTAAATGAACAAATTCGCGCCTGGCGATCAGCGCAAGTTAATCGCGAACAGATTGTTTTAGCCGAAATGCCAGCTGAAGTCAAGGTGGCCAGTGGCGCGAACGAGACAGTTGGCAAATATAATTTAACCAGCAAAGTTGATTTTAGAGTAGATAATTTAGAAGAAGAAGAAAAGTTTTTTCTTGATTCGCTTGACTAAGCGAGCATCAGGGCTTGCGCAACAAAGAGCCTTGTGTTATACTTAAATCCACTCTTTTAAAGTCATTAAGTCATTAAGCGATTAAGTCATTAAGCGATTAAGTCATTAAGCCATTAAGTCATATTAAGTCATGGAGTTTAACTCCATGATTTAATGACCAGTGACTCAATTACTCGATTATATGGCGGGAAAATTTGAACGAACAAAGCCGCACATCAATGTCGGCACCATCGGACATGTTGACCATGGTAAAACAACTTTAACGGCGGCCATTTTACAGGTTATGCGCGCCCATGGCATGGTGGCGCAAGACAAAAGCGTTGACCAAATTGATAACGCACCTGAAGAAAAAGCGCGTGGCATTACTATTAATACAGCCCACTGCGAATATGAGAGCGCTAATCGTCATTACGCGCATGTTGACTGCCCGGGACATGCTGATTATATAAAAAATATGATCACAGGCGCGGCTCAAATGGACGGCGCGATTTTGGTAGTTAGCGCGGCTGATGGTCCAATGCCGCAAACACGTGAACATATTTTGCTTGCCCGCCAAGTCGGTGTCCCTTATATTGTTGTTTTCTTAAATAAAGTGGATATGGTTGAAGATAAAGAGTTAGTTGATTTGGTTGAAGAAGAGGTTCGCGATCTTTTGACTAAATATGGTTTTCCAGGAAAAGAAACCCCAATCATTCGCGGTTCAGCGCTTAAAGCGCTGCAAAACCCCAAAGACGCGGAAAGCGCTAAGCCAGTTTTGGATTTAATTGAAACACTAGATAAATATATTCCTGAACCAGTTCGTGAGGTTGATAAGCCTTTTCTAATGCCAGTTGAAGATGTCTTTTCAATTGAAGGCCGCGGCACTGTGGCCACTGGCAGAATTGAGCGCGGTACAATTAAGCTTAACGAAGAAGTAGAATTAGTCGGTCTTGGTGACACCCGCAAAACAGTCGTTACTGGCATTGAAATGTTTAATAAACAGCTTGATGAAGGTCGCGCTGGCGACAATGCTGGTTTGCTGCTGCGCGGATTAAAAAAAGAAGAAGTTGAACGCGGTCAGGTTTTGGCTAAGATTGGTTCAGTTACTCCGCATACTGAATTTGAGGGTGAAGTCTATGCCTTAACTAAAGAAGAAGGTGGCCGTCACAAGCCATTTTTTACAGGTTATAAACCGCAGTTTTATATCCGTACCACTGATGTGACCGGCGAAGTGACCTTGGGAGCTGGAGCTGAAATGGTTATGCCCGGTGATACCGCGAACCTGATAGTTAAATTAATTGTTCCAGTTGCCCTTGAAGAAAAGCAAAGATTTGCTATTCGTGAAGGCGGCAAGACAGTTGGAGCAGGAGTGGTGACAAAGGTTGTGAAATAAATTCACTACGAACCTACAAAATTGCTACAAAACCTACTAACATTTATTTTTTGTAGGATTCGCAGCTAAGTTTATAAGTTAGTAGTGAGGATTCGTAGTCAAGTTTGTAGGTTAGTAGTAAAAAATTCGCTCTTTTTATGTCTGAAAAAAAAACAAAAAAAACCAAAGAAGAAGCTGAACATCAACGTATCCGTTTAAAGATACGCGCTTACGATAATAAAATAATTGATCAATCAACGCGTATTATTATTGAGACAGCTGCGCGCACTGGCGCGCAGGTTATTGGTCCAGTGCCCCTACCGACTGAAAAACGGAAGTACACGGTCAATCGCTCAACCTTTGTTCATAAAAATTCGCGAGAACAATTTGAAGTACGCGTTCACAAACGCTTAGTTCTGTCTCTTATACACATCTCCGAGCCCACGAGACTAGGCATGATCTC
>CAZVIU010000067.1:0-5306 GCA_964626935.1 uncultured Gammaproteobacteria bacterium
CATTAGCCATCGGTTTTTACCTGACATATAAGCGGCCCGCGGATTGCTGTGATTTTCAGAAAAAAACTTGCCGGGAGAATAATCTTCGAATAAGAAAAATAGTTCTCTGGATTATTGCCGCGCTAAATCTGCTCATAATCCTATATCCATATCTCTAAGCCCTTCGGGGCTTATTATTTTTGTAGCTTTACTCCGTTACCTAGATGCCCTGCGCTCTTGGTGCGGGGTTTGAGCTCGCGGGGTGATCGGTATTCATTTCTGTTCCGTTCTTGCAGTTGGTTTTCTCGCGGCTTTTTCTAATGGGCTGTACAAGGGGCACCAAAGCTTAGCTTTTTTGTGAAATATGAAGTTATAAAGAGCCGTCACTTCACACCCCTCGTAGTCTTTAATTCCGCTAATCACAGACGACACTCCAAAAAATATCAAAAGTATTCCGATTAATTTTTTTGATGAAATAGGTGGAAAGATTAAGAGAACACCGGCGAAGATGGCAAGCAGCCCAAAGATGATTTTAATTATCCGCATTGTTTTCATAATCGGTAGGATTATAATTCATTTGCATAAACATTCAAACAAATATTATGGGCATATTAGTCATGAAATTTCTTCCGCAATTTCCGAAATCTTATAAGAGCGTTCCGCTGTGCTGGTCGAATATCAACGCCGGGTCTTTTTGATTTAAGAAACTCAACTGCTTTTTCTACAGACATCCCTTGAGTTATTAAATATGCGGCAACCAATGTTGGCGCTCGGCCATGTCCGTTTTTGCAGTGGACATAAACTTTTTCTTTGTTTTTCACTACTCGATCAATGCAGGCGACACCCATTGAAAATTGATACATGGTCGGGGCATGATGATCTTTTACCGGCAGCCAAAGGTAGCATTTCACGCCGAAAGGAGTGTCCATTCTGGTCTCTTCCAAACTAATGTCCGTGGCTATGCCTTTATTGAGAAGGGTTTTATCAAAATGAGTCTGGCAGCAAAAATTCGTGCCGATATAAATGTATCGGTTAATTCGGGAATATTCTGTATGTTTATGCGGGATCATAATTTTGATGGAATTTGCAGAAGGAAACCGATGATAATTAAAATAATTCCTGTAATACCAATAATTTGTTCTCGTTTCATGGCTTTGAAAACAAATTCATCGACCTTGTGTTCTTTCCAAAAACGATGGTGGACTTTTATCGCCGCGTAGGCGACCATGATCTTTCCTATAACATCTAATGTAAATCCTAAAAGTTCTATGTTCATATATGTGTGTGGCTATTGCCGAAGCGTTTATAAAAAACAAACGGTAAAAATGAGCTTAAGAGAATAATAAGGCCCGTGACAAGAAAGACCGCTTGGAAGCTTGTCTTGTCAATTAAAAATCCGCCGAGAGCCACCGCGCCAGCGCCGCTTAGTCCAATAATAGTGTCGTAAATACTCCATTCATACGCAGCCTGTTTTTGATCAATATGGTGGGTAAACAACGCATTCCAAGAAGGATATGATAAGGCGTTGCCAAGACCGCAGAAAAATTGCGCAACGAATACATGCCATGTTGCCGTACTAAATGCAAGAATAATAGGACACAGGGCCATAGTGGCATACCCGAGAGAAAGGATGCCGACAACGGAATTTTCTTTAGCTGTTTTATCAATTAAATGCGAAAAGGGAATTTGAAGTATTGATTTCGTAACAAGAAAAATCATTGAAGCAATTCCGACAATGGCTACGGTGCCGCTACTAATTCCTTGCACAATAAAAACTGACACAAAAGGCCCCGAAAGCGCAAATATTGAAACGAAAAACAATTCAATGCCAATTAAAAGTAAAATCACCCGATTGATGGTTGTTTTTTTGTGAAATGTGCATTTCCCTTGAGGAGAGCGGCGACATTCACTGATTGATGTAAAAAGTTTTGACATTTTATCCGCAACAACTTTTAATTGATTTTTTTTGAACCTGTAAGTTTTCTAACGCTTCGAGGATCATTTTTTTGGTAGGAATCATTTTCATTCCTTCCTCGGTGCGGTAAATCTTGCAGCTTTTAAGAACTACCGGCGCGTTCTCTGTTAAGGGGTCAATATCCCTACCGTTGATATGCAGGCCCGGCGAGCCGGTGAAATGATATTTTTCAGCATCCTCTTTTGTTTGAATATTGACGAGCTCCAAATTCGCATCAAGTCCGAGTTCTTGAACAACCTCTTTTATGAGTTTCTCGAGCTCTTTATAAATCGGACAGTCCGGGAAATATAAAATTTGAATTTGGGTCTTAGCCATATTTTTTAATTAAATCTTTTAATTCTTTTTTACTGATCTCTCCGGCACGAACGAACTTATCATTGATAAATATCGCAGGAGATGAGACAACTTTATTTTTCTCTATTAAATCTTTGGACTGATCCCAGTCCTGCAGTCTTAATTCAATACCCATCTCTTTTGCAAGCCTCTTGGCTATTTTGATTACGCTCTCGCAACAGGTGCAGTCCTTAATATGAACGATGGTTAATTTGGTCATATTATTATTTGTTTAAAAATTTTTAATTGCATTATCCATTGACATAGAGTTTATTAATTTTTACTTTGTGTCCCCCAAATTGTTCACGGAGGGCGGATAAGATTTTTCCTATATAGCATAGATTTTAGATATATTTAGTATTTGCATAACTTAAGAATTTTGAGGAGTTTAGACATTTCTACCGTCGCTACTCCTACGACTTGATCGGCGCCTCCGTAATAAACAAATAGCTTTTCTCCTATAAGCACATTGCCGCACGGGAAAACAACATTAGGAATCTGACCTTCTTTTTCGTAAGCAGTCTCCGGCTCAAAAATTGGGTTGTCGGTGCGGCCGATAACCTTAATTGGGTTTTTCAAATCTAAAAGCATCGCTCCCACTCGATAGATATTATCTTCAGAAACTCCGTGATAAAGCATTACCCACCCGTCTTTGGTCTTAATTGGCGGGGCCGCCACTCCAACCTTTTTGCTGTCCCACCACCATTTGCGAGGAGAAATCCAGCGATATTCTTCAAGCCAAGCCTCGCCTTTGAAATCCAAGGTCGAAGAAAAAGCAAAATCAATATTATCCGCTACGCGATGAATAATCATATATTTGCCGTTCACTTTTTCGGGGAAAATAAAGGCGTCTTTGTCGCTGATATCCGGTGGAGATATCAGCACCGGTTTTGCCCATCTCCATCTTCTGCTAAGAAAATCTTGGCTATTGATCAAAGTCAAAGCTACCCGGGGAGGATTTTTGCCGTCAAAAGCGGTATAGCACATGTAAATTTTGTTGCCGATTTGAGTAAGGCGCGGATCTTCACAACCAGAATTTCCTTGGGACTCGAGTTTTTGTTCAAACGGCTCTCGCGGCACATAGACAGGATTAGGGGAGCGGTAATCAATATGAACTCCATCACGGCTTGCGGCATAGCCGAATACCGAGGTGTTGTCATCTGACATTGCCCGATAAAGAATATGCGCCTTGCCCTCGAGACAAAGAGCAGCTGGGTTAAAAACTGCCTTACTCTCCCACGAATGCTTTTTGTCGATGGTAATAATGGGGTTTTCCTTTGCTCGGTCGAGTTTTATAGTCCTTTTGTCTTTTTCAAGCATCTGCCCCAGAAGCGAAGAGAGTTCAATAAACGCGAGCGAGCAAGTGGTGTCAGCTGCCCCATAATATAGAGAAATCCAATCATTTTTTAAGAGCGCGCCCGATGGGAAGACCACATTCGGCACAAGGCCGATTTTCTCGTAATATTCTTCGGGAGTTAAAATCGGAGCTTCGGTTCGGGCAATAATTTTGAGTGGATTGTCTAAATCAAGAAGCGCCGCTTCTACGGTAAAAGACCTCTGGGGAGAAAAATAATTTCTGATGTAAGAATAAATAATCAGCCAGCCGTATTTTGTCTTGAGGGGCGGAGCGCCAACTTCAATGTGATCTTCCGGTCGGCGCTGAAGAGGCAGGGAATATTTCTCAAAACTTCTGTACCACTTTTGCCAATAATTTTCCGACCATAAATCACTTTCCTTTTCAAACGATGCCAGACAAATTTTTGCCGGCGGTTTATCCGTATGGAGAGTGAGCGTCACCCACATTTTCCCTCCTATTTTTTCTGGGAAAAGCACCATGCCCTTGGCATTAAATGGGGTAATTAGATGCTTTTCTTGAACAGTTTTTAAATCTTTACTGATGGCTAAACCAACCTTAATGCCCTCGGCTCTAAAAGGATATTCCGAAAGCGCGGTGTAAAAAATGTAATATTTATTACCGAGTTTTGTTATCCTTGGATCTTCGCAGCCAAATTTTTCCCAGGGATGTTCCGGAACAAAAAAACGTTTTCGATTATAAAAATTAATCCCATCTTTACTTTGAGCAATACCAATATCAGAAATCATCATCGTGGTATGCGCGGAAGTGTGGTAATGAGGCAAAGAAAGGGCGCGATATAAAAGATAAACTTCTTTCCCTTTTTGGACTGGACAGCAATTAAAGACCGCCTCTGCTTCCCAAGAATGCTCGCTTGAAGGTTTGAGTATCGGGTTTTTATCTGATCGTTTGATGATCATATATTTTTCTTCAATAATCCTTGTTTTAATTTTGGTTTGATTTCTCTGTTTAATTCATCAAGGAATTTTTTGAAATTGGCGTAAGCCACAGCGACATAGTTGTCCGCGGACCCGTAATAAATAAGAATTTTCTCGTCTTTTATCACTGCTCCTGAAGCGTAAACCACGCCGGCCTTAAATCCTTGGTTTTCGTAAACCTCTTCCGGTTCAAGAATCGGCGCGCTTGAGCGGCGCAGCACTTTTGCCGGGTCAAACAGATCAAGCAGCATTACTCCCACTTTATATTTTTCGGAGTCGCGCAGGTCTTGAGCGTGATAAAACAAAAGCCAGCCGTATTTCGTCTTTATGGGCGGAGGTCCCGCGCCGCGAACGCAAGTATCCCAGCAATTCCTTCGGCAAGCGCCGGCATGATCGCTGTCAATGTATCTGTCATTTTCAAACTCTAAATCATCGAGGTATTCTATTAATATTTCTGGATTAATACTTGTAAGTATGGCATACTTCCCGTTTATCTTTTCTGGAAAAATGACCCAATTTTTGTGCACTTCGTCAGGCGGCGAGATGAGTTTGGGGGTTTTCCACTTCCATTTCTTTTGTAAAAAATCTTGAACCTTTATTGAGGTCAATGCCACTCGCAGTCCCTCATCGCAAGCAGTGTAGGTCATGTAAATTCTATCTTCTTTATTTACCCGAACAAGGCGCGGATCTTCCGCCCCGCCAAAACTGCCGCCCGAGGCGAAAGAAT
>CAZVIU010000068.1:0-4912 GCA_964626935.1 uncultured Gammaproteobacteria bacterium
ATTTCTTCTTGGGTGGCCGCAGCCAGCGTGTTAAGACCAACCGGACCACCGTTAAATTTTAAAATGATTGTTTCTAAAAGACGTCGGTCAATTGGATCGAGACCATAGGTATCAACTTCTAAAAGTTCAAGCGCTTCTCCGGCCACTTGGCGATTAATAACATTGGCTTTTTTAATCTGGGCAAAATCGCGCACGCGTTTCAAAAGACGGTTGGCAACTCGCGGCGTACTTCGTGAACGAATGGCAATTTCGTATATTGCGTCATCTTCTATATTTAAAGAAAAAATTTTAGCGCTGCGCCTAACAATTTTCTCCATGTCCTTTTCTGAATAATAATTTAGATGATAAATAGTGCCAAAACGATCGCGAAGCGGTGAAGAAAGTAGTGACAGCCTAGTTGTTGCTCCGATCAGAGTAAAGCGCGGCAAATCCAAACGCAAAGTTCGGGCCGACGGTCCTTTGCCGATAATAATATCAAGCGCGTACTCTTCCATGGCCGGATAGAGCACTTCTTCAATAATTTTGTTCATTCTGTGAATCTCGTCTATAAAAAGAATGTCGTGATCTTGGAGATTAGTTAAAATCGCCGCCAGATCTCCAACTCGTTCCAAGGCTGGACCAGAGGTAACGCGGATATTAGCGCCGACTTCACTAGCAATAATATGCGCGAGCGTAGTTTTACCCAAGCCAGGATTTCCATATAAAAGAACGTGCTCCAGCGCTTCAGCGCGTTCACATGCCGCGCTAATAAAAATCTTAAGCTGTTCACGAATATTGTCTTGGCCGATAAACTCACGCAAAAATTTAGGCCGCAGTGTCAAGTCCAACGCCTTGTCTTCGTTTTGTTCATTGGTGGTAGTTATTTCTGCCATAGGTATATTCATATGGTATCAACTTTTTAAAAAATAAACAAACTGAGGTTAGTTTTCTATAATTAATCTAACTGCGCAAAACTGCGCGATCGCGCAGTTTTGCGCAACGTGATTTTGCATAACTCTCTATGGCTATTGAGACTTGAATTTGTATAAAAACAATGTAACAATATAGCAATGTAACTATTAATTTTAAGGAAGTGGAAAAATCCTGCGCCAAAGCTTACGCCTTAGTATAGGACAAGCTGAGATATTAGCCTTTTTAAATTTGCCCCCGTGGCGGAACTGGGATACGCGCGGCGCTTAGGACGCCGTTCCCGTAAGGGATTAGAGGTTCAAATCCTCTCGGGGGCACCATTGAGGAAATTGCAAGTTTGAAGGGTTCGCCTCGCTTCGCTCGGCGACTAATTCGTATTCAATTTTGGGGGTAAAAACGAATTTTGGCGATTTTGAAAAAAGAAAAGAAAAGTTTTTAATCAAGAAAGGTGTTGAAAAGAGGCCTAAAATGAAGGTCTTTTTTGTTGCCTCGTTGGACTTGACAAATTCAATGTAATTTGCTATACTGAAGCAGAAAAATACAGTTCTTTCCCATAGGCTATTTCATGCAGTTTTGCCCGTGATTCTCTATTTTTTGTTGGCAAAACTGCGTGAAATAGTTCCAAAATCCAAACACCGAAAGGGGGCCCGCCGTGGTCGTCGCACTGGATGGTACCGTTCGTCTGGTGGCACTGCAGTTCAGTTTCTCGAACCCCGACGCGATACCGGCTTCGGTGAAGCGTCTGAATCTGGAAACTCAAGAGGAGCGCATGGAGCGCAAGAATCACTCGAGCGGCGTCATGGTCATCGAGCCGACCGAGAAGTGCTCCCTCGCGGAGTTTCTCGGAGAGCTTGAAGCGGCAGGGTACGAGATGGTCGACGGCTTCTACAAGGAGCGCATCGATGCCAAGGACCCCCGCGGCAAAAGGACGTACCACATGGTGCGCTTCCTGTTCGCCCGCCGCGAGTTCGTGGAGCTCTCCGACGAGTTTAAGAAGGTGCGGGATACGATCCGCGCCGAACTCCTGAGCATCTGCGAGACCGCGATGTGGCGAGTCAGGTCGTTCTCCAATCCGTTCTACCAGAACGGTGAGGAGATCCCCGACCAGCGCGCCGTGAGCGTCAATCTCGAAGCGCGTCAGCCGCTCTTCCGTCCCGACGGCCAGCCGGTAACTGTTTGGCAGAAGGATGAGAATGGCAAGCGCGTGGGCGACGCTCCGCTCCCGCTCAAAGGCGACTACTGCCTCCACATCGTGGGTGATGCCGTCCAGCTTGTGACGGCCTAACTCCGAGAATCGGTGAAAGTGGTCTGGGGCCGATGTGCTACGCGCGTGTCGGCCCTTTCCATTTGTATTTTGGAAATAAATTTATATAATTTCATAATTGAATTACCGCCAACCTTCGACAAGCTCAGGTCAAGAAAAAAAATTGCCAATTTTTGTGGAGGCACGGACAATTATAATGGCGCTTCAGTATCTTTTTGACGAAAACAAAACGCCGTCAGATACTAAGATGAAAATTAAAATGATTTTTGAAGTGATGGATACGCGCGACCAAGCATACCGCTTTAGCCGAGATTGCCATTGCAAGTCTTGCGAACCCCGCGCCAAACCTAACTAAAAAACCGCTCCCTAACGAGCGGTTATCTTTTTTCTGTAACTATAACTATATGAGTAGGAAAAAATGAAGTTGGTTTGCCATAAGAAATAATCCAGAACTCGAAATAAGTCGAGCAACTGCTCACGCAGGGCCCCTCACGGAACGCACTTCTGCTTGGGGCTCTATTTTTTAAAGAAGTGGCCTGAGGTGGGGCTATTTTTATTATTTTCGAACAGTTTTATTTTATATCATTTATATTAACAGACAATACTTTCATACTATAGAGTATGAAAGTATTGTCTGTTTTATTTATCAATTTTACACTGGCTTTTCGAGCTTCATTGACTTTATTTTTAAACTTGATAAGCTCTTTTAAGTCGCTAGAGAAGGAGGATAAGTGAGGAGGATTAGCCCAAACGCTCTTTCGCTCTTGCGCCTATTGCTCACGCCAATAATTCTGGTCCTTCAGCAACAAGGAACGCGCCAAGGATTAACAGCCGCCCTAATCGTTCTTTTAATCGCTGAATTTACTGATCTTGTAGATGGCTGGCTTGCACGACGCACCGGACAAATTTCTGATCTTGGCAAACTGCTTGATCCGCTGGCTGACAGCATTATGCGGCTTCTAATCTTTTTAGGGTTTTTAGCCAGTGGCTGGATGCCGCTTTGGATGGTCGCGATAATTTTCGCGCGTGACATAATTATCTCTTATCTGCGTACTTATGCCAGCACGCGCGGCATTGTGCTCGCGGCACGCTGGAGCGGAAAAACCAAGGCCTGGTTTCAAGCCATTGCTCAAATCGGAACAATTCTTGGCTGGAAATTAGCACTAGATGGCGTTAAGCTGCCCTTTGCGCAAATTTCCTGGTCATTGCTTTTCTTAGCCACTCTTGTCACTGCTCTTTCAGTGCTTGATTATTTGTATGTTACGGTAAATAAACTTAACCCTCGCGCTTAACGAGGGTTTTATGATTCATCATGCGAACAGCTTAATTTTGGTTTATACTCCGCCTGCGGACTCGCGGCAACTCAAAATAATCGAATAATTTAATTTCAACTTAATTTCAATTTAATTTCTATTTACGGATACTGCACAGCAGTAAGCTATGGCCAGAGCATCAGCCGCGTCATCAGAACGGGGGGCCTCTTTCATTTTAAAAACCAGTTTTAACATCTTTTGCACTTGTTCTTTATCGGCCTTGCCCGAACCAGTCAGAGCTTGTTTAACCTGAAGCGGTGTATATTCAAAAATTGGCAAACCAGCGCGCGCCACAGTCAAAGTCAGCACGCCGCGCGCCTCGCCCACAACTAAGGCTGTCTTACTATTATTATAAAAAAATAATCGCTCAAGTGCGGCTCGTACAGGACGGTATTGATTAATAATTTTGGTAACCTCATCGCTAAGCTGAATCAATCGCCTTGAAAAAGATGTATTCTTTTTGGTCTTAATGGTTCCGAAATGCAAAATGGAAATTTTGCCGCCATCTAGACGCAAGATGCCGAAACCCGTGTCAGCGATACCGGGATCAAGACCGAGTATTATCACAAGTCATTAAATCATTAAGTCATTAAATCATTAAGTCATTTAAAAAATACTCAATGACTTAATGACCAGTGACTTAGTGACTATGATAAATTAGTATAATATTCACCCACCTCCTCGCTTTCATCCAATGCTTCAAAAAGCTTGTCAAGCTTGCTCCTAGTTTCAGCATCAGGTGAAACCTTGTCGCGGGCTAACCATTCCAAACCGGCAAAATCAATTTTAATATTATCTTTCTCTAGTATACTTTTGACCCGTTCCAATTCATCTGGTTTAATATAGATAAACATGGTGTCATCTTCTATTTTTATATCCTCGGCGCCAGCTTCAATAGCCCTAAATTCTATCTCTTCGCGTAGTTTACTATCAAGGAGCGGAAGCTTGATCTCAAGCACACCAAGACGTGAAAAATTCCATCTGACTGCTCCGGCGGCCGCAAAAGTTCCTCCATATTCAGATAAGATTTTTTTAATCTCTCCGGTAGTGCGATTTTTATTATCCGAGGTTACTTCAATAATTACACCTACCCCACCGGGTAAAACACCTTCGTACAATAATTCTTCAAGGGAAGCACTATCCTCACTGCCGGTGGCGCGTAAAATAGCGCGCTCAATATTCTCACGCGGCATGTTGGCAGAACGCGCTGCCTCAATAGCCAAACGAAGTTTAAAATTAAATTCTGGGTTTGGTCCTTTTTCTTTGGCGGCAATAGTAATTGCCCGCCCTAGTTTAGTAAAAATCATGCCGCGTTTGGCATCAGTTGCGCCTTTACCGTGCTTAATCTTTGCCCAATGACTATGTTTACTCATGATTTTATTACGAACTACGAACTATATACGAACATACAAAAATGATTTATGGA
>CAZVIU010000069.1:0-4876 GCA_964626935.1 uncultured Gammaproteobacteria bacterium
GTCTTTTTGGGACAGGGCTTGTTTGATGAGCAAAGCTTGTTCTTGTGCCGGGGCGCACTTAAGTTTATCTCGAATATCGCCCTGCTCGGCAGCTAATTTTATTAAATCGTCCTGTCCTTTGTTTCTGAGATATTTTTCGGGTTCAATCTCGCCATGCCCAGAAACTTTATACATGTCAATCGGTATAGATTCGGACAAATTTTCTATTCTCGGCCTTTCCATAAATTTGTGATTATTTCATATATGCACAGATTCTAACACATATCATGGTTTTTTGGAATGATACAAATGCATATGCAAATTCACTAACTGAAGAAAACTACCCCAAATTAAGGGAAAAAATTTCGCCTGCGAGCCGAAGTGAATTCCTGCCGCCTCGCGTGTCAGCGCGGAGCCGAGCAGAAAGATTGCCTTTCATTTTTTGATTTGCGCGCCCCCTTTTTTCTTTAGAAGGTAAGGCAATTTTTCTGCGAGGCAGGCCGCCGCAAAGCGGCGGCTGATAGCGGGTCAACGCAGGTTTCGCTTTTTGGATTTGTGTATCAGATTTGGTAAAATAATTTCAAAAGCATGCTCCATAGGGAACCTACTCTCCTTCGGGGTTTAAGGAGGTTTTAATTCTGCTGCGGGGGTAGGAATCGAACCTACATTAGAGGATTCAAAGTCCTCCGTCCTGCCTTTAGACGACCCCGCAATATCTACGGCACATCTTAAATCATAAATAATAAATCATAAATCTACACTTTCAAGTATCGACCAAGAGCGTAATTAGTTACAAGGACATTTAAAACCATAGTTGCGCCTAATTCTGCTCCCAAAATCGTCCAAAAATGACTGTAAAAATATCGTGAAAGTTCAACTGTTTCACTGCCGAAAATATTTAAAAGTCTCCCCTCAACAATACCGACTAATGAATAAACCAAACCCAGCGTGAGACCGACCGAGACTAAAGATAATATTATACCCTGGACCAAATAAGGAGATCTCACAAACCAATTAGAGGCGCCAACCAATTTCATAATGCCAATGGTTTCTCGATGAGTATAGATAGCCACGCGGATAGTCGTCATGGCTATGGTAATAGCTACCAAACCAAATAAGCCCGAGGCCAAAATTCCAAATTGATTCATCTTGCGCGAAAGGTGTCCAATTTTTTCAACTAGAATTGCCCGATCGTCAAAATTTTGATCAGCAATTAGTTTTTTATACGACGGGTGGGATATGGCTTCCAACACATTTTTGTAAACACTGGGGCTATCTGCTTTAACAATTAGAGTCGGACCGAAAGGATTCTTTTCCACAATCTTCAATGCTTCTAGCACCGTCTCGTCGTTTTCATATCTTTGCTCAAAACTGGCTAAAGCCGCGGCTGGCTCAACGATCTTTGCCGACATAATTCCAGAAATTTTATTTATTAAGCTTCTGACTTCACGCGCTCGTTCCAGAGAAACATCAGGTTTAAAATATAAACTAACATCAACGCGCCCCTCAATAGATTTAGCCGCGCTGGTCATTAAAAAATTCAGCGCCAAAAGACTGTTGACTGAAATAAGCGTCAAAACTAAAACAATCACGGTTACACCTGAAAGCCAGATATTACGTCTAAAATCCTGAACAGCAAATTTTATAATACGATAAAATGATATGAACATAAATAAAATCAAATATTAATTCGATTTTATATAAAATATTTTCCTCCTTCTTGGTCGCTAGTTAACATCCCCTTATCTAATGTTATCACACGGCGGCGCAAGCTATTAACTATTTCACGATTATGGGTTACGAGCATTATGGTTGTGCCAAATTCATTAATTTTTAAAAGCAGGTCCATGATCTGCCGCGTATGAAGCGCGTCAAGATTACCAGTTGGCTCGTCAGCTAATAAAATTTTCGGACGATGCGCTAGGGCCCTGGCAATCACGGCTCTTTGCTGTTCGCCGCCAGAAATCTGACGCGGATAACGATTAATTTTATCTTCAAGACCGACGAGCTTTAATATGGCTGGAACAACTTCATGAATGCGGTGATTAGGTTCACCGCAAACCTCAAGAGCAAAAGCCACATTTTCATAAACTGTTTTCTGCGGCAAAAGTTTAAAATCTTGAAAAACAACACCAATTTGCCGTCGAAGTTGCGGTGCGGTGTTGGCATTAATTTTAGCTATGTCCCAATCGCCAACAATAATTTCTCCATCAGTGGGTTTTTCTTCAGCAATCAAAAGTTTGGCCAAAGTGCTTTTACCTGCCCCAGAACGCCCAACAATAGAAACAAACTCTCCCGCCTTGATGTTAAGACTGACATGCTTTAAGGCATGTACATTGGGTGGATAAAATTTTGTAACATTTTTGAATATAATCATATGACCCTATCCGACGAACAAAGGACTGCTAATCTAAAGCCTAGCAAATGGCCCTGTATACGAATTTTGCAAATAGCCACCTCCCGGAATCGAACCGGGGACCTTCACTTTACGAAAGTGCTGCTCTACCAGCTGAGCTAAGGTGGCGCGAGTGGATAAAAGTATCTTCGTGCCTGCTCTCGAACCTATTTATGGTGAGCTTGTCGAATCCACTTTATCAAAAATTCCTGACTAATGAAAGCTCCATTTATATAATTAACATCAAGGAGGAGGAAAGAGTTGCCATCCTGACAAAAAATGGTTAATTATGGGCACGCACAAAATCCCTCTACGCTAAAGATGCATCCGCCTCGGACGAAGACTTGGCTCGTGATGACAGGTATAGCAGAAAGATCGCCATGTCTTGCAGAACTCGCGATGACAAACATGAGGAAAAAAATAGTATTTAAGTTTCCTCGCAATAACTGCGGGATCAAAATCTAAAATCAGAATCCGTAGTCAAATCTTGCCGAGAAAAAGCCTGAAGTGGCTCGGGTTCTACCGCTTGAGGTGGAGAAGTAACGGGTTCGGGCACCTTAGGTGATGTTACGGGTAGTTTTTCTTTTTTGGGTTGAAGCACTACTACCTTAACAGTGTTTGACTGAAGCGTCTGGGTTTCTTCTTTGAACCGCGCGGCTCCGGTAAAATTAAGAATGCTTTGCCCCTTTTTTGCCGCAGTTACATCGATAACACACACAACAACAAGATGATGTGAGGCGCCTTTGCCCAGATTTGGAGCTGCTATCAAACGCGTGGCCTCTTGTTTTTTGTCCTTACCATTCAACTCGGCGGTCTTCAAGCTGGTATTTTTAGGACAATAGAGCGACGCGCTTAACCCCGTGGCAGTGCCTTCATCAGTATTCTTTATAACAAGGGTTGCGCGTACGCTATCTCCCGGATACGCCTCTTTAGTTTTTCTAACTACGTTCTTCGAAGTAATAACCTCTGCGGAAAGTGCAAGCTTGAGTTTAGGACGCAGTGTGACCACAGCTTCTGGAGTAGGAGAAGGCGGGGTTATCAAGCTTGGCGCTTGAAGATCCGAGCGATTAAGAAAGGCAATATTATTTCCCTCATTCAGTTCCACGAGTTTTTGATTGCCATCAATGTATATCCGAAGCTCTTTCGCTCCTTCTGGCGGGTCGTTGAGCATTTTGTTCGCTCCACCAAGACCATCAAACGATATGGGTGTGGTCATCTCCTGGCCTGCGGAAATCGGCTCCACCGTAACGTATTCAGGCAACCCGCCTTTTACGCCTAGCCACAGCAGCGCGAGATCTACCCTTGGCGCGTCACTCTGACCAATGTTTCGCACCGTGATATGGAGTGCACGGTCTTTGATGACCACGCTGCCGACCGTAAGATCCGCTCCCAGATGTGTTAGTTTTTGGAGTAATATGACGTTATTACCCTCATTAGATTCCTGATACGTATTTGGCCCGTCAATCGTAATTTTAAGATGAGTTAACCCATTGGGCATCACATTAAGAAATGAAGTAAACGAAGTCGCTCCACTAGCAGAGTACAAGGTTGTTCTACTATCAAGTTCAGCCAATAGCGGAAGACTCAGCCCAGGCGGAGTAGTATCAAACCAGTAGAGATCGCCTACGCGCGCACCGCGCGCATCCACCCACTCAAACCAAAACGAAATTTTCTGTCCTTCACGATGACCACGATTGCCGCGATTATGATGCCGGAACGAGAGGAAATCATTACCGAACTTCGCGTCGGTGATGGTAAAATCCGGGCGCAATACGGGCAAGAGTACCGAGTTGTTTTGCTCGTTTGATTCCGCATGATTATTAGGGCCATCAATAGTAAATTTCAGATGATAGGCCCCGGGTGGAGGGGAATAAATAAGGTCAGCAAGCTTTACCTGGCCGTATTCGGAAACAAGCCTTGTAAAATCATGAACCTGGTAACCGTATTCGGTTGAACTTGCTCCCATTCCACCCACATTGATCCAGTACACCTCACCAATACGAAACCCCTGTCCATCTACCCACTCATACCAGAATGAAACTTTGGGCGCGGCATCCCCTTTTCCACGGTTATGATATCGAAAACGAAGCGCCGCGCCATCCAGGGTGGCTTTAGTGATCGTGAGATCTGGAAGTTCGGACGACGTTTGCGCCGTAGCTCCTGGTGTATATACTTGATCAGCCGCAAAAAATTCAAAAAACCTGAACAACTTTTTTATGCCTCGTGGTTTAACCTCGACGGATGATTCTTTCTGAAAACTGCCCGTCTCTGCGCCGAAAACACCCGGTGTTCCAGCGGGATAATAGAGAAATCCTCCAATTAAAATAAGGAGGGCGGCTACGCCATACATGAGATGTAAAAATGGACGTTTATACATAAGACTTATTTTACCGACCGCGTCGATGAATTAAAGAATAGGCTCTTTAATTCACGATAAGTGATGGTAAGGACTATTACTGTCTCTTATACACATCTGACGCTGCCGACGATCTTACGCGTGTA
>CAZVIU010000070.1:0-4627 GCA_964626935.1 uncultured Gammaproteobacteria bacterium
ACCATCTGATCTAAGCGGTCGTAGGTGATGTTTTCTATTTTGTCGTGGTAGCTGTAGAGGTTTTTCCCGTTGGCGCCTTTGAGCGATTTATTTTCTTCAGAGAATGTGACTCTGCCTTTTTCATCGAACTTGGTGACGCCGTTGGCTTCATAGATACCGCCTTTGCCTTTGCGGCCAACGCTCTTTAAGCCTTGCGAGGTTTCAATGTATTGCGGGTCGCTGTCCCAGATCTGATAGGAGTATTCGCGGACTCGGCCGCCGCTTACTTTGTATTGATAGTCTTCTCGCCTTGTGAGGACGCCTGCCGCATTTACGGTGCGCACGCTTTCAAGCCCGTAGCGGCCGTATTTCATGGTGGTCGTCGAGCCCGTGGCGTGATTGGCAATGGTGATTTTTCCGCCGCCGACTGTGGCCTCGGCGATTTTATTTCCATAGGCGTCTGTGATCCATGCGCGGTTGCCCTTATAGTCTGGGCGGTCATTTCGGATTTTAAGATCAGAATTGGGGCGGTTTAGGGTCGTCCCAGAGTTGTTTCCGATTTTTTTTGCACAATTTTCAATTTTCCGGGGTTTGGATTCAGGAGGCTGATTTCGTACGGGATGCTCAATGGGGACAGTCCAGAAGATTTGTAGTGAGGCTAGTATGCTGGCTAGGATTGACTGCATCGTTCCCTCGAAGACCTCCCGCCTGAGGCGGGGGCCGATATGGATAGATTAGATGAGGATTTTACCCCCACACCTAATCCAGTTCAAGCTTTTAAACAGTTTGCAATTTTTGCCCCGAGGCCAAGTCTTCAAATGGGGGCCCTATTGCCTTTGTTAGATTAGGTGTGGGGGTGTATCAATTTATCGGCGCGGCTGTGTCTGATTTTTTTCGACGTCTTTCCCTTGCCTCATGCGCCTTCTCAAGCCTCCTCCATTCCTTCTCCCTCGGATGAGTCTTTTCATGCGCTTTTTTGAGGTCCATGGGGCATAGCCGGGTGTAGAGCTGCGTCGAGTCAAGCGAGCGATGCCCCAGTTGTTCTTGCACATGTCTTATGTCCGCTCGATTGCGAAGCATCGCCGTGGCGCAGGTCACCCGCCAGGAATGGCTCGAGTGAGTCTTCCTTAAAGATTGCTTGAAGGCGTATTGCTTCATGACAGCGCTGATGACATGCGCGGCCATGGGGTTTCCTCTCGTAGTCGTAAATACGAGGTCTTCGAGACTCGGCAGTTGACCGCGCGCATCGCTGATGTATCGCTTCAACCAGTCCAGGGCGATGCGGCCGATGGGGATTACCCTTTGATAGTCCGGCCCGCCTTTGGGTTCGTTCACGCGGATCATCCCGCCTTCAAAGTCTATGTCCGAGAGTCTCAAGCCCGCCACTTCACCCGCCCTCAGCCCTGAGGAGTACATGAGCTCAAAGACCGCCCGATTCCTTATCCCTAAGGGGTCGGCTCCGGTGGCGGCCCTGAAGTAGCTCTTCACCTCATGCTCGCTCATGAGACGAGCCGGCAAACCCCGCGCGCGCTTAGGCCAGTGGATCTTCCGAGCCGGATTGACCAGGATTTGATCGCCCCTCTCAAGCCAGTTCAGGAACGATCGCACCGCCATCAGGTGATGCCATTGCGTGGCTTCTTTCCACTCACGCCTCGCGCATACGGCGTCCCGATATCTTTCCAGAACACTTGCGCTGATTTGAGCCGGGTCATGAATCAAGCGCGAGTCTAGGTGCATGAAGAAGTCGTTGAGAGGCGATTCCCTGGCCTTGAATGTCGCAGGCCGCCATCGGCCCTGCTGGTCAGAATAGTATTTGCGCTTGTATTCGGCCCACTCTCTTGAGAGAACTTTCGCGCGGCCAGGGACTTCTTCTCGTCTAAATTCAATTTCAAGCGCTTCCGTCGGATCATCCTCCCGATACCCATTGCGATACAGCCATCGAATGAGCCAGCGCAGGTATTGAAAGCGAAGGAGTTTTGTCCGATAACTTAAGGAAGCGCCGTCTTTCTTGCGGTAACTTTCTAAATGAGCCGCGTAAGAGGCAATGTCCTCTTTCAGAAGCGACGAGAGCTTTAGACGATTCCCTTTAAGCCATGTCCCGATCTTTCTAAAAATCTTTGCAAGCTCGCTATAAAACATCGGCGTGTAATGGAGCGTCCTCCAGTCTCGGACAAAGGCTTTGAGGATTTCCTCGTTCGTGTAGGCTCTATCTTTCCCGGGCGGCCTCAAAGAAGCATCCGCCGCCGGGCAGTCTCGGACAGGGTTCTCATCCACCACGCCCCTGCCCTTCAAGAACCGGTAAAAGACGGCGAGCATCCTTCGATAATTTCTAATCGTACTCATCCTGAAACATGCCCGGCGATAAAGATGCTCCAAGAATTGGGCGATGGTCTCAGGCTGGACTTTGATGGAAGCCGCGCCTCGCGCCTTTAAGTACCGGGCATAGGCCTTTAAAATACCGGGAAAGTCTCTCTCCTTCCATGCGCTCTCTCGGCCTTTGATCCCTTCTAAGAAGCGCTGGATGTGAAGCTCGGGCGACATCATTCACCTCTCACAGACCTCGCCCCGAAGGGGCGGGCCGAAGACCTCGCCTTGTTTTTTGGGCGGGTCGAAGACCTCGCCCTGTTTTTTGGGCGGGTCACCTTTTTCTGTCCAAGTTGTCCAAGATTGATTTTTCAAATGCGAGAAGGCGTCCCCCCAACGAGTTACGTTTCAAAAATCCGGGAAAATCTTGGATTCCAAGATTTTCCAAGTTGTCCAAGATTTAATAACTTGCCAGGACATAGATCTTTCTGGATGTCCCTCCTCCTCTCTTGAGTAGAACATATTCCAACTCTTCCAATGCTCTCATATAAGCTTTCACAACGTGATCCGGTAGATTCGTCCATGTCCTGACGTCTCTTCGGCTAAATTGATATTCTTCCACGGGAATATCTTTCGCATGCTCTTGGACTTGCTTTTTAATCAGTTCGTAAAAGCACGATAAGGGTCGGGGCAGTTCCGCTAAGACATTCCCAAAAACATGCTGGGCCAATGAGGCGGCTTTTTCATAGTCTTCTTTCGTTGCTTCAATCACCCTGTCTTGTGTTCCGCGATGTTGATGAAGAAGAGCCATCACTCTGATTAAACTTAAGAATCGCTCGTGGTCGCGTCTCGTTCTGAGCCATGCGACAGGCAGTTCCATATCAAGTTCATACGGGATTTTGACTTCCATTGGCTCCAAGAGCCTTTGCGCATTCTGATAAAGCCTGCTCAAGCGAGCCTTCTCCTCTACATTTAATATGTCTAGTCCCGCCGCTTGCTTCCTCTGAGCCTCTAAGATGCGCTTCGTCTGCTCCGGACTCTCATCCAGATAAAGCTCAAACGAGCGATTCAGATTCTCCTCATTGATCCTTTCCTTGGTAGATGTCTCCATATAGGGCGTCCTTGCGGAAAACTCCCTGATGAATGTCCTCCACTGCCCCGTCTTGGGATCTTTCGTTGAGGCTGCCAAGGTCAGCTTGCCTCGACTTTGAAGGGTTCGGATCGAGTAGTCGGCTTCTTGTGAGCCTTCACGCTCATCTATCGCCAGGATTTTTCTGTCCAATGCCTCCTTGCCCATATAGAAAAGACTCTGCGGCGTGATCCGGCTAAAGAGTAAGACATCTTCAGGCGGCATCAGTGAAAGGACTTGCTCCATCAATGCCGATTTACCCGCCCCGCTTCCCGATCTTATGATCGCGCTGATGGGTTTATCGAGGAGTCGTGACGTTCCCACAAGATAAAGGATTTTCTTATTGATCGCCTCGCCGACATAACCCAATTTATCGAGGTCGGCTACAAGCCGGTCGAGCAGGTTGGGGTCTTTTAACAATGCTAAAGCTTCCTGCCTCTCTTCAGGGCTCATTTCTCGGGGATCATGGATCATGGATCGTGGATCATGGATAAGGCGCTCTTCGAGCGATTCCATCAGGCTTTCTAAATGTTCTTCCACTTGCGCTGATTGAAGATTAAACCTCTCCGCGGCCTGATTGGCAAAGCTTCTTCTGGCTCTAGCACTGTGAAGATCAACTCGATCCGTGAAATTGCTGTCCTTATAAATCACCTTCAAAATGATTCTTAATGCATTGGATCGGGCATTCTTTAAATCTCTGGCCTGATAAATCAAATCACCATATTTAAAAGTTGCTTGATCTTCGCTTTGTTCGATCAGACTGGGGCTCGGGGATAGAGAAGTCTCCCCTCCTTTGTAAGGAGGGGTTGGGGGAGGTAGATTCTCTTCCTTTTGACCTTCAACCAACGGTCCAAGTATCTCTTTCAGGCTCCCGCCATTCCCATTCAGCTTCGGCATCCGCCTCTTTGACGGAACAATGTCTGTGCCAATCATCTTCCTCAACACCTCCACCGCCCTGGGGAAATTGATCCCATCGCTTGCCATCACAAAATCAATAATCGTCCCGGCATGATGCCCGCCCTCACAGTTCCAAAGCCATACCCCCTTGTCCTGATTCATCCTTAAGCGAGGCGCCCTTGGATTGTCCTCTCGAAGACCTCGCCCTGTTTCTTGGGCGGGATGGAATGGACATCTCGCTTCATATTGCCCATTGGCCCAAGACAGTCTCACCCCCTTGTCCTTCATAATCTGTCTTAGGTCGAGCATCTTGATTTG
>CAZVIU010000071.1:0-4496 GCA_964626935.1 uncultured Gammaproteobacteria bacterium
GTCTATGATGTGGTGTTCGCGGACCACGAGCTCGTCTCGGTGCGAGCCGTAGGGCGAATAATATGTTGGCGCTTTGGGCAGAGCGGCCAAGAGTGCGGCTTCGGCTAAATCAAGGCCGCTAGCATTTTTGCCAAAAAAAGTTTGCGCCGCCGCCTCAATTCCATATGAGGTTGAGCCATAAGGAATTTCATTAAAATACATTTCTAAAATTTGATCTTTGGAAAAGGTTTTTTCCAATCGGTAAGCCATGGCCAGTTCTTTAAATTTTCTAGTATAGGTTTTGGCTGGCGAAAGAACCGCGTTTTTAATAAATTGCTGGGTGATAGTTGAGCCGCCCTGAATTTTGCCGCCGCGGACAATATTTATAAATAATGCGCGCGTAATGCCGCGCCAGTCAAAGCCGCCGTGTTTGTAAAAATTTTTATCTTCAGCGACGAGAGCCGCATTTTTTATATATGGCGAGATTTCAGACAATTTTATAGCTGTTCGTTTTATGTCGCCATGAATATCAAAAAGCAACGTTTCCCCGGTGCGGTCATAAATTTTTGTACTTTGAGCAACCTGGCGGGAGCTAATCTCGCGTGGGCTTAAAAGCCCGCGCGAAAAGTACCACAGGAAAAACGACCCACCAAGGCCAGCGCCAAGCATTCCTAAAATCACGATAAATATTATTATTGAAATAATTCGGCGAATTTGCCAATTACGTTTGCGGGTTTTTGGGGGGCGTGACCGCTGGGGCGGCGCGCTGTAGGTTTTCCAGCCCCTAGGTGTAATGATGTTATGCATTTTTTAAAGTCATTGTGAGGTCCGATGCACGCTGGACCGCGGCAATCTTTATAATTACTAATAGATTTTAACCCAAGTTTTAGTTCTTGACAATCAGCTCTTAGCGTGATAAAAACAGAAACACAGACACGGGGGAATAGCCGTGGGTGAGTTAGTTCGTGCTGAAGATTGTTTTGCCTGTCGTCGCATCCTGAATGATTTTTATAGAGATCTTGATACGCTTGCAGAAAAAGTTAAGGACGATCCGCATCTTCGGACACGACTTGAGGATTTGCGACCACCAGAATCTGCTAGCGTTCATATTGCGGCCTGTAATCGCTGCTTTGATCATGAAAGGGGCCTGATCAGGAAGCATCATAACAAGTGGAATAGTTAGGCCGGGGGGGCGGCGCATAAAAACGTGAGAGCACGAAAACACGAAAGCACAAGAACAAGGAGGAACCACGCCCCAAGATCCACAGTGGAATTGCAGCCGGATGGCTGATTTTTTAGCCGAATTTGAAGTCCTCCTTAGGAAATATGGACTAGGCCAAAAAAAGGCGAGAAAGCAAGTGGCTGAGCACAGTTGGGCTTGCGGTGTTTGTATGAGGGCCCAGGATAAGCTTGGAAAGAGATTTGACCTAGCCTAAAATATTTTACCCTCACATTTGTGAGGGTTTTATTTTTGGTTTGTTTCGGAGTATATTTACGACTGCGCTCGAACCTACTTTATCAAAAATGGCTGAAAAATGATAGCCGCTCCGCCGCCAAGCAAAATACTCTTATACTTTTTAGAAGAATTTTTTGGTGGTGCGCGCAAATCGGAAATCGTAAAGAGTATTTTGCTTGGCTCTGCTCTGAACGAGCAGGCGGCGGGGCTGGCCTCTGTTTTATGCTCGGGCGCGGCGGAATCCCCTATCACACCTCGCCCTTGCGCCGCGCCCTCGCTTCCACGAATCGGCAGAGAGGTTTCGGAGAGGGTTTATTCTTCCTTGTTTTCTATCGCGCTCGCGGTAATTTCTATAGACCTCTTGTAAAATAATCTTTTCTACTACAATGCGTAAATTTCGGCTGCAAAATGTTCAGGCTTCGCCCTTGATTTTGGGGGCTCCTCGCCTTATACTCTGTATAAGGCTTCGTCGCCCTGCACATTTTTCGCTTCAAAATTTACGCATTTCGCAACGAAAAATTATTATGCAAGAGGTCTTATGTTGCAGCTTTTGTGTTCTTTGCACCACGCTTGGCATTTTTCGGCTTGCTCCTTTTCCGTATAGTGAAAACCGCACTCTTCGTATCGGTATACTTCTTTATCATTTTGTTTTACTCGTTTGACCATGATTATAAACACTTATCACAAACGCTGTTTACCTTGCGAGAAACAAAATAAAGCGAAACGAGCATGAGCACAAATGCCACTACAAATACCCACCACTGATAGTTGAGCAAAAACCCAACAGCGCCAAATCCAAGGAAGCTAAAAAGCGAAGCAACGCACATAGGACAGGTCGCGGCTCCAAACACCGATGCCAGTGCTCCGGCCGAACTGCCCACGCTCCCAACACCTAACATTCTTGCCTTTTCTTTTGCTTTCCGCGTTCTCACAAAGTTATAAGTATGCATGAGGAAAAACAGCGATATGAAAAATGACAAAGCGGTGAGCATGATATAGTCGCTCGCCCCGTAAAGCGAAAACTGCATTTTGAAATCATTTGAAGGAATGGTGTTTACTGGGATAGCAACAAGCAAAAAGAAAATCAACGGAATGAGAACGATCAAAGCTAAGCGATACCATTTGTTCGCTAATATAGTTTTACTTGCTTGAATAATAGTTTTTGCGAATGTAGTCATAATCTCTTTTTCTCTATTTTATACAAAGCCCACCATAAAGTAACGAGGAGCAAGACGAAACTTAACGGAACAAAAAAAGACCAAAGTGTAGCTAAGGTTGCTGTAAGTTGAAGTCCGATGACCAAAATGAGGGTGGGCACGCAACAAGCAGCTCCGCTTACAATCGCAGGAACTGTGCCGAGCAAACCCATAACTCCACGGACTCCACGAAGCGAGAGGGCGCGGAAGCTGTAATAAGAAACAGAAATATTAAAAGCAACCAGTACGCCCAGCAACACGGCAATCAGAATATTGGGCACGGAAATAAAAACTTTTATTCCCCCAATATATAAGGCACCGATTGACTCAAAAAGGAAGGGTGAGCGCTGACGGAATATCAGTTCCCGCCAGTTCTCTAAAATTTTTAGCTCAAAAAATGCTTCTGCCATCGGAGTGCGTTGGACAAAAATTAAAAACTGGGTGGCGGCAAGATACATAATCACATAAAGCACAAAAACAGCGATCGTCGTGACCAAATATTTTTTTTGGGAAAGAATTGTAAGAAGCGTTGCAAACATGGTTTATTTAATAAGTTCCGTATTCGGATAAAACGCGAACCAAGCAAACCACATAGCGTCAAACGCGTTTATCCATTTGTTTGTCTCCTTGATACGGGCCTCGTAAAAATCAAGGCTGTCGTCATATGTTACCACGACAGTAGCGTCTCCAAGAGGAGCCTCGATAACGTTTTCTTCTCGTAGTTTGTCTTTTAATACTGCCAGCGCGTTACCCTCTTCGTCGCGCAGGCCTACAACCACTTCTTTCGGGCGCAGGCGGCCGTCTTCATAGATCGGGCGAAAGAGCGTCCTATCGGAAGAATAATATCCCCTATTGTCCAGAATGTAAGATCCGTACGGATCTCCGCCTTCTCCATAATTTCGGAAAAAACCAGTGTCTCGCGAGAGAACCAATGTATTGGGGTGTGCACGCTTCCACTTTTCCCATGTGGTCCATACAACAGGAAATTCTTTAAGTGTAATTCCCAGCGCGGGTCCGTTTATCGCCTTACCCAAAATCTGTGGCCAATAAGAATCACTTACCCGATCGTACATAATAAGATTTGAATTCACTAATTTCCCCGAAACTCCGAACTCTGCGGAAATATCTGGCGCGTACCTTCCCTTAAATCCAATAGTAGTGCCGGTAAGCGGACAGTATGTTACCGTTACTTTTTGACCACCTATGTTCTCGTTCACTATTTCATGCCATACAAGAATTCTTTGAGGATAAGCGGCAATAAACCCTTCATATTCTATGCCAAACACTACATCATTGGGGAGCAACCATTCATCCGCCTCCACAGTGCTGGTATACTTGGGACCATCAACAGAAGGAATACCGTCTTTTGGCGGACCCCCGGAAATCGCGCTCTGTTCCAACAGCGAAAAATACTCTTCCTCGTTTTGCGATAAAGTAGGCTGTTCACGTTCAAGCCGCTCCCGCACGTCAGGTGAAACTTCAATTCGCGGCGTTGCGCGGTTAAAGAAATAGAAAAAAACCATTGTTGCCACTGCCGCGACGATAGTGAAGTATACAAATTTTTTCAGATTTGTTTGCATAAGCTTATTTACTGCATTTGCATCATTGATGCGGGCGTTTGTTGTTGCGGAAGATTATTGTTTTGTGGATTCGGCGAGTAGAATGCGGTTCTTCCTGTATCAATAAGTCCTAGAATCGCAACCGCCGAAATCAAAATCAAAGCCGTTTTTAGTTGCACTGACTTTGATTTCCGATACGCAAGATAATATGCGAGCGCAAGTATCCCAAAGGAAAGCGTAAAGAGCCATTTTCGCATATAAAAATTCATACTGACGAAAATGCCCAAGCCCGCGACAATTGATAAA
>CAZVIU010000072.1:0-4448 GCA_964626935.1 uncultured Gammaproteobacteria bacterium
AGCTTCAACATTAAAAATCGTGGCCATGGCGATGAAAAGCAAAACAATAACGAGAATCATATTGGCGATGTCGCGCACCAAAGACCAGCCCATAATCACGGCCTCATGGTTAACAAAATTATTCCACTGGGCAATGCCAATTATAAACTTGGCTACTTGCAGAACAAAAAATCCAATCGTGCCAACATAAATTTCCAAAACAAAGCCAAGGGCCGGACGCACGATAGAAGAAACAGTGTTAACTAAAAATCCTTGTGCCTCAACTGATTTCGTAAAACCAAAAAATCCAACCACCAAAATTGCTAAGACCAAAAAGATTGTTTTTTTACTTCGTCTCATAAACATTATACGAATCTACGAATCATATGCGAATCGCGCGAATATGCGAATACGTTAAACTTTACTATTTAAAATTCTACGCAGGTTCAATGCTTTTTCTCTAAAATTAACAATTATCGCGAATTTAAGATTTAGCGCACCTAGGTATCGTTTTGTTTGATAATAATCATCACGGTCAACTAATCGTTTGGCTTTAACCTCCAATATAATTTTGTTATCTATTAAAAAATCGACATGATTACGTCCGGGGTGTTCGCCATCAAAAGCTTCTGGCAGTATAAATTCTCTTTGAAATTGTACCCCATCTTTACTTAATACGCCTTCTATAGCATCACAATATTGTTTTTCATTCATAAAACGTCCTAGATTATTGTGAATCTGAAATAATAAACCGTTTATCCTGTAAGATAATTCTGAATAAATTATTGTTTGGCTAGATGTTTTTATTTGCATACTTGTAGATTCGCATAAAATTCGCAAATTCGTATAGTGTCTACAATCAGGGTACTACTATTATAGTTCCCTTAAACTCTGTCCAAGGAATATCATTTCCGTCAGGCTCTGAACATTCTTGTGTAGCATTATTGCCAAAAATATCTTTTGGCGCATCCATGCATCTACCTGAATTATCTGTACCGCCCGGACAAATACCGTTGCAATAACCCCAGTTATCAATTATTTGTACTTTGGGTTTAAAGTGACAATGGGACACGCCAACGCTGATGCCGGGGTGCGGGTCGCTAAACGAACAATTTTGGTCGCTTGGATCGTATAAATAAGTGTGTTTATATGCCGCCGCGCTCGGATCACAAGCATCGGGCGTTCCGGCAAATCCATCTAAATTACAACCACTACTAATTGTCCCATCGCTAGCTACATAAGGAGGAACCTTGTTTTTATATTTACTTTCTTTAGTTTCAAAATTTTCACCCTTATCATCCCAATCTATCTTTAGTCCGGTTATCGGCCCATGGTTTCTTGTATAAGCTGCAAATTGTAAAAAGGCCTGTAATGCGCCGCCCCTGCCAATAATTATATCTGTGGGTTCAGAGTTTCCATTTACAGTTATTCCATTATTACCTATAACAACTTGGGGGTTTATAGATAGATTTCCGCTCTTATTGACAGTCTTAATCTCTGGGGGTAATTCATTGAAGTCAGTAATAGTTTTAATGCACAGCGGCGATGTTGGAATAGTTAAACAGTCCAATTTAGTTCCGACACCTGATTGAAACACTCTACGCACGAAACCAAATAATTTTCCCAGTTTAGAAATACCCTGATCTAAAGTTGATCGAGACGCGCCACCGATTCTATTTGGATCAAAATCAAATATCTTTGGATTTCCTGATGGCTCAATGACTCTGCCACAGTTACGTTGGCATGACCAAGGGATACCACCATAAACTAATTCGCCCAAATCACAACTACGCTCGTTCTTAACAACAGTACAGCTTAGTAATGATATATTTTGATCCACCAAAGAGCAGGGACAAACTTCTCCTACTGGCGCCGTACAATCACCAGATAAGTTACATTGAATACCGTTGGCTGTAATACAACTGGACGTACCGGGCCAAACTCCACAACCAGCATTAGTAGTTACAACACAGATACATCCGTTATCTTCGAAGCATTCAGAACTAAGTGAACATTTTTTATCAGAAAAGTATGGACTCCAATAAACTTTTGGAGTATCTGCGGGAGTAAAATATCGCGGCTCCGCGCTGCCATATGGTGATAGATTGTGCCTATATCGATAATTTAAATTCGAGTGTTGTGCGAGGTCGGTCTCATCACTTCTTGGATCTATAGAAAAATCTTTAGTTAAAATTGAAGTTTTAGCAAAAATAGTCTCATCAGGCGCACCTACATCAATTAACTCTGCACAAATTTCTGGCCTTTCATATTTACCTTTTATCGGTAGACAATAATTATCGGTCGTCGTTCCTGTACAGGTACCAAGCTGCTCGCCGGTCATAAAATTATAAAGATCGTCTAAGGTACAAGGTTGCTTGGTGATTTTACAATAACCTTCTGCTATAGTACATCTCTCATGAAGTTGTTGATTGTTGAAGTTG
Organism: uncultured Gammaproteobacteria bacterium; assembly: GCA_964626935.1. Taxonomy (GTDB): domain Bacteria; phylum Patescibacteriota; class Patescibacteriia; order CAZVIU01; family CAZVIU01; genus CAZVIU01. The sequence continues at coordinate 2,421 of CAZVIU010000072.1, forward strand.
GTATATAATGGACATTCAGCAGCAACAAAACATGAGGAAAGAGATGACGGAGTCCCGCTTCCTGGGCCACTAGAACCGGGTCGCTGACAAATACCAAGCCACGCACATGACCCCGCATTGCTCGTGGGGCACTCACTATCAGATGAACAAAATTTATATTTAGGACCACCCGCACTATTCTTAGTACTTAGATATAAGTCTTTACATACTTTAAATCCGGTCTCCTCTTGAACATTATGGCTATTAAAGGGTGGGCTATCAACATCAAAGACTAAACTACCAGATCCGGAGACCACTGCAGGTTTATAATGACCTTCGGCTTGCGCGCAATAAAATCTCGCGCCCACACCATTATAAACACTGGAAAATCCAGCTTTTTCAAAATAATTATAAATATCCTTGCCGCCTAACAAAATATCAGACGGGTACCAAGTTGAACAATTATATTGATTGGCCGACGGATCATTAATTAACATTCTTTTATCTTTTTCTAAACAATAACCTTCTAAACCAATTAATTTATCAACCCGGCTAAGCGCTTCGCAAATGCCGTCACCCTCACTAGAGCCACATGCTAAATCATAACTTTGTGCTGATGTAACTCCAGGCACGCAGGTTCGACCATGTCTTGGGCCGCCATTGCATATTCCAGCCGGCAATTCACTTCTTTTAAAATCAGCATAACGCGTCTCACTATCACCATATTCTACTTTTAAGTAATTGCACTGACACTCTTTGGGATTATTTGGCCCGCAGATATTCACTGACTCCCATCCTTGATCACGAGATATTATATTGCCACTCTTATCAAGTTCAGCAAGGCTAGATGGAAACGGCGCATCTACTTCAGGATAGGCGCGACATTCTGGTTCTGCTTTTTGTTTATTATTACCGGTCATGGCCAGGATAAGAGCGTCTTTGTCTCTGGTCATGGCTGAAACCGGATACAAACCGGGAATGCTAAATCCAGAATAATCTGATCCTTTCCAGCTAGTATCACGATTTTTATAAATACTTTCTGATAAAATTTTTGTTGGTTCAGGAGATCCAAAACGAGAACAGATGACACCACTTAAACTCTGTGCGTATTCCACACACCTCCCATATTCTAAGCATATTTCTCGCGGCACATTGGTTCTAGGCTCAAGAATCACTGTTGATGTTTTACAGGTTAACCAATCTGAACAAGCGCGGTCTTGTTTGGCCCTTATAATAACATTGGCATCGTTCTTAGTAGTACCGCCGCATAAAGACAGGTTAGACTTATCAGGATCTACCTCGCAATTTACTGGCGCGACTTTTATATTATTATTTTTAAAGCTCCGCGCGTAACTTGATGATGCTTGATAAGAAAGCGCGGCCATGGAGGCGTCGCGTAAAAGCACACAACCGTCTTTAGGATTAACTTGTCCATTACAATCGCCAGAAGTTATTTTTTCATTCTTTAAATAATAATATGGCTTGCCAGCAGGGTAAAACGGCGCCGTATCAACCGGGTCTTCAAATTGCGTGCAAGTTGACTGCGCTGCCGGACATTCACCAACATATTCTTCATATTGATCGTCAGCATTTTTCCAAATACCAAATTGCGCGCCGCTAACTAAATAAGGGCTGCGGTCACCGCCAGCCGGCGGTAAATCAATATAACCACAAGGGTCAGTTGTGCCTTTTTTAAACCATCCTCGCTGGGGCGGCGCTCCGGCTGTTGCAACTAACGACTCTTGGAATTCGCATAATTGTTCTTGCGGTGTTTTGAAATAATAGGTTTGGCCTTGCGGCTCATAAACAAAAGCTTCACAACCTTCAGCCTCAACCTTGCAAAGCGTTTCATCATATTTATCTGGCTGATTTAATACATATTTTGTTTCTAAGCTACCGGGCGGGCGCTTAAAAGCGCAGGAACGCTCGCCTTTAGCCGCCTTGCAAACAACAGTGCCACTTTCTGAACAATTACAACCATTATTGCTCCCGCAAACAAAATCTAACGTACAAACTTGATTAATTTTGTGCTCGCCAAAGGTACTGCAA
>CAZVIU010000073.1:0-4402 GCA_964626935.1 uncultured Gammaproteobacteria bacterium
TCATGCCTAGTCTCGTGGGCTCGGAGATGTGTATAAGAGACAGTTTTTATGGTTGGCACAGAAGTTGCCTGTATTTACTCTGATCGGGCCCGAACCCCGATCAAGGTACGACGGGTGCATCACTGTATTTTCGCGCCAAGCTTAGAGATAGCCGAAAAAATAAATAAAGCAATTGAGGCGCGTGGCGGAAAACTTGGTTCTGATGGTCGGCCAGTTTTGGGAATTAGTTCACAAAATTTGTTAAAACTTATTTTAGAGATAGATGAACGTTGTTTGCTTGTGCCAGCACACAGTTGGACCCCGTGGTTCGCTGTCTTTGGCTCTTTTTCAGGATATGATTCACTACAGGACTGTTTTGGCGATCTGACCAAGCATATATTTGCGATTGAGACAGGATTAAGCGCTGATCCGCCAATGGCTTGGAGACATAGTGAGCTTGATAATTACGCCCTGATCTCTAATTCAGACGCGCACTCCCTTCCTAATCTTGGTCGGGAGGCAAATGTTTTTGAGGGTGAGGAAAAAGATTTGAGTTATGACGCAATCTGGGAAGCAATAAAAAACGCATCACCGAAAAAGCTGCAAGAATCAAGAATCAAGAATCAAGAATTAAGGATATTAGAAATGATCGGCACTATTGAATTTATTCCTGATGAGGGGCGGTATCATTATGACGGTCACCGCGCCTGCCAAGTTCGTTTGCATCCGGCAGAAAGCAAAAAACTCGGAGGAATCTGCCCTAAATGTAAAAAGAAAGTTACAGTTGGTGTGCTTTCACGAGTGGAAACATTAGCTGACCTGCCGCATGATCGAAAGCCTAAAGCGGCGCCAGAATTTTGGAGCTTAGTAGAATTTGATAAATTAATTGCCGAGGCAGAAGGTCTTAATGGACGAAAATCAAAAATAGTAGAACGCCAGTATTGGGAGTTTGTGCGAACTGGCGGCAACGAACTTAATATCCTGATGAATTTTGATAAACAAAAATTGGCTGGATTTTTACCGCCAATTATAGTTGAAACGATTATGCGGATGCGCGCCGGTCAATTAACGATTGAACCCGGGTATGATGGGGAATACGGAAAGATTAAGATATTTTCTGATAAAGAGCGCAAGAGATTTGAGCAGGGCAAACTATTCTAATGGAGATTTATAATTTTCAATTCTCAATTATCAATTTTCAATCAATGTTTTAATTTTCAATTTTTAGACCTTTGAAAATTAATTCATTGGAAATTAATTGTAAATTGAAGATTTACTCTAGTCTCAGCAGTTTATCCAGTTGCTTTTTGTCAAACCCCACCACAATATTTTGTTTTCCCACCTCATCAGTAATAATGGTGACCGGCACGCCCAGCTGACCGGAAAGTTTAGTCATTTCCTCGGCCCGAGCTTCGTCATCATCAACAAAAAAGTTTGTATATCTAACTCCCTTGGAGTCTAAATACTCCTTTTCCATCTTGCAATAAGGGCAGGTTTTTGTGCTATATATTACAACTTCCATAGATTTTCGCTTCTATGTTATCCACAGCCGCATTCTTCGCACACATCTCCCTCGGCATGATAATGACTGCACATATTGCAAGCTGCTTCAACGCAACTGCAATCGCATTCACCCTCATGTTCGTGTCCGCATTTTGGACATTCCATAGTATTTAGAAGCCGAGCTCACGCTATAATAACGCCAATTTAGGGCATGGTGTTTTGTAGCGTAATAAGCGCGCATTTATGGCTTCTATGAAAAAGCCTGTTTCCCTAAAGATAATATTATCACAGTCAAAGACCCTAATTTAATCCAGGTGTCAATAATTAGTTGTGGATAATTATAGATTGAAAAATAGGCAAAAATTTGGTATAATCTATAATAGAAAAATAAAATCTAAGGCCTGGGCCGAGGAGGTCGACGGTTTAAACCAAGCTTAAGTTAAAATATGTTATTCTCTAATCGCGCGAGGAGAGTAATAAAAATTGTAGATTGTAAATTGACAAATAGAATTCAATTTGGAATCTACAAGCATAGACTGAAATTATATATGTCTTTAGAAAAAATTCATAGTCACTTACGTGCTCATGTGCATCATAGATTAAGTTTCTTAGCTGTGGCTGCAGCCCTAGCTTTGGTACTCAATCTAGTAAATGCGCAAGTTAGAGCGTTAGCTCAAGAACAGGCTCCGAGCGGAAACATAACTGCGCCAGCAGTTCAGCCAGAATTAGTTCAGCCGCAACCAGCGCCACAAGCCCCGGATCAGGGAAAGGAAATGCGTGAAGATGGTAATGGCGAGCAGCCGGAAGATTTTGTTGATCCTCGTGAAATCTTAAATGCCTTGCGGGATATAAAACGGCAAAAAGTTGAATTGCGTAATCTTTTAAGACAAATAACACGGCTTAAGAATGTTGTCGGCGCTGTCGAGATGTTGGCTAAAGTTAAAGAACTGTCTGATCAATTAGCCGGTTTTGAGGCCAACATTAAAAATCCGCCGGGCGATATGAGTCAGCGCGGGGCCTTGCAAGAATATTGGGATGCTCGTGTCTGGGAATCATTTGAGGAGCTTAGAACAAGAATTCAATTGCCTCGTGAAGTACAAGACGGTAAAAAAGCCTTGAGCAAGGTTGAGAAAATGCTGAAGCTTAAGAGCTTTTTGAAATTAGGGTTAAATATGGCTAAATTGCAAGAATTAGTTGAGAAGATCAAATCTATTTATAGTCAAGTTGAGGCTGCGCTAGCTGCTAATGATTTTGAGGGTGCTAGGGATGCTATGCAAGATATTTGGGAAGGTGGCATGCATCCTGGAGGTCTTGAGGGCGCGCTTCACAGGATCAGGGGCATTAAAGATATGCTGCGCAGTATCAAAGACAAGCAAATTACCGCTGCTGTAGAGGAGTTATTACAGCCTATTTACGATGCCTTATATGAAGGTGATTTTAATGAAGTGCACAATGTCTTAAATGAATACGAAGACGATCTTCGCCGTCTAGCTAATCAGATTATCAGGTCAAGGTTGAAATTTAATAAAGTTGAATCAAAGATATCTAATTTAGAAGAGCTTATTCGAGGAAGATTTGAGGCCCTAGAACAGCAGGCGCAAGAAAAGGAAAATCAGAGACAAGCGAAAGAAGCTCCACAGGAATCTAATCCTTCACCAGCGCCGCAACCAGCCCCGACACAGTAATTATGGAAATGAAAGCTAATCGCGAATATCAACGCGAAAAGAGTCGCGAAGATAGAACGCAATAATAAAAATTTCCCTCGATAATGATCGAGGGAAATTTTTTATTTTGTTCTTTGTTCTATGTTCCATGCCCTACAACTTTAGTGCATCAGTCCGATTTTTTTTCTTACCTCTTTCATTTTCTTCTGTGCTAAAGAGCGAGCGTGTTTGGCGCCGCGGGCCAAGATGCGGTCGAGTGAGGATTTATTATTGAGTAAAAGCGCGCGAGCCTTGCGGAAATCGGCAAAATAATCACTAACGCGTGAGGCCAGAGTTATTTTTAAATCAGAGTAATGGATTGAGCCATCCTTATATGAGGTCTCAAACTTTGTGAGATCTTTTTTTGTGCCAAAGTAGGCGAGGAGGGAGAAGAGGTTGGAGACGCCGGGGGACATCAGAAAATTGTCCGAAGCCGAGCCTCCTTCTTTCGCTCTCCGCCAACTGGCGGATCGCTGTAGAGTGCGTCGAGGCTCGGCTTCAATTGACGGGCCGGTATCGGTCACCGCGCGAGCGAGTTTTTTTGAAATTATTTCTGGGCTGTCGGAAAGTGCGATGTAGTGCGCTTCGCCAAGACTTTTGCTCATCTTTTTTTCTGGTTCAAGTAAACTCATCAGGCGTGCCGTTTTAGTAAGCAAAGGTTTTGGTTCCCCAAAAGTTTCACCGAATTTGCGGTTGAAAGCTCGAGCCAGACCACGCGCTAGCTCAATATGTTGAACCTGATCTGCGCCAACTGGCACCGCCTCACCGCCGTAGATTAAAATATCAGCCGCTTGAAGCACTGGATAATCAAATAGTCCAACATTTAGATTAGCCGCTTGGCGCGCCGATTTATCTTTAAATTGGGTCATTCGTTCAAGCTCGGGCATGGTCACGAGTGTGTTAAAAACCCAAGCTAGCTCGGTAACTTCGGGCACGTCAGATTGCGTAAAGATGACGCATTTTTTTGGATCAAGTCCGGCTGCTAAAAGTTCGGCCGCGAGCATATAAATTTGTTCACGCTTAGAGCGCGGATCAAAATTTTCCGTTAATGAATGATAATCAGCAATGAAAAAATAACAATCGTGTTTTGATTGCAAATCAAGCCAATTTTTGATTGCCCCCAAGTAGTTACCAAGATGCAAGGGGCCGGTTGGTTGAATGCCGGAAACGATTTTCACAAGAATACAAGAACACAAGAACATTAAAACAGTTTGTTC
>CAZVIU010000074.1:0-4348 GCA_964626935.1 uncultured Gammaproteobacteria bacterium
AGTTACTTCTTTGGCGTTTTTCCCATGTGCCAATATCATGGAGCTAGATGACAAGTTTAGCTCGCGGATAACGCCAGATCGCTTTTTAAGGATAACTTTCCAATTGCTCATATCACGAATAAGTTTTGCCTCAATTGTATTTTCATCCCGCAGTTGTCCGTTAACTGCTAGTTTGTCGCCCATGCGTAAAGTTTGCAAAGGCAGCTGACCAACAAACCTGCCAATTATTCTGGTTTTATCTGTGACGACAACAAGATAGGATTTATTTTTGGTCGTTACTCTAAATTCTTTTTGATCATAATTTACGCCTATAATTTCCCCACGAATATTAATCTCACGATTGCTTTTATTTTGTATTTTTTTCGCCATCTGGGGTTTGGCGGCGTAACTTGCTACGGGAGCCAGCATGGTCAAAAGAACTAGACTGGCGACGAAGGATTGTCTTAGTTTGATCATATTTTATTTCCGGCTTAGATCGCCAATTTAGATTATTTGGGTAATCTAAATAATTCAATCTTTTACCGTCTTTTAGTTTAATTTGTGGTACCTCTCTGCCCGGGCTAACTTGAGGTTTTAGTTTAATTGCGTCTTGTCCCCCTTTAACTCTTAATACACGCACCTGGTCCAAATGGTTACTAATAGCTTGCCTCTTTTTCTCGTTTTTAATTAAAGGCAGAAGTTCTCTCGCTTGTTCAATTTCTATGTCTGCTTGATTAAAGCCGCGTGGATTAATCACGCCACGCTTCCTTTGGTGCTCTATCTCGCGCAAACGTTTTTTGGCCAGCCCCAGTCTCGCTTGGGCTTGCGCTTCTGGAGAGCGCGCCAAGCGCACCTGAACTGCTTCCAAGCTGTGTTTTATCGAATTTAGCGGGTGTCCTTGTTGTACTGCTGGACTTTGGTGGGCATAAACTCCAGTGCCAAATCCGCTAAGCAAAACCAAAGTCAGAATCAAAAATACCGGCTGAAAAATTAACGGCCGTGTCAGGCGCGGCAAGGCATAACCATCTTCTGGCTGTAGCTTCTTCCAAATCTCCTCCTTTAATCCGCGTCGAGGTGATGATAAATTTAATAACTTTTTAAGTTTGTGCATATCGGGGCTGTTATTTATTATCTCCTATGTCTTTTAATTTGTTTTTTAGTTTTTTTATCGCTCGATGGGCAGCCACTTTCATAGCCACTTCGCTCTCCCCCATCAGGGCGCCAATTTCTTTATGTGAAAATCCTTCTAGATATTTTAATTCAATGATTTCCCGATCTCGATCTTCAAGATTGCCTAAGGCGCTGTAAAGATCATAATTCTTGTCTTGATTTGCTGGCGCCTGCCCAGCTAATATTTCAAAAATATTTTTGTCTTGTTCATTATCCTCGTTGTGACTAACTAATTCTGACTCTAATACTTCCCGACCGCGCGTTCGATAAAAATTTAACACATGATTCTTGGCAATAGTCATGATCCACGGTGTAAATGATTTTGTTTGGTCGAAACTAGGAAAAGCGCCCATCGCCTTAAGCCAAATCTCGCCGCATAAATCCTCGGCTGTTTCACGTCTTGTGCCGGACCGCCAAAACACAAATCGGTAAACCTTATCAAAATAGGTCTTATAATGCTTAGCAAATTGTTCCATTTGTTTTTTATCGTACATATTTATATACACGAGCAAGGCGCAATAAGTTACAACTATGCTTAATTTTATATCGTTGAATTATTTATTTAATATTATTAGGCGAGTGGTTATGACCGATTTTATCCCGCATCAATAAAAATGACCGATCGGTCATTTTTATTGATGCTCTATTTTTATGCAATTATGGATTTTTGTTTCCACAAAAAAACCTTTATGGGAAAAATTATTACCGCGTTTAATATCCTTAAAAAGCGCCATGGTTGGAATACCAACCGCCACAACCATTCAAGGCCAAATTTTTGTAAAGATTGCGGCGCGCGGCAAACTTGGCCAGAGATAAAATCAAAAACACCGCCAACACCTAGTGCCACTCTAACCGAAGGCATTTTTGATAAATTATCATAGATGAATCGCTCCTGCTTGCCTTGCCCCAAAGCAACAAACAAAATATCAGGATTTTTATTATTTATTTCCTTTAAAACTAGCTCTCGCGTGTGTTCATCAACCCTGATTCCATCTAACCAATTAATTTCTGGTTTTCCGCCCAAGACAGATTCGCCTTGAGTGGACAGATTTATGTTTTCAGACTTCAGTTTTTCCGCGACTTTTTTTCCTACCCCTTTAGCGCCGCCAAGCAAAAAAATAGACCTGCTCTCTTCGATGACAAGCCTAAATATTTCTTCTACAAGATGAGCTCCGGTAACACGTTCACGAAATGGTCTGCCTAAAAGATGAGAAACTAAAATTAAGCCGAATCCATCTGGCACTAAAATATCCGCACTTTGTAAAATCTTCATGAATTCTTTATCGCGTGAGGCAAGTACGAGCATTTCTGGATTGGGAGTAAAAATTTTATGCTGACCTCCATCATGTAAAAATTGACGCACTTTATTTAATACGTCGCTCCGAGAAAAATTATCAATGTGGACATCTAAAATATTGATTTTCATAAAAACATGAAAGTATTATTTTTTGTGCTCTGGTGTTCTGATATTTAACTGCTCTAGCGCTCTAGCGCTTTAATGACTAAGTTTTACACTGTGCAAAATTTCATATTCTGCCCCAGTTGGTTTTAAATTACTCGCCATTAACACAACTGCTCCTACTTGCCACTCTACCTGTGGCGCTTCCATGCTGTGAAGCATGGAAGTGTTAATTTTTCCGGAAAGGCGGCCAAGGGTTAGGTGCGGATGCCAGTCGCAGTGGTCAACTTTAATTCCCAGCTTTTGTAACTCTTTTCCTAAATCTTTTTGTAAATTTTCTAGTATTTTTTGGCCAACGCCATCTACGCCAATCCAGAGCACACGCGGTTGTACAGCATTGGGAAAATATCCAAAACCGCCTAGCATCAATTTGGTTCGTTGGTATCGCGCTGTAACTTCATCTAAAATACGGCTGACTTTGGCAATCATCCCATCATTTTGATTGCCTAAAAAGTGCAGAGTGATGTGAAATCCATTGGCCTTAACAAAACGAATCGGCGTGCCGCGATATCTCTTTTTTAATTCTGCAAGGATCTGGGCAAGAACCTCCTTAACATTTTTTGGCAAGTTAATAGCAATAAAAATTCGACGCATGGATTCTGGGCATTAAGTCCTGATATTTCAATCGGAAACCTGACTTTACATCAGGATTTTGGACTCTAGGTTAAATAATTTTATGGCATTTTGGGTTGTTTTTGATACAGCCTCATCAAGGGTAATTCCTCGCAGCTCGGCTAATTTTTGAGCTACATGACGCACAAAGCCGGGTTCGTTGCGTTTGCCGCGGAAAGGCTCTGGAGTTAAGTAAGGCGCGTCAGTTTCAATAACAATTTTTTCTATTGGAGTTTCACGAACGGCTTCTAATAACGCTTGGTGTTCCGACCGCTTGGAACGAAATGTAATTACACCGCCAAAAGCAATATAAAAACCAAGATCCACATATTTTTGCGCCTCCTTGCATCCGGCGGTAAAACAGTGTATCACGCCACGGCGCGTCAAGCGCCCCGCTTCAACATATTCTTTTAAAATTTCGTAAGTATCAAGATGGGCATCTGTGTGGGGAGATGGCCGCGCTTCGCTTACAACGACATCTGGGCGAACATGAACAATAACCGGCAAATTTAGTTCGTCGGCCAAATCCAGCTGTTTTCTAAAAACTTGTTTTTGTTTTTCAATCACTATTTTTTGATTAATTTCCTTTGGCAGACGATAATAATCAAGCCCACATTCCCCTATTCCAACGACTTTCTTGCTCCGCGCAAGTTCACGATAATAATTCGGATCAAATTCTTCAGTGCGTGTTTTTACTTCTAGCTCCCCCTCATCAAAATGCATGGCCTGCAAGTGATTCGGATGAAGTCCGATGGCGGCCCAAATCATATCCGGGTAGTTTTCAGCAACACGCACCGCCTTCGCGCTCGTATCTTTTTGTGATCCCACGGCAATCATAAAAACGCGAGCCTCACGGGCTCGTTCTATTACCTGATCCATGTCCTCGCGATAGGCCTGGAATTGAATATGTGAATGAGTGTCGATTAGCACAAAGTAAAAATTAAGAATTGAGAATTAAGAAGTAGGCATCGCGGATCGCCCGCCTTTACTTAACCAATTCTTGCAAGGCCTTGACGTCCTCTAGTGCTTTCAATCCCTCCTGCACCTTGCCAGTATCAATTGTTGGCAATTGAATTTGCGGAATTTGTTGAACAGCGCGTAAGGCTTCAGGAAAAAGCGGAATTAAAA
>CAZVIU010000075.1:0-4219 GCA_964626935.1 uncultured Gammaproteobacteria bacterium
TTACCAGTGGCCCTGGCGTTAATGTCGGCTCTGCGCAACAAGCCACTGCCGCCTGATACTGTGGCTATTGGTGAGGTGGGACTCACTGGCGAGATTCGGCCAGTCGCCCAGCTTGAAAAAAGACTAAAGGAGGCGGAAAGATTAGGATTTAAACAAGCAATTGTTCCTAAATGTAATCTAAAAAATTCTACGCTCAAGTTATTGCAAATTAAAAATGTTAGCGAGGCCTTTGAACTTATTTGATTTAAAATCTTCAGCTTACGGCTAATCCCCCGCAGGGGGACAAATTTATTAGTTTCATTCTACAATCTGCAATTTTAAATTTGCAGTCTGCAATTACTCAGGGTGTACTTCTTTTATAAACTCTTCTACCTTGCTTTTTAGCGCTGGCCAAGTAGTAAGAGCCTGATCTTTAGAAATTAATTCTACCGCTGCTTCGCGGCAGATTTTTATTAATTCTAAATCGCTAAAATCCAAAAATCGCGATTCCACGCGACCCCATTGTTGGGTGCCAAAGAGCTCACCAATCCCGCGGAATTCTAAATCTTTCTCTGCTAACTCGAAACCGTTGTGTAATGTTTCTATAGTCCGAAGTCTTAGAGTTGCTCGATCGCTCAGAGCTTCGCTAAACAAAAAACAATAAGATTGTTGCTCTCCACGGCCAACTCGACCACGAAACTGGTGCAATTGAGCCAAACCAAAACGCTCTGCCCCCTCAATCATCATAACCGTGGCATTGGGCACGTCAACGCCAACCTCCACAACTGAAGTAGAAACCAAAATATCAAATTTTCTGTCCAGAAAATCGCGCATAACTTTCTCTTTATCAGCCGGGCGCATCTTGCCGTGAAGCGTGGCAATCCTAGAACTCGGAAAAATTTTTGACTCTAGCTGTTCTTTCATCTCTTTAACTGATCTGACTTCTAAGATATCAGACGGGTCAATAAGTGGCGATATACAAAATACTTGTCTACCTTTATCTATTTCGTTTTTTATAAACGCGTAAACACGCGCGATTTCTGTTTTGCTGACAAGTTTTGTTTCAATCTGTTTTCTCCCCGGCGGCATCTCGTCCAAGATAGATAAATCAAGATCGCCATAAATAGTTAAGGCCAAGGTACGCGGAATAGGCGTGGCTGTCATTGATAAAAAATGAGGAACCCGATCCGAATGATCCGAATTCGATCCGAATGATCCTAAATCTTTTTCGGATAATTCTGATGTATTCGGATTCTTTGGATCGCGGTGCTTACTTCGCAAGAGTTGCCGCTGGTGCACCCCAAACCGATGTTGTTCGTCAATCACAGTCAAAACTAAATTTTTAAAAATAACATCTTTTTCTAAAATGGCATGCGTACCGATTACCAAGTCAATATCACCTGCTTTAATCTGTTTTTTAAGTTCTACCTTCTTCAACAAAATCTCCTCTCCGTCCCCTTTTTGCCCTGCGAGTGCTGGACCGACTCCCACCTCTCCTGCTTTTCTCCAAGGGAGAGGATTAAGGCGGGGGTTAGCTTTTTTGTAATGATTAGATGATAATAACGCAACTCTAATGCCAAATGGCACGAGCATTTTACTCAAAGTGTGAAAATGCTGAATAGCTAAAATTTCAGTCGGGGCAAGATAGGCAGACTGACCACTATTATACGCTGCGTTCAAGATAGCTATAGCCGCGACCACAGTTTTTCCAGAACCAACATCGCCATTTAAGAGTCTCTGCATCGGTTGCGACTTGCCTAAATCTTTTAAAATCTCCCAAGCGGCAGATCTTTGCGCTTTAGTTAATTTAAAGGGCAGGGATTCAACAAACTTTTTTGTATCCATTTCGTGGAACTCTAACGGAATCGCCGGCGCGTTGACTAATTCTGATTTTAATAAGGAATTGGCTACCTGTAGGATAAATAGTTCGTTAAACTTTAACCTTCTTTCTGCCGCGAGAAGCGCTTCATTGCTTGAAGGAAAATGAATATTTATCAGAGCATCGGCCAAAGGCAAGAGATTATATTTCTTCAACAAAACTTCTGGTATCCAGTCAGTAACGAACTCAACATCTCTTAAGGCAGAATGCACAACAGCACGAATTTGTTTTTCAGTTATGTTCGAGGTGACTGAATAAATCGGAACAATCCGGCCGGTATGTAATGTTCTTTCGCGAACAAGTTCATAATTTGGATTAGAAAAGACAAGCCCAGTGCGATCCCAACTAGCTTCGCCCGATAGAAAAACTTCTTCACCGGCCCGTATAATCTTGACCAAATAAGCTTGATTAAACCAAATGGCTCTAATACTGCCGCTACTGTCAGCAACGAGCGCCTCGGTTATAAGTTTGTGTTTGACCGGGCTTCTAAAATTTCTAATAAATTGAATTTTGCCTTTTACAGTAACAACTTCGCCAGAGAGAATATCGCGGATATTAACTATTTTTGAAAGGTCATCATAACGATAGGGAAAATAAAAAATGAGATCATGCATGGTCTCAATTCCTAAGTTTTTGAGCGGCTTGGCTAAGCTGCGGCTAAACGAGCCGAGAACCGTGATTGAACTTGAAAGATTCATTATTGATGATAATACTATTCCCAATTTCGTTTCTTGTTAATCTCTTCCTTATCTCGGAAAGTTTTTTCTAAATCCACGCCGAAGTGGTTGCAAATATCCAACAAATAAATAAAGACATCAGCAACTTCTTGGTCAAAATGAAATTGCTCGGAGTTTTTATCAGTCTTTATCTTTTGCGTCTTACGCGCGGCTTTCGCCATTTCTCCACACTCCTTAAGAAAAAGCATAAACATTTCCGAAATAGTTTCTTTATCAAAGCCGCGCTCTTTTACCATTTGCGCGACATATTCCTGAAAATCGCGGAGTGTTGGATTTTGTTTGAGGTTAAGGTTGCTCATACCGCCATTTTAATAAATTTTAGGTTTTCTAGCAGTTTCTGGTGCGCCCGCGAGTCCGCCAAGGCGGGATTTCGCTTCGCTCAAGAATCTCGCCCCCACACCTATTTGTCCCCGCGAGGAATCGAACCTCGATCTCAAGCTCCGCAAGCTTGCATTCTATCCGTTGAACTACGGGGACATAAAATAGGTGTGGGGGCGGGCCTCGATCGTGGGATCCGCAATCCCATATTCTGTCCGTCAAACTACGAACGCATGAATTAAAATCATATTATCACCAAATTATTACTTATTCAATAAGCGTCCGCCTAAGGCGGACGCTTGGTTTATATCTTGTCTCGTATCTATAACTTAAATCTCCGACTAAGAAGTTCTGAAAGCGGCTCCTCTTTTTCACTGGCGTCTTCAGTCACATACTTGTTAAGAACTCCCCTAACCGCGTCTGGGTTTGCGCTATCAAGCGGTATGGAAAGCAAGGGGCTTGAAAAATACTTAGTTCGTAAATGTAACGAACCTCTTCCTTCTCTTGCCGCAACCCAAAAACTTGTTATATCATTATACTCAAATTTTTTATTCCCTAACTCTATGCCCCTATCAGTAATATTAAAATCTAGAAACGGCGGCTCTTGCATGTGCATTAAAATATAAACAACGGCAAACAGAACAATGATGAGGGCAAAAAGAAAATCATTGGTTAATACGCCGTAAACAATAAACAGTCCGCCGATCACTGCAACTATAAAAAACCAAAGACGACTCCGCTGATGACGGACGTGTTCAGGAATCTTCCAGCTTAATAGTATCTTTGTTTCTTCAGGCATAAACTGCGACTCGAATGATGCTAATCACGCTCGAATGACTCGAAATAATTCGTGTCGCTATTTCAACAGACTTTTCTTCCTCAACTCCACCCTCATTTTTGAACTCTTTGCCAAATGTTTAAAAAATTCAATCTGCCGCAAGCGCTTTTTGGCTTTAATTAGCGTCCGGTAACTCCCCATTTTCCTGCCTGTTCGTTCGCTTAAAACTACATATTTCCCCCTGATCTTCTTGATCATGTTCTTATTATATCACAAAAATGTAACTGGCGGAGGGTAGAGGAGTCGAACCTCTAAGGGCTTGCGCCCGCCGCTTTTCAAGAGCGGTGCCATGCCATTAGGCGAACCCTCCATTTTATTTCAGGACAAGACCAGCGCCTTAACCACTCGGCGTAACCTTTAGCGAAGGATGGCGGTGTCTGTTTGAAAATATCCGAATGGAACTGGCTGGGCTTGGCGGGCGGCCCCGCAACTATCTCGCTTCGCTCGAAGTGCGGGGTAAAAATTCCC
>CAZVIU010000076.1:0-4176 GCA_964626935.1 uncultured Gammaproteobacteria bacterium
TGGAAATTGTTGCCTCGCTTTGCGAGGCCAAAACCGCCAAAGAGCCCGGCCGAATTAAATTCGCAGAAATGTTGTTATTACTCGAAAAAGGAAAAGCTGACGGAATTATTTCATGGCACCCCGATAGATTGGCTAGAAATAGTGTTGACGGCGGAAAAATAATCCACTTTGTTGATCGCGGCTTGATTCGCTCCCTTAAATTTCCGACGTTTTGGTTCGAAGCAACACCACAGGGTTTGTTCATGTTGAATATTGCCTTTGGTCAATCAAAATATTTTGTAGATAATTTGCGAGAGAATGTGAAGCGCGGACTACGACAGAAGATACGAAATGGTGTATGGCCCGGCTGGGCTCCGGTTGGCTATCTCAACAATCCCAAAACAAGGGGTGTAGATATTGACCCCGATAAATCTCCGAAGGTGAGAAAAGTATTTGAACTCTACGCAACCGGAAGCTACCCGCTTCATTCTCTCGCAAATTGGTGTGTCAAAGATAATCTCAAGGGCAACAAGAACAACAAAATATCTATCAGCAGTTTACAGAAAATTCTACAAAATATTTTCTACATCGGTCTCATGAAATTTAAGGGAGAAGTTTTTGAAGGAACTCACGAGCCGTTAATCTCAAAGAAACTTTTTGATAAATGCCAAGAAGTCATGGCGAAGCGCGGCAAAAAGAAAGATATCCGCAAACACTACTTTGTTTTTCTTGGCTTGCTAAAATGTGCCTCGTGTGGTTGTGCTATCACCGCCGAAATCCAAAAAGGTCATCATTACTACCACTGCACGAAAAAGAAGGGGCCGTGCCAAGAAAAGCACTTTTTGCGTGAAGAAGCACTAACCGAGCAAATCAAAAGTTTTCTTCAAAAAGTTTCTTTATCGAGCCAAGACACCGAAAAGGTTTTGGTAGAACTACAGAAAGATAAGGAGCGAGCAAAAGAGGAAGCTAAAACTACTATTCAAAATCTCAAAACAAAATTAACCGAAACTGAAGCCAAACTCGAAAAGCTATTGGACGCTTATCTTGGCGAAGTCATATCAGCCGAGGATTACAAGGCGAGAAAGGCAAATCTTGTTACCCAAAAGGTTGAGCTTGGCGATAAAATTAGAGATTTTGAACAGAAAGGTCTGTCTTGGCTCGAACCGGCCCGTGAGTTCGTTTTGTCCTTAAATCAAGCCGCAAAATTGATTGAGACCGAAAACAAAGAGGAAATGACAACATTTCTGAAAAACATCGGCTCGAACCATATTTTGCGAAATCGTGAATTCGTTTTTACCCCCAAAATTGAATACGAATTAGTCGCCGAGCGAAGCGAGGCGGGCTTCCACAGCTTGCAATTTCCTCAATGGTGCCGCGGGAGGGACTCGAACCCTCACGTTCTTGCGAACGGCAGATCTTAAGTCTGCTGCGGATACCGATTTCGCCACCGCGGCACAATATAAAGTATTTAAATATTTTTTAACGATGTTGTCAAATCCCTACTAAACTGTTAAGGTAGCGACAGACCTTTTGGAAAGGAAAAGAATGTTTAGCCACGACAGAATCTTAATGTTTTTGGTCGGACTGGGAATGGCTATGGCTGTGTACCTTCAAAAAACTGATCTTAAGAATGGCGTGGATTGGCGAAAAGTTTTGCTCTCGCACAATACTGGCGTTTGGATTCCACTAATGGTTCTTTTTGCCTACACGCTGTTTTTGGAAAATAGCAGGCTAAGCTTATCACCAAGGTCATTTATTGGTGGTTTAATTACCGGACTCACGGCTAGCTATTCTGTTTACTATCTTTCCAGACACACGGCTGGTGAAACAATGATTGCTATTCGCGCTTCGGCATCAATCTTTATGCTTTTGATCGGTTTGACTCTGCTTGGCGAACGACCAGACCCCAAACAATGGATTGGTTTCGTGCTCGTAATTATTGGAACACTATTACTATAAATCTCGCATTAGCGGGATTTTATTTTTTAATCGTAATATCTTAATCGAAAAATAGAAATTGGAAATTGAAAATTTTTTACTATTTTCTTTTTAAACTCCTTAGGCTCGCGAACAATTTATCAACTGATTGACTATTTAGAACGTCATTCTTGCTCCCCCACCCTCGCCGCACTTGGGCTACGCCCAAATCTAAAAACCCAAAATGATGCGGCGCGTGAGCATCAGAATTGATTACCAGTTTTACTCCATGTTGAATTGCCAAACGTATGTGCGTATCCTTAAGATCCAGCCGCTCGGGGTATGCATTTACCTCCAGGGCCACGCCATATTCACGCGCGGCTTTAATAATTTTCAAAATATCTAATTTGTATGGCTCACGTTTTCCGATCAGGCGTCCAGTTGGATGAAATAAAATATTTAAATAAGGATTTTTCATGGCGCGGATAATGCGCTCGGTCATTTGTGACTCGGTCATGTTAAAATTTGTATGCACGGCCGCGGAAATAACATCTAATTTCTTGAGCGCCTTGTCTTTGATATCCAAACTCCCGTCTTTTAAAATGTTTATTTCCGCCCCTTTTAATATCCTAAATTTGGAATTTGGAATTTGGAATTTGGAATTTGTTTTATCTATCTCTCTTGCTTGCCTTAAGAGTCCTTTTTCATCTAAGCCACCAGTCATAGCTAGCGTTCTTGTATGATCAGTAATGGCAATATATTCAAGTCCGGCCAACAAGCCTGCGCGCGCCATTTCTTCAATACTGGCTCGGCCATCAGTCCAATTAGTTTGTACCTGCAAATCGCCGCGAATCGAACCATAAGGAATTAGATCAGGAAGTCCTTGTACTTTTTTACGAGCTTGCCCGCCGAACTTTTGCCCACGCTCGAGGAAAGTTTGACGGGCGGCTTCAATTTCTCCAGAAGCAGTGCGAATTTCCGGCGGCATCCAAGATAGGCCAAGTTTCTTGTAAACATCTTCTTCGGTTTTCGCCGCGATTAATTTTTTACCGCGTCCACCAGAGGCGAATCCGCCTTTGACGGAAAAAAGTCCATATTCAGAAAGTTTATAGCCCTTTTTAATAGCGATCTTGCGCACTTCAATGTTATGTATCTTATCACCGGTAAAATATTGAAGCGCGGCGCCATAAACTTCCTCGGGCAAAACGCGAACATCAGCATCAATGCCCTGTTTTAATCTGACACTTGTTTTCGTTGGCCCGTGTCCATAAATATGTTCCACTTCAGGCATTTTGGTAAAAACCTCCATTACCTTTTCTGGATCTTTGGCTGTAACTAAAATGTCAATGTCGCCAATAGTCTCCTGCATTCGCCTAACTGATCCGGCTGTGGTTACCTGCCGAACACCAGAAATTTTACGCAGACGTTCTTCCATAATATGAATAATTGGCAAAATTGATCCTAACAAAAATCGGCCGCGGCTCTTTTTAAGAAATTCAATGCCGCGCAAAATCTTAGCTTCAAGTTTTTCTCCAAAATGAGGCAGTTTACGGATTTTACCAGCGCGAGCCGCGCGCTCAAGATCAGCTAGATTTTTAACACGCAATTTTTGATAAAGAGTTTTGATAATTTTTGGCCCAACACCTTCAATTGCTCGAAGCTCGCTCACATTCACTGGCAATTTTTTCTTCATTTTTTCTAACTCCCTGAACTTTCCAGTTTTGATAATTTCCTCAAGGTGCTTGGCAATACCCTCGCCAACACCTGATATTTTTAGCAAGCCCCCAAGTCCCTGCTCTTTGTAAATATCCGCAACCTCGCGATCAAGAGATTCCAAGGCTATAGCCACACGCTCGTACGCTTGCGGCTTAAAGGGCACATCTTGAATTTCCAAATACTCGGCTATTTCGTAAAAAATTTTCGCGATTTCTTGATTAGTCATAAGTTTATTATACCCAGGGTATAGGGTTTAGGGTATGGGGTTTAGTACCAAACGGCGGCGAAGGAGTTGGCCTTGCAAAAGTAACTAAGGCAGTTATAATAACAATGTTTCGAATTTTCCCGCGAACAGGATCCCGTTCGCGGTAACGTGCTTCAGATTTCGGATTTATTTACGTGCGGGTATCGTATAGCGGCTATTATGGGTCGTTGCCAACGACCAGATTGGGGTTCAACTCCCCATACCCGCATATGAAAAATCTTCACTTTAAGGTGAGGATTTTCATATGTATCTATACAACCACGCTCGAACCTATTTTAGCAAAAATGTCTGACGCTGAC
>CAZVIU010000077.1:0-4153 GCA_964626935.1 uncultured Gammaproteobacteria bacterium
TTTCAAAAACTAGGTAGAAATTAGCTTTGCGAAATTAGGTAGAAATTAGGTTGCATTCTTTCTATCTTTAATTGCATTTAATATATTTAATAAATTTCTTAAATTTCCAGCCAACACGTTAACAAATCCAGCGATCGGCGCTTCTAAGGTTCCAGCTAGTTTTGCGAGCAGCTCTTGTTTACTCGGCAATTTAGCCAGCTCTAAAACGCGCGCCATATCAATAAATTTATTTTCTAAAATTCCTCCGAGCAGTTTTAGGGCACCATGATCTTTGCTAAATCCATCAAGTAATTTTGCTCCACTAACCTCATCTAGACTTAAAAGTGTGCCAATGCTTCCAGGCAAACTTTTTGGATCAATGCCCTGAAATCCAGCTTGACTAAAAGCTTTTTCCATTAAAGTCTTTTTAGCCACTGTGTAAGTCATGCCTTGCTTACGAACGCGCGCGCGCAAATCTTCAATCTCCTTGGCCTTAAGACCAGCAAAACTTGCAAAAACAACTGACTTAGCTTGCGCTAATTTTTCTTTAAGCACCTTTAGGGTTTCCTCTTTTTGAATTCTAGATTTAGCCATAATCGCGATTCGAATAATTCTAATAGCGTTCGAATGATCCAAATAAATTAATACGGCCTTTATTAGGCCGTAGACAAGATTAAGTCATTAAGTTACTAAAGTTATTGGGTCATTAGACTAACCGAGTTGATGAATTGCCAATTCAATGACTTAATAACTTAGTGACTTAGTAACTTAAATAACTTGTAAACTGCCTACGCTGGGTCTTAATTTTAAGCTAATTATAGCCCCAACGGTCTACGGCGGATTTGGTAATTCTTGATTTTTATATATCTTAAACTAGTTTACAAATCTTGTCAAATTTATCATCTCATGATACGGTCAAATTAGTTCATTGACAGGGAGAAAATCATGTCCAGAGAAATGACCGAGACGCAACTGCTTTCAAGAAAATTAACACGACAATTTGGAAAAAATTTATATACTCTGCCTATTTTTACTGGTGAAGTGACCGGACGCAAGATAAAAAAATTGTGGCGCGACATTGTTAAACAATGTGCCAAAAATCCTTACCAAAGATTCGTACTTTTCATCACTACCGATGGCGGCGACGCTGATCCAGCCAGACTTTTTTATTCTCTGGTCCGTACTGCTGATATCAATCTTATAACTGTGGCTTTAGAGCATGTTTATTCAGCCGGTCTTGTCTTGCTTCTTGCCGGCAAACAACGCTTTGCAACAGCACATACTGAATTCGTTATCCATCAAGCCAGCCTTTATCTGCAAGGGAGTCATGCTTACAACGAAGCAGAACTACTGGAAGAACTCCAGAGCTTACAACACACTAACCGGGTTCTGCTTGATATTTTAACAGAAAATTTATCTATATGCCGAAGTGATATTGACGCTATGGCTAAGACCGAAACATACCTTACGGCCAAAGATGCTAAAAAAATAAAATTAGTGCAAAAAATTATCTAAAACTCCCGAATCGGGAGTTTTTATTTTAAAGTTCACGAACCCTCGGCAATAATTCTTTTTTTCCCAAACTAATCGTTGGAAAATCAATATCATCGTCATCATGCCCACCATCTCTCATAATTTGTGTGACTTTAAGCAAGTCTTGATCTATTTCATTTAAAAACATTGACGGCTGATTTAGATAAGCGCTGTCCAAGCCACTAACTAGCGGGTAGCTTAAGAATAAGAATCGGCGCGCGCGCGTAATGGCTACATAAAATAAACGCCGCTCTTCTTCAACCCCACCGTCTTCGCTAAGAGCTCGCCGATTAGGAAAAGCCGCGGCTGTTAATCCTAGTAGGAAAACCGCCTCCCACTCAAGTCCTTTGGCTTGATGAATTGTTGAGAGCACCAACATCTCACGATCGCTTGGCGCATTGGCAGCGCGCCGCGCCCCAAAGTGTTCATATAAAGACAGCTCGCCAACAAACTCTACTAAATTATCATAACTGGCGGCAAAAATCTTAAGTTGTTCCAAATCATCAAGCCGTTCTTGCCAATTAGGATATTGGTTTTCTAAGTAATCCTGATAACCTGAATTTAAAATTGCTTCAATAATATCTTTAGGGCTGGCCTGCCCCAAGGTCATAAGTTTTTTTAAAAATTTTCGGGTGTCGCCCCAGCCCTGATCAGCGCGTTCTCTTTGAATAGAAAAATTTTGATTAATTACATCGTTAAAATTTTTACTTTCACGAATCAATGAAAATATACGCGACGCTGTCACTTCCCCAATGCCCGGCATCATATTTAAAATACGCAGCCAAGAAATTTCATCCTGCCAATTGCTAAGTACGCGTAAGTATGCCAACACATCTTTAATGTGGGCGCGTTCAAAAAATCTAACACCGCCGCGATATTCATAAGGAATATCGCGTTTGGCTAGCTCAAATTCAAGCATTTCCGATTGATAAGCAGCCCTGAACAATACAGCGATGTTTTGCCTGCCTATGCCGCTACCGTGCAATTCTAAAATTTTTTCAGCAATGAATTTGGCTTCATCTTCGGCCGAGTTGGCAATAATAAGATTTGGTTTTTCGCCAACTGCCCTAATACCGTGAAGCTTTTTTTCATGTTGCCTGGCATTGGCTGCGATGACCGCGTTGGCTAAATTCAAAATTGGCGTGCTGGAACGATAATTAGTTTCTAAACGAAA
This sequence comes from uncultured Gammaproteobacteria bacterium, assembly GCA_964626935.1. GTDB lineage: Bacteria > Patescibacteriota > Patescibacteriia > CAZVIU01 > CAZVIU01 > CAZVIU01. The sequence continues at coordinate 2,687 of CAZVIU010000077.1, forward strand.
GATTTTAGTGCCCTTAAAAATGCGCGGAAATTCTAAGATATTGTCAATAGTAGCGCCGCGAAAAGAATAAATGCTCTGGGCATCATCGCCAACAACTAAAAGCGATCTGGCTGGCGGCAGGGTAATATTCTGAAAAGACGCAGTCGTTCCGCCCAGCGCGCGGAACGCTGCTCGGTTCTCGGCCTCGCAGTTCACCCCAGGCGAACAACCATGCTGCTCGGCCTGCGAAACGCTTTTCATAATATTACCCTGCTGCCAATCACTATAAAGCAGTCTAACCAATTCCCCCTGCAAGGCATTGGTATCTTGATATTCATCAACTAAAATATGTTTCCACTTGGCTCGCAATACTTCTCTAACACTCGTTTGCGCCCGGAGCAATAAAACAAAATTCAACATCAAATCATCAAAATCCATCAAATTGCCCTGGCGTTTTTTATCAGTGTAAGTGGCAAAAATATCTTTTATCTCCTGCTCTACCTTCAACCAATTAGAATATTTATAACTAATTGCCTGGTCAAGCGAGCGCCCACTATTCCTTGAAAAACTAAAAATACTTTGTAAAACTCCGGGCGAAGGAAATCGCCGTGATTTAGGATCAAGGCCAGATTCACTAGTTGCCAATTTAATTAAACTACGCGAATCATCTTCATCAAGAATGGTATAATTGGGCCGATAACCCAAAAGATGTCCATACTTGCGCAAAACGCGCGCGGCTACATGATGAAATGTGCCGCCCCAGAGTTTTTGCAAACCGCTGCCAACTAATAATTCAACACGACCCATCATGGCTCGCGCCGCTTTATTAGTAAACGTCAAAAGCAAAATTTCTTCAGGATGAATGCCTTGCTCTAGTAAATGAAAAACCCGATAAACAATCGTGCGTGTTTTGCCGCTGCCAGCTCCAGCTAAAACTAATGACGGCCCGCTAGCTTCCCGGACTACGTGCAATTGTTCAGTATTTAACTCTTTTTCAAAATTGATGGACATACCGATTAGATACAAATATACACATTATTTATATATTTGTAAAAGATTTGTAATTTTATGGGAGAAACAAAAAAGACCCGGCCTAAATTTTGCCTAGCAAAACTTGGGCGGGGTTATTGTCTTAAGAAACTAACTACTTTTTGATCGCTTCAATTACTTCATTCGTCAGAATCACCAAAAGCACTAAACCCGTGAAAACAGCCGCTCCGCCAGACATATCTTTCATTGCCACGCCAGCATTAATAGCGGTTAGTGCAACTAAAGCTAATATGAAGACTCGCCCCATCTCCTCCTCCTCTTTCCTGGCAGTAGTTAACCCACTGCTTTTACGGATTGTGGTGAATTGCCTAATCTTTCCCAAGATCAGGCTCTACATTATTTAAACACAATCCTGAAAAACTGTCAATACTATAGACCTCTTATAAAATAATCTTTTCTACTACAATGCGTAAATTTCGGCTGCAAAATGTTCAGGCT
>CAZVIU010000078.1:0-3934 GCA_964626935.1 uncultured Gammaproteobacteria bacterium
CCGATCTCGATAATAATTTGGACCCGAATATGAGCAGCGATGAGGTTATATTAAAAATGTGGAGTTTTGAATATTCCGACTATGAGCGTAAAAAAGCCTTTGAGGTTATCAAAGAAAATCTTGGTACATATTTGCATATTTGGGCACGGCGGATTCCGGGCTGGCTTATTGATAATGATTTAGGAACCGAGGTTGCGTTTATAAGAAATTATTTTAAACCATCATTTGGTATAGAACCTTATCAAGCGCTTTGGTTTGGGCGTTTTGTTTTTTTAGGAATATATTTGGTTACAGCCGCAGGGTTAATGCTCCGTCCTGAATTATTCTTGGAAAGAATAAATGCTCTAATGTTCTTCTTGATGGTCGTTGGTGTTTTTGTTGTTTCCGGAGCGCTCATCTACACCCCGCGGCACAAATTGCCCATTGATTTTCTTACCTATAGTTTATTGATATTCGTGATTTTGCAGTACAGCCGGAATTTACGGGCTAAAAAATTAAAATAATATGTTAAACAAAATTAAAGTTTTGGGAGTAATTACCGCTCGCGGCGGATCTAAAGGCATACCCAAAAAGAATATAAAAAATCTTGGCGGCAAACCGCTTATTGCCTGGACAATAGAAGCAGCCGCGAAAAGCAAGCTATTGGATTATTTTATAGTTTCAACGGATGATCAGGAAATCGCGGAAGTTGCCAAAAAATTCGGAGCGCCAGCCCCATTTTTACGCCCGGGAGAGTTGGCGAAGGATTCTGTTAAAAGCATTCCTGTTATCCAGCATGCGTTAAAATGGCTAAAGGAAAACGAAGGCAGAGTTTTTGACGCTGTAATGATTCTTCAGCCAACAAGCCCCTTTAGGGCTGCGGAAGATATTGACGCAAGCATCAAGCTGCTAACTGAAACAAAAGCTGACTCTGTTATGAGCATGGTGGAGCTAACTGACTTTTCTCTGCCCAAGCTCAAAGTTTTGGATGGAAACAAAATTTTGTCATTAGCCACGGAGGAGGGGAAGGAATCCGCGGCTCGGGATAAAAGTCAGCCGGTTTATAAAAGAAATTGCGCCATATATCTCACAAAAACGGCGTTAATAGAAAAAGGAGATCTTTTCGGAGCTGATTCCCGCGCTTATATTATGCCGCCGGAGCGCTCTATTGATATAAATACTCCGATGGATTTTTTGTTTGCCGAGTTTCTTGCTTCGTGCGCGGCTGAAAAATCATTATGAGAACTATTTTTATAATCATTAGCCGCGGCATAATTGCCAGAAATATCCTGCGCGGCGGCGTGCTGGAAAATTTATTGAAAGACGAAAATATTCGCATAGTTTTGCTATTGCCGAATGCCGCGCCGGAATATTTTAGGAAAGAATTTGCTCACCCGCGCATAATTTTAGAAAACACCAGCGAGGGTTCTCTTAGCAAAGCACACCACGCCTTTTTGTATTTTCTTCATAATTTGGTATACACAAAAGATACCTGCCTGCTTTCGCGATACGGCACTTATCGCACAGGCGGAAAAAATTTACTTTTATACAGTTTAGAGTTTATTACTTTCGCTATCTTGTCACGCTTAAATTTTCTTAAAAAACTTTTCAGGATTTTAGAACTTTATCTTTTCTCCGAGAAAAAATATGAATCATTTTTTGATAAATACAAGCCCAATTTAGTTTTTGCTACCACAATACTAGGTAAAGTTGACATCGCTTTTCTTAAAATCGCCAAAAAAAGAAAAATAAAAAACATCGCCACGACCAAGGGTTGGGATTCGGTTGATCAGCGATTGTTCCGAGCGAGACCGGACAAATTGATTGTTTTTAACCGCATAATGAAAAATATTGTGTCTGAATTGCAGGATATTCCAGAACAAGACATTTTTATAAGCGGATTTCCGCAATTTGATATTTACAACCGCAAGGAACTGATTGTGCCGCGCCAAGAATTTTTCAGAAAAATAGGTTTGAATCCGGAAAATAAATTAATATTTTTCGGCTCCGAAGGGCTGTGGGGCGTTGATGAAGATGAAATTATCCAGCTACTCTGTGATTTTATCAAAAACAATGAATTTTCTTCCCCGGCATCACTCATCATCCGCCCCCATTATTCAGATGTTGGAAAGCGCAGATTTGAAAAATTTAAATCATACCCTTTCGTGTACTTGGACGACAAACACCGTTTGTCTAATCTATTTTTAGACCATTGGGATGCCGCTCGAGAGGAAATGATTGACTTTTTTCATACGCTGTATTATTCTGATGTGATAATTTCCACCCGCTCCACCCTAACCTTAGAAGGAGCAATGCTGGATAAGCCTTTAATAAATTTATATTTTGATACGCGAAAAGGCAAAACTTACAAGGAGTCAATCAAGCATCCATATGATTACGCATTTTATCGGCCAGTCATCAATTCCGGCGCTTCAATTTTCCCTAGAAGCCCTGAAGAACTAAAGGACGCTATAAATAACTACTTTGCGCAGCCAGCCTTAAATCAGGAAGGCAGAAAACTCCTGTTGAACGAGCTGTGTTATAAAAATGACGGCAAATCGGCTGAAAGAATAACCAGATTTATTACAAAAAACCTGTATGATTAATAACAAAAAAATTCTTGCTGTTATTCCCGCGCGCGGCGGTTCAAAAAGGATTTCCAAGAAGAACATTGCTGATGTGGGCGGCAAGCCGCTCGTCGCCTACACGATAGAAACAGCGCGGGGGGTAAGCGAGATAGATAAAACAGTAGTTTCATCAGAGGATGATGAAATTTTATCCATTGCTTCCGCTTGCGGCGCAGAAGCGCTAAGGCGGCCGCCTGAACTTGCTCTGGATCATGTTAAGGATGAACCCGTGTTAATTCAGGCGCTTAGTGCGCTGGAGGAAAGGGGTGAATTTTTTGATTATCTGGTAATGCTTCAGCCTACGTCTCCGTTTCGAAAAGCAGAGACAGTCAGAAAAGTGATTGCCGCTGCGGTTAATAATAATTTTGATGTTATGGGCACTGTCATAGAAGATCGGAGTTATTTTTGGAAATGTGAAGGCGGAGTCTGGTCTCCTCTCTATCCCAATGCCCCAAGAAGAAGTCAGGATAGAGTTCCGTTATATAAAGAAGCGGGTGTTTGCTATATTATGAAGTCTGCCTCACTAAAGGAAACTGGAAAGATATTTACCGGCAAAATAGGATTTATAATTGTAAATGAAACTGAAGGCGTTGATATTAACGCACCTCTTGATCTTGAACTGGCGCGATTTATTAAATCAAAAGAAACTTTATGAAAAAAAGGATCGGCTTCATTGGTTTAGGGGTTATGGGTTCGCGTATGGCGGCGCGGCTGCTTTCTGCCGGATATGAGCTTCGAGTATATAACCGCACGACGGGAAAAGAGGATGCATTAGTCAGATGCGGCGCGCGGTCTGCGCAAACGCCGAAGCAAGTTGCCGAAGCTTCGGAGGTGGTTATCACCATGGTGACTGATGATCATGCGATTCGAGCAGTCACCGAAGGCGAATTGGGAGCATTTTTGGGCGCTCGGCCCGGCACGGTTTTTATTGATTGCAGCACTATTTCAGTCGCAGCAACCAGAGAACTAGCCAAGAAAGCAGAGTTGGCAGGATGTCATTGGCTTGATGCTCCGGTACTTGGCGGGGAGCCTGCGGCAGAAGCCGGCGAATTGCCTTTTGTTGTTGGCGGATCGCGAACCGTTTTGGAGCAGAATGCGGAAATCTTCAAGGTTCTTGGCAAAGAAATTATTTGGCTGGGCGAGAGCGGCATGGGTCAAGCCGCTAAACTGGTCCATAACTTAGTTTGCGGCATTTCCTTGGTAGCCTTTAGCGAGGCAATCTCCCTTGGAGATAAACTTGGTTTAAGCAGAAAACAGGCGTTGGAGGTGCTGCTAAGCGGCGCAGTTCGGAGCCCCTTGCTCAAAGCGAAGGCGGCTAAATTTGAGTC
>CAZVIU010000079.1:0-3874 GCA_964626935.1 uncultured Gammaproteobacteria bacterium
ACCCCGCGCTTTGCAAAGCGCGTGTTCGTATCTGGTAGTGAATGCCATGAAGCCAAAACGCCTTATTTCTTAAAAATTTATGAGGTTGGCAATAACCAAAACAACGCCCGCGCCCAAAAGACAACCAGCCATTTTCCCAACAGCCGATTTGAGCATTGTCCTTTCTTCCGGAACTAACTGTAATCTTAATTTTTCAGCGCAATGTCCTTCAAATATTCCGGCGATTCCGTCTGTTATAGCATTGCCGACAACACCACCTAAAATAGCGCCAGCTACGCCAGCAAAATGACCACCAAAAATGGCTAAAATGGCTAAAATCCCATTATCTATCAAACCAAAGATAATGTCGGGCTGAATAGATCTTAGTTTTATTTTGAATGGCACAAGAGAAGCTACGCAAAGTACGGAGAGAATAATTAAAATGTAGCCAGTCCAATGAGTGTTGTTAATAAAAAAGACGCTAACTGTGGCGATAACTACGCAAAGTGTTAAAATGTTTAGTATAGATAGAATGAATTTTTGACGCATAAATTTTTGTTATAAATTCTGAATCGTATACACCCTATAAAAAATAAAAATAAAATTTGTTCATTATAGAAAAGTGTAAGGCGTTAGCCGTAAAAAGAAAAGCATATTTCATAATGTATCGGCGGGACGCGCGCCCCGTTGTGCAAAATGCGCGGCGCATTTTGCACAACGTCAGGATTATGAGAAGTCGTGCGTAGCACGATTTGGGTGGAGAAGTCTGCAAGACTTCGGAACCTCATAATCCTTGTTAAGTGAGTGCGTTAGCACCGAGCCAGAGAGCAACGTCCCGAAGGGCTGGCGAGAGTTCGGGGGCTCGCCGTCTTAAAGAACAAAAGATTTCTTCAAAAGTTTAAGCGTTAAATTTATTGTTAAATCAATGTCTTTTTCAGAATTATCATATCCCAAACTCTGTTCATCTGTGAGAGCTTCAAGAAATTGGTCTGCGTGTTCAATATCGGCTTCGCCATGAACATCAGTGTAAGTTAAATCTTTACAACCGAGCTTTTTAGCGAGTTCTACAAGCCAAGGAATGAAAGCGACTGAGGTGTTCTCAAGTGTTGCCATTAAAGTAATATTTTTCAATCCGGACAGCTCCCCAACAAGATTACGGATTTTCATGACTTCGTTGTGGACGTGTTGAAAATCTTGACTGTCTGGTTCAGCTTGGCAACACTTGGCAAAATTACGTAACATACTAGGATGATCGTCTTTTAATTCGACCCAAAGATTTTCATCAGCCGCGAATCTGCTAACAATAGAACGAGCCGATATTGAAGCGCCACCCATCCATGACAAAAAATTTCCTTCAATCGCAGCCGTATAACGCTTGATAATTTTTCTAGCATCATCTTCTGAAATGTCGTTTACTGGAGCGAGGAAATTTTTTACTTCATTGGTGGCGTAGACCAATTTCTTTTTGAGTTTGGGGTCAATTTTGTTCATATCTATATGATAATTATGTTAGCTTAATAAATTTAACGCAATAGTAGGCGAGCCTCCGAATTTCACTTAACGGGGCGCGCGTATGCGAAGTGGCTGGCGGCCCGCCTGCAGGCGGACGACAGACATTTCACATACGCGCTGTTGTGCGATGTGCGCCGCGCGCACGAGCGCAACAGCGCGGGACGCGCGCCCCGTTGTGCAAAATGCGCGGCGCATTTTGCACAACTCGTTTTTATGCGAAGTGTTTGCGGAATTAGTACGACATGTTGTATATTATATGAACTTGTGGACAAGTTTCTTTTGGCCCAATAATCACATCTTCCCACAAAACAACCTTAATATGCAATACCTTGAACAATTAGGACGAGAGCTTAAACTTAGAAATTATAGCCGCAAAACCATAGAGGCCTACAGCTATTGTTTGCGTGATTTTTTAGCCAAAAGCATTTACGCGAGTAGCGGTGAGTTTGATCTTAATGACATAAAAGATTTCCTGCTTGCTAAACAACAAGAGGGTAAATCGTCGCAAACCGTAAATTTATATTTGAACGCAATCAAATTTTTCTATAGCCAGACTATAAAATTAAACAGGCCCATTGATTTAAAATTTGCCAAAAGATCTGGAAAATTGCCAGTTGTTTTATCAAGAAACGAAATAGCCGCGCTTATAGAAAACACAAAGAACATCAAACACAGAGTATTAATTTCTCTAGCCTATGGCGCTGGTTTGCGAGTAAGCGAGGTCGTTGGTTTAAAAGTCAAAGATGTCCAGATTGAGGAATTAACCCTGCACTTAAAAGGGGCAAAAGGCAGCAAAGATCGCATCACTGTTTTCCCCGAGAAGCTAAAAGATCAATTAAAAATGTTTATGATCAACAAAGATAAAGAAGACTATATTTTTGAAAGCGAGCGCAGTGGCAAGCTGATTGAAAGAACCGCGCAGAAGATTTTTGAAAATGCCCTGCGGAAAGCTAATATTCCCAAAGATGCCACATTTCATTCCTTGCGACATAGTTTCGCGACGCACCTCCTAGAAAATGGCGTAGATGTGCGATATGTGCAAGAACTTTTAGGTCATCAGAATATCAGAACGACACAGCTCTACACAAAAGCCACAAACCCGATGCTTAAGAGCATCAAGAGTCCGTTATGAAATTAAATAAGAAGTTTCTGCCGCTTATAGTTTTTTACACGATCATTGTTATTGGATTTTTTGTATATTCAGTATACGTAGCGCAGAGGCTTAAACGAGACACCCAATTGCTTCTTGGTTCCCAGATTAAATTCAGAAATCAAACATCACAAAAATTCGCGATCACGCCAAACCGTGATGTGTTGTCGATTGATAGTCAGAAAGAAGCTTTGCCGCAAACATCAACCACCCACATCAAGAAACCAGAAGCGGTTAAGGGAATTTACATAACAGCAGCCACGGTCACCACTCCTAAATTTGATAAATTGCTTGACCTTGTTGATAAAACCGAACTTAATGCCATTGTTCTTGACCTTAAAGATTGGAAACAACGGCCGGCTTTTAAAATGCAAAGCCCAAGTTTGCGTGAATTTAATATATCCGAGCCGATCATTAAAGACTTAGAGGCCTTAATTCAAAAAGTTCACAATAAAGGAATTTATTTGATTGGCCGGATTACTGTTTTTCAAGACCCTTATCTTGTGACCAAAAAATCAGCCTGGGCATTGAAATCAAAACGGGGTGGTATTTGGCGCGACTGGAAAGGAGTATCTTGGCTTGATCCAACTAATCGCGAGGTGTGGAAATATAATGTAGAGCTCGCGCGCGAGGCCTATAGTCGTGGCTTTGACGAGATAAATTTTGATTATGTGCGTTTTCCATCCGATGGGCCTGTAGAGGACATCATTTATACTGATTATGATGGCAAGACTGAAAAATTTTTAGCCATGCGGAAATTTTTCGGCTTTCTTGATCATGAACTTAGACGTAATGGTGTTACGCCGCGTGACGGCATTACGCAAAAAGAGGAAAGCGTAAATATGCCAATTTCTGTGGATGTCTTTGGATTAACTATGGGACGTGAAGATGGGTTGGGGATTGGACAGAGACTTCAAGATGTCGCGCCGTTTTTTGACGCCGTAAGCCCAATGGTTTACCCATCGCATTATCCACCGCGTTTTCGTGATTTTTCTAATCCAGCAGCGCATCCATATGAGATAATTAGTGAAGCAATGAACTGGGGTGTGGTAAAATTAACAGAGATGCAAGCAAGCTCAACTCCTCTAAACTCAAGCGGTCGGCCACTAGCGCAACTGCGGCCATGGCTTCAGGATTTTGACTTAGGCGCGGATTATAATGCAGACATGGTACGCAAAAAAATTCTGGCAGTTTATGCCGCAGGACTTCGTGGCTGGCTCCTTTGGAACGCTG
>CAZVIU010000080.1:0-3758 GCA_964626935.1 uncultured Gammaproteobacteria bacterium
TAGCCGAAATTATGCAATTGCAGTCGAATATGGACTTCTTTTACACATTCTTAGTTTGTTTTGAAAAAATCAACTATATCCTGCAGCAGAGACCGCAGGGTATGACCTGATGCTTCGCCTTTAAAAATTTCCTATAAGGACCTGTGGCAAGACCACAGGGAATCAAGTTTAATAAACCTAAAAACGTCCCAACGGGGCGTTTTTAGGTTTGTATTTGCTTTGTATTTTCAGGATTGACAGTTTATTCAGCCCTATTTTCTAGTTTCTAGGTTCAGCCCAGAAAACGAAAGTAAAGACTTTATGGCTGTTGCCGAAATCTTGCTCGAAAAGAGATGCTCGTCCATCGGATGATCGTCTAATTTCCCGACCCCATTCTCCAGGGTCATCAAAATTCAGGTTGGCAGCAGCAGCGGCTGGCAATGTTTGACCTACAGTAGTTGTGCTATCCAAGTGGGCATAGATAGTGTCGAGCATATCATAGTCATGCTGATTGGGATGTTGGTTTGGTGTTGGGTCGCTTGAATAATCCATACAACTACCCAGCGGTGGGTTATAAAAGTTCTCGTCTTGATGATCTAAGCCTAAGGTGTGGCCCACTTCTTGACACATAACCAAGTTCCTCCACTCCGGCTTATTGTAGGTTGTAGTGTTAAAGTAGGTGTCATTCAGCTTCACTATGCCTTGGGTAATATGACTATTGCTTACCCATATGCCTGCAACGCCTAACCAGCCATTATTACCATACTTGCTGTTACAAACTTCGACTCGTCCCTTCACACCACGACAAGTTTTCGGATTAGTAGAACCAGTCACTATAACAGTATCCAAAACACTTGACAGGCTCCAGTCACTTGATGTTTGGGCTAAATAAGTATCCCAGGCGCTCGTGACATTATTTCCCAGTTTTAGGGTAAAGGGAGTGGCTGTTCGTGCCCAGTGGTAATCGCTCCAGGAATTGTTGGCGCTTGCGACCAGTACAAATGTACCCAAAACTATCATCACTGATGTACTTCCGACCCAGAAAAGTTTTTTGTTAACCATAAGATCCAGAGCAATAGACGGCAAGCGGTAAGGACGTTACTGCTAACCTTGTATTGCCCCATTAGTTTTAATTATAGTCATTCTAGCAAATTAAAAAAGAAAAGTCAAGAATAAATCTTGTAACCCCTCACACCCCCAAATACAGTTCTTCAAAAATCTAGATTTTTTCATGTTTTATCAAAATTGATAACAAAACATCAAAAATCAAAACCATTGGAAAATAAGGGTTTTTATAAAAATTATAATATTAGATGTGGAAGGTTACTAAATCTTAGCGGATTATGCTAATTAAGTTTAGCCTATATAAAGGCTACTTTCACATTAATTGAGATCTAATTCAGTTTAATTATTTAGTTGAAGATAAAAATATAGACATCACATCATGAAATGGCACTTATAGCTATCCACATTTTGGCTTAAAATATGAATTCGAATTAGTACCACGCGTAAATAATAAAAATTGCTTAAAATCTGGGTTTTAATTAACATCGCACGTTTGGTAATGATGTATGTTATAATTAAAAAATGAGACATGCAATTAGGGATTCGGCTATTATAATACTAAGTATAATTTTGGCGATTGCTATTTCTAGGCTTGATTTACTTGAGAAGCTACTATCAATATCGGAGAATATCAGAATAGTCGGTTCTTTTGTCGGGGGCTTATTCTTTACTTCTATTTTTACAACGGCACCCGCAATTGTTTTCCTGGGTAAGATTAGCCAAATCGAACCGATACTTATAGTAGCTCTCATCGGAGCTATCGGAGCAGTTTGTGGTGATCTTTTGATCTTCTATTTATTCAGAGATCATGTTGCCGGTGATTTGGAAGGATTAATGAAAAGAGTGAAAAACAATCCCTTTCAATTATTAATAGCGAACAGCAGTTTTCGATGGATCAGTATTTTAATTGGAGCATTTATTATCGCCTCCCCGCTACCCGATGAGCTAGGGATCGCAATGATGGGAATCTCGAGATTGAAATTAAACGTTTTTATTCCTATATCGCTTACTTTTAATTTCTTGGGTATTCTGGCTATTGGATTTGCCGGCAGACTTCTTGTTTAGTTTTCCATTACTTTGATATAAAAAAACGAGCCAATAGGCTCGATAAATTATACGGCATTCTGAATGTCTTCCGACTGAAAATATTAGGATTTTTTCTTGATCAGGTAATTAAGAAATATAGGGGTAAGGAGGGTACTCACTATAACCACGATGATGGCAACGGCGAACACTTCCTCGTTGACTACTCCGAGCTTCTTGCCTTCATTTACAAATATCAGGCCAACTTCTCCTCGAGGCACCATTCCGAAACCGACAATTTTCTTATTCACACCGGAACCGGCAACTAAACCGCTGGCAATCTTTCCTATAAAAGCAACAGCTGTAATGACCAAAGCGATCCAGAGGATATTGATATTAGCAAAGACGCTGATATCAACTTGCATTCCGGTATAAACGAAAAAGACCGGCACCAGGAACAAAGCAATTGTATCAATAAGATCTTCAACATGAGTATGCTCTTGGCGGTGAGCTGTTTCTTCCATATCCTTGCCAACGCTAGGATCACTCACGTACCCCCTCCAGGACTTAACCTTCTTGGAAATATCCGGTGATCCGAAGGAACTAAAGTGTACCGGATCAAGAAATAGACCAGCTGCAAATGCCCCCACCATAGATGCCAGACCTATCAAGGATGAGCCGTAAGCTCCTGTCAGACAAAAGAATAGGGCGAGGATTACCTTCATTCCAACCCCCGTTGAAATACCGGCAAAAAATTTACCGATCTTAGGAGCTATAAATTGTCCCAAAATAATGAGTCCGGCGATAAAACCAAATGAAACTACGGTAAGTCGGCCGGCTAATCCCAAAATTTCAGAAGTGCTAAGCGCTTCACCGACCGCCAGAGAAGAAACAATTCCTGAAACAACTGCCAAGAATATCAATCCAAGTACATCATCAATAACAGCTGCTCCCAATACAATTTTAGATTCTTTGGATTTACTGAAGCCAAGATCACTGAAGACACGCGCAGTAATTCCAACCGAGGTTGCGGTAAGAGTCGCTCCTACAAATAAAAACGTAGCGAAAGATAGAGTACCGATTATCATGCTCTCCGGAAATATCAAAGAACTGACAAAATAACCGCCGATAAAAGGAAGCACAACCCCCAGGCAAGCAACAAAAAAAGCACGCGGACCAACCTGAAGCATTTCTTTCACGTTGGTCTCTAGGCCGGTTCTAAAAAGCAAAATTATTACACCTAGCTCCGCAAGGGCAATAATAAAATTGTGATGCTTGAGAGTATCGATAATGCCCAACCCGGGCACAAAAGCCAATATACCCAAAACTATACCCATTACCAACTCACCAAGAACAGGCGGTTGGCCTATTTTCTTGGCCAAAGCTCCAACCCCGGCAAATAAAAGCATTACCGCCACAAAGAAAAAAACCAAAGCTAAGGAGTCGTGTCCTCCATCAGAACCGGAGCTGTTCTCAGCTGCATAAAGAATCTCGGGTACAGCGAAAAAAAAACACACCTATGCCTAATAGTAAAAGAACTGGCCTAACTGTTCCCATACAAACTCCTCTAAAAATCATAACCGACAAATTGTAGCAAAGAATGAAAAATATTTCAAGGGAACGTGAAAAAGTTAAATTTTTTGAAATCTATGGTGGAAAACTTTTACTGGGATGGAAGTAAGCTATATCTA
>CAZVIU010000081.1:0-3751 GCA_964626935.1 uncultured Gammaproteobacteria bacterium
TTGAGATTATATCCGTATCTTGACTCACAGCGTCTGCATTGTAGGTAATTCATCTTCCGGCATTATGGAAGCCGGATTTTTGGGCGTGCCTTGCGTGAATATTGGAACAAGACAGCAAGGCCGCGAACGAACGCGAAACGTTCTTGATGTTCCTTGCGACCCCCTCCCGATTAAGGAGGCGATTGTAAAACAAATTGCCCACGGCCGGTATAAGCCGGACTATCTTTTTGGTGACGGTAATTCTGGGGAGCGAATTGCTGGGATTTTAGCAATTGCGGATACTAAGATACAAAAAAAGTTTAACGATATCTCTACTAATCTACAAACTGGCTATTTCAAGAGAGGCGGACTAGCTTCTCGCGAAACACCATTTTTGTAGATTTGAACTTGCGATGAAGATTTTAATAACTGAATCAGAAAATTATAGTGAACGAGCTCTGGAGATCTACCGGCAGGCAGGTTATGTTGTTTTAGGCAACAACCTTACACGAGAAGAACTACTTCGTGAAGTTTCTAATGCTGATATTTTGGTGTCTCGTCTTGCGCATGTTATTGATCGCGAGATTTTGGAACGCGCTAAAAATCTACGCTTTATTGCTAGCCCTACCACCGGCCTAAACCATATTGATATTAAGAGCGCGGAGAACCGTGGTATTAAAGTAATCAGTTTAAGAGGCGAGACAGAATTTTTACGTAAGGTGCATGCAACCAGTGAGCATACCTTTGCTCTGCTTCTGGCGCTTATTCGAAAGGTGCCATGGAATTTTAATGCCGTTATTCAAGATAGAAGTTGGGATCGAGATTCATTTAAGGGTCGTGAATTATCCGGAAAGATATTAGGCATTATTGGAGTAGGGAGATTGGGTAGCCATGTTGCAAAAATTGCTCGGGGGTTTGATATGAATGTACTGGGGTGTGATCCTCATATGTCGAAGTTTGAAATTGAAGCAGGCGGCGTCGTGCCGGTTGAGCTTGATTATCTCCTAGAATACTCTGACATTATTTCAATCCATGTCTCACTCGTTGATAAAACTAAAAATTTTATTGATGCGAGGGTTATTGCAAAAATGAAAGACGGAGTTTTACTCGTGAATACTTCGCGTGGCGAGATCGTTGATGAGATAGCGCTACTTAGCGCACTTGAATCTGGCAAAATTGGTGGCGCCGCTTTTGATGTGCTCGCGGACGAACTTCACTGGAGTGAAAATAAAAAAATCGCCGAGGGCAATGCAAGCTTGAAGCTCATTGAATATGCGCAAAGCCATGGTAATTTGTTAATTACCTCGCACCTTGGCGGAGCAACTTATGAGTCAATGGAAAAAACAGAAATTTTTATCGCGCAAAAAGTTAAGAGTTATCTGCATGAAAAAACATCGCAGTCATTTCCAGCGAATTAAAGATTTTTTATTTTTCCCGCTGCGTGCTCTGCTGTTGCCGGAAAAAGATTGTTTCGGATTATCATCGTGGGCTAGCGAGAGATTTTATTACGTTGCTCATGAGAGTGGCGATTACTGTTTAGACGTTGGTTGCGGCAGAGATAATAGATTTATTAAAGAATTTTTAGGTGGCCGTGGAAAGGGGATGGATGTTTATTATTACGATGGCTTAACAGAAGAGAACATACTGAAAGATCCGACTAATTTTCCATTTTCTTCTCATGAATTTGATAGCGTTACTTTCATTGCCAACATAAATCACATCCCCGAACATCTTAGGTTATTAGAATTGAAGGAAGCATTTCGCGTCTTAAAGAATGGAGGCAATATTATAATCACTATGGGAAATCCGATCTTAGAAATAGCTGCTCATAAACTATTGAAGATCCATGAGAAAATATTTAGACAGGAAAACATATATCATGAGCATGGGGGCCCGGAAGAAGAAATTTATTATCTTAAAGATAAGGAAATAAAAGAATTATTGGCAGAGGCCGGATTTGGTCATATTAAAAAGAAATATTTTTGGACCCAGTGGGGCCTAAATCATGTGTTTATCGGAATAAAATAGATTTATTAAATGTATCCCGTTATAGGTAAGTCGCCAAAAGGCGACTCCCGATATCGGGACATTGAACCCCTAAGGGAATGAGCAATTTATTATCAGTTATAATACCAGCATATAATGAGATAACATCAATTGAGATTACTTTAAGGACGGTGGCCGTTTCGCCGCCACTAAAAGAAATTATCGTTGTGAATGACGGTTCAAGTGATGGCACCAAAGAAGCAATTGAAAAGATGCGTGAAGAATTTGCGCAAGAGAAGCCAAGCAATCTTAAGGACCTAAAAGCTATTCATAAAGAAAAAAATGCTGGTAAGGGAGCGGCTATTCGTAGCGCCTTGAAGGAAGTTGTGGGAGAAATTGTCTTAATTCAAGATGCTGATTTGGAATTGGATCCATATGAGTATCCGAGGTTGCTGGATCCATTTGAAAAGTTAGGCGCTGATGTTGTTTTCGGCTCACGATTCAGACGCGAAGGGGTTATGCGAGTTCACGAGACCAAGCATTTTTTGGGAAATAAATTTTTAACCTGGGTTTCTAATTTTTGCACCGGATTATACTTAACCGATATGGAAACCTGTTATAAAGTTTTCAAACGTGAACTCATCAGTTCGTTTAATTTGAGGTCTAATCGTTTTGGCATCGAGCCGGAATTGACCGCTAAAGCGGCTAAAGCGGTTAAAAAGAAGCGTTTAAATTTTTTTGAAGTACCCATTTCTTATCGACCGCGCACTTATGCCGAAGGCAAAAAAATCGGCGTTAAAGACGGTTTAGTAGCCCTTTGGGCGATTATTTATTTTAATTTTTTTGACCACCCGTGAGTTTATGAAGACTATAGTTAAGACAATTAATTTCTTAAAATTAAATCGATCTTTGATTTTGGTCTTGACTTTAGGCGCATTCGCCCAACTTGTTTTTTTTAGTACTTTAGTCTGGCGATTTGGCCCCGGCAAAGATGGTTTTATTCTTGGTTGGGGAGATCCAGCAGACTATTTGAAAATAGCTTTGAACCTTCTCCAATATAAGGCATATGTTTGGTCTACCGATCCTTGGTATTTGGATGTTTTTCGTTTGCCCCTTAACCCGTTTTTTATTGCCGGCGCTTACAAGTTGTTGGGCCAATTTTGGGCAGTGATTTTATTGCAGCAAATTTTATTTGCTCTTCCGACACTTGTTGTCATTTGGCTGATTTTTGAAAATGTTTTTGATAAGAAAACCGCTTTTTGGGGTAGTTTACTTGCGGCAATTTCTCCCCCGCGCGTGGCGACTGTTAATCAATTTTCAGCCGAGAGCATTTTTTTACTCGTATTTTTTCTATTTATACTATTTATTTTGAAATTTTTAAGGAAAGCGGAAGGTGGCGAAATTGGAAGAACGGCTTTTAAGTATATTGCTTTTGCCGGTTTCTTTCTGGGACTTGGGGTATTGGCGCGCGGTTTTGTTTTGACGCTTGTTATGCTTGTGCCATTGTACCTTTTATATCTAAAAGGCAGGAAGCTTCTGCGTTGGCGTCAATTTTTTATATCATCCGTCTTATTTGTTGGGGTGACCTTGTTTACTATTTCTCCTTGGGTTATAAGAAATTACTTCCATTTTGATGTTTTAAAGATATCGAGCACATTCGAATATGGCGTGTATTCTAGACACTTAAAACGGATTTATGAATATAAATTGAAGGCACAAGGCGTTAGTGGCGCCCAACTTGATAGCTTGCCCGTGCAAAAAAGGTTTGAAGAATTCAAGCGCGATA
>CAZVIU010000082.1:0-3743 GCA_964626935.1 uncultured Gammaproteobacteria bacterium
TTGCAGCCGAAATTTACGCATTGTAGTAGAAAAGATTATTTTGCAAGAGGTCTTATGTATAAATGGAGATAAAAACCTTTAAATTTACCAATATTAAATTAGATCGCGGACTGCAAGATTATATTTGGAAAAAGATGATGAGATTAGAAAAATTTTTGGGCAAGATGGGTTTGCCGCAGGATTTGCATATTGAAGCAGGGAAATCAACGGCGCATCATAAGGAGGGTAGAATTTTTAGAGTTGAAGCAACGCTGGAGATTCCGGGCAAAGTATTGCGTGCCGAATCTTGCGAATTTGATCTTCGTGTGGCCGCGGACAATGTATATAATGAGCTGGCGCGCGAGATTAAAGAATTAAAAGGGCAGTTGCGCGCTAAGCAACGCCAGGGTGCGAGGGTGATTAAAAATCTCGAGGTTAATTTATAGGAGAGTAGCTTACAAATTTGAAGTATGTTTATATCAGGGCGCTGCATGCAGATTGACAAACCCATGTTTTTATATTAACGTCGTTTAAAAGGAGGAAAACGATGAGTGCGCCGCAAGGACTGATAGGACTCTTAGAAGCCGCTGGTTTGCCACGAGATGTCTCGACATTAATTGGCCGTACTTTTCAATTTTCTTTTATTGATGACACGGACAGTAGTCTCAAGGGATTCTTTTTTGGCAAAGTCAGATCAGTAAGCTGTTTGCCGCATGCCGAACGCATCGTTATTCAATTATATTTTGATTTATCTCCATCTGTGGTTGGTATTTGCGTCACTGATATTTTTTATGACCGAAAACAAACCAGTTGGTGTGTGCGTATGAGAACCGGGGACAATCTGGCCAGAGAAGTTCCGGGCAAATTAGTTATTTTCTAGCTTCTTTATCCGCAGGCAAAGTTAATCTCGTCTATATGACGAGATTTTTTTAATTTTATCCGGAAGTGTGTAAGTAGGTTGAACTTAAGATTAATTTGAGTTAAGATAGTAAAGACTTTATCAAGTGTCTTAAAACTTATGGCGTTTTTGACTAAAATCTTTGGCGATCCGAATAAAAGATATATTAGCAAGCTTCTGCCGCTTGTTACACAAACAAACCTATTAGAAGCAAGCTTTAAAGCATTGACGGACGATGATTTACGCGCCAAGACCGGGGAATTCCGCAATCGTCTCGCGAAGGGCGATGGTCTTCTTAATTTACTGCCGGAAAGTTTTGCGGCTGTTCGCGAAGCCGCGCGACGTACACTTGGTCAGCGGCATTTTGATGTTCAGCTCTTAGGCGGCATTGTGCTTCATTACGGCGTAATTGCTGAAATGAGAACTGGTGAAGGAAAAACGCTCACAGCAACCTTGCCTATTCATCTTAATGCTTTGGAGGGTAAGGGCGTGCATGTGGTTACTGTTAATGATTATTTAGCGCGGCGTGATGCTGTTTGGATGGGGCAAATTTATCATGCGCTGGGGATGAGCATTGGTTGTATTAATCATGAGGTCGCTTATATTTATGATCCGCATTATCGAGGCGTAAATCCGAAATCCGAAATCCGAAATCCGAAGCAAATTCAAAATTCAAATGATCAAAACTCAAAACATAAAGACGATGAAGGGTCGGGGCGAGATGAGACCAGAGACACTTTGGGGGCTTTTCGTGTTGAATATTCATATCTTAGGCCAGTTCCGCGCAAGGAGGCCTATGCAGCTGACATTACTTACGGAACCAATAATGAATATGCCTTTGATTATTTGCGTGACAACATGGCTCCAAGTATCGAGCAAATGGTCGGGCGCGGTTACCACTTCGCTATCGTTGACGAGGTTGACTCAATTTTAATTGACGAAGCCCGAACCCCGCTCATAATTTCCGCGCCGCGCGAAGAGTCAAGCGAACTATATTATAAATTTGCCGCGATTGCGCGCAAGCTTCGTGAAGGCGAGGATTATAATCTGGATTTAAAAATGCGTGCCGCCTCCATTACGCAAGCCGGTATTGATAAAGTTGAGCACGAGCTTGGCGTTAATAATCTTTACGCGCCGGAAAATTTACATCTTGTTCATCACCTGGAACAATCCTTGCGCGCGCAAACTTTATACGGGCGCGATAAAGAGTATGTTGTGCGCGAGGGAGAAGTAGTGATTGTTGATGAATTTACTGGTAGGCTTATGTTCGGCCGTCGTTACAGCGAGGGCTTGCATCAGGCTATTGAAGCCAAAGAAGGCGTGCGCATCAGGGAAGAAAGTCAAACATTAGCCACAGTCACTTTCCAAAACTATTTTCGTTTATACAAAAAACTTGCCGGTATGACCGGCACGGCCTTAACTGAAGCGGAAGAATTTCATAAAATTTACAGTTTGGAAGTAGTGGCTGTGCCGACAAATAAACCAATGATTCGCCGTGACACCTCGGACAAGATTTATAAAACAGAAGAAGCTAAGTTGCGCGCGGTAGTGGAAGAAGTTTGCCTACGGCACGCTACTGGTCAGCCAGTTTTGCTTGGCACCATTTCAATTGAAAAGAATGAAGTTTTGTCGCAAATGCTCGCGCGTGCCGGGGTCCCGCATAATTTGTTAAACGCTAAAAATCATGAACGAGAAGCAGAAATTATTGCTCAAGCTGGTCGGCGCGGCGCTGTAACTTTGGCTACCAATATGGCTGGTCGCGGCGTCGATATCATTCTGGGAGGCAACCCGCCGAACATTGATGAGATCCGCACCGTTAGAGAATCTGGCGGTCTTCATGTTATTGGCACTGAACGACATGAATCGCGCCGAATTGACAACCAGCTTCGCGGCCGCTCTGGTCGGCAAGGCGATCCGGGGTCGTCGCAATTTTATGTATCGCTTGAAGATGATTTGATGAAAATTTTTGGTTCAGGCGGACTCAAAAATTTAATGACTCGTCTTGGTTTGCCTGATAACATCCCGATTGAAAACAAGATTGTCTCGCGCGCTATTGAGGCCGCTCAACATAAAGTTGAAAGTCACAATTTTGATATTCGCAAACACTTGCTTGAGTATGATGATGTGCTAAACAAGCATCGCGAGGCAGTTTATCGTCGTCGTCGCGAGATTTTAGGATCAGACAATTTAGAAGAACGTGTTTTAGAAATTGTTGAAGATGAGCTTGAGGCGTTAGTTGTGTTTCATACAGGACGAGATCAAATCTCTAGCGGAGAGCCGGTCTCGGAAACAGGTTGGAATTTGGAAGAAATTTACGAAGCCGCTAGTACCATTTTTCCTTTGCCTAGAGAGGCACGCATAAGAATGGAAGATATTGAAAGTCGGGCTGAAGCTGGCAAATTAGCTGATGCGGAAGCGCGCACAAAAATTATTGAGTACTTGGCTGATTGCGCTAAAGAAGCATTTTGGAAGCTGAAAAACAGTATCGCGGCAGAGCCCGAACCTCTGCTACAGGCGCAACACGAGGTTCGGGCTCAATCGGCCATCTTTAATCAAATTTTGCGTTCAGTGTTTTTAAGCACCATTGACCATCTTTGGATCGGGCACCTGGATTCAGTTGAACACTTGCGCACTGGTATCGGACTGCGTGGCTATGCTGGCGTTGATCCTTTAGTTGAATATAAGCGTGAAGCTTATAGAATGTTTCAAGAACTGCTTGCCATGATAAACAAACATATTGCTCATACGGTCTTTAGAATGGAAGCGGATAGTCGCGGAGCTACACGCGGATTGACGCGGGGTCGATCAGTACTTGATAGGGATGATATTCGTGTTACCGCGCCATCTAAAGAAATGGGCGAATCGC
>CAZVIU010000083.1:0-3724 GCA_964626935.1 uncultured Gammaproteobacteria bacterium
TTATAATTCCTGGGGTTAATAAATTTTTTTTAGAGCAAGAGGCCAAGATAAAGACAGATAAGATAATAGAATTAGCTAGAAGAAAAACACCTGACACCTAATATCTGACATCTGACCGACTGGTTATGTGTCAGATGTCAAATGTCAGATGTTGCGCTATAGCGCAATGTTTCAATTTGTCATCACTCCTGAAACCGCCATCACCGTTGAAGCTCCGGGTCTGCAAGCTGATTTATTAACCGGCTGGCTCGTGATCGCCGCGTTGGTTTTGCTCGGCTTGGTTTTTCTATTTTTCTTGATTCGTTTTATTGTTAGAAAAACCACTGCCTCAAAAACAGCTTTTGATAAAATTGTTTTATCAGTCAAGGTTCCTAAAGAAGCGGCTGAAAAAAAAGAAGAAGGCAAGGGCGGTTCAGTCACGCAGGAAATTCAAGAACATTTAAGCGCGGCGGAAAATTTATTTGCCGCTATTGGCGGACTCAAAGCCGAAAAAGGCTGGCAATCCTACTTTTTTGGTTATAAAGAAACTTTTAGTTTTGAAATCGTTGCCGACAGCGGCTTAATTTCATTTTATATTGCCGTGCCCAGAAAACGGCGTGAAATTTTTGAGCAGCAAATTCACGCCCAATATCCTTACGCCCACATTGAAGAAGTGCCTGATTATAATATGTTTGATCCGCAAGGTGTTATTTTTTCAGCAAATCTAGTTTTTAGAAAACCATCATTTTTTCCAATCAAAGTTTATAAAAAGGCAGAAGGCGATCCAATGGAAGGAATTTTAGGGCCGCTCGCCAAGATTGATAAGCTTGATGGCATAGCGGTTCAGATAGTGGCGCGTTCAGCGTCGCCAAATTGGCGGCGTCGGGGTTTGCGCATAGTTTCGGAAATGAGAAAAGGAAAGTCCTTAAAAGAGTCCTTAAAGTCAGGCGATTGGCTGGGCCAGCTCACGAGCCTAATACCCGAAAGTAAAAAGAAAAAAGACGAGAAAAAAGAACCAAGATCACTTTCGCCTATAGAGCAAGAAACTCAAAAAGCTATTGAGGAAAAAGCCACCAAAGCCGGGTTGGAAGTTAATATCAGAATTGTTGCTTCAGCTAAAAGCCAGGAACAAGCCAAGCTTTATATTGATAACATTGTTGCCGGTTTTGCCGCTTACAATGTTTATGAATACGGAAATGTTTTTACGCGGCGTAACTTAACTTCCAAAGCCCGAGCCATTAGGAAATTTATCTTTCGCGATTTTGATTCAAAACAAAAATTTGTTTTAAACGCTGAAGAAATGGCCAGCGTTTGGCACCTGCCCCTTCCAGAAACCGATGTTCCCAATATCAATTGGCTAGGATCAAGACAGGCGTCGCCGCCAGCCAATATGCCCAAAGAAGGACTGATTGTGGGCAAAGTTATTTTTCGTGGCGCCGAAACCACCGCCCGTCTTAAAGAAGATGATCGTCGTCGTCACACATATATAATAGGTAAGTCTGGCGTTGGTAAAAGCAAACTGATTGCTTATATGGCTAGGCAAGATATTGCCGCTGGCAAAGGCATTTGCGTGCTTGATCCGCACGGTGAACTTATTGATGATATTCTTGAAGGCATTCCCAAAGATCGAATTGATGATGTGATTTATTTTGATCCGTCAGATACTGATCGGCCGATTGGTTTGAATATGTTGGAAGTAAAATCAGAAGAACAGCGAGATATGGCTGTGGCCGAGATGATCGCGATTTTTTATAAATTATTTCCGCCGGAAATGATTGGGCCGATGTTTGAACACACCATGCGTAATGTTATGCTGACCTTGATGTCTGATCCGAATGAAGCCGGAACGATTGCTGAAATTCCGCGCCTGATAACCGATCCGGAGTATCAAAAATACTGGATTGCCAAGGTGACTGATGTTGTTGTGCGCGCTTATTGGGAAAAAGAAGTAGCCAAAACTTCAGATTTCCACAAGTCAGAAATGTTCGGTTACTTAATTTCTAAAGTTGGCCGCTTTGTAGAAAATTCATTGATGCGCAATATTATCGGCCAAGTTAGTATTCGGGGCGGCAAGCGTATTGGCGGTTTTGATTTGCGCGAAGTAATGGATAAAAAGAAAATTTTGCTGATTAACTTGTCCAAGGGCAAGATCGGCGATATTAACGCCCAGCTTTTGGGCTTAATCATTGTTTCTAAATTGCAAATGGCTGCTCTTTCCCGAGCTGATATGCCTGAGGGCGAGCGGCAAGATTTTTATCTTTATATGGACGAGTTTCAAAATTTTATTACTGATTCAATTGCCGTGATTTTATCAGAAGCTAGGAAATATCGTTTAAATTTAATTATGGCCCATCAATATATGGGACAGCTTACTTCGGCCGCGGTGGTTGGCCGTGATGGCGATACCAGAGTCCGAGACGCGGTTTTGGGTAATGCCGGCACCATGGTTATTTTCAGAATTGGCGTTGAAGATGCTGAATTTTTGGAAAAAGAATTCGCGCCCACGTTTAATAAATTTGATTTAATAAATCTTGACAAAGGCACGGCCTATGTTAGATTACTAATTGACAATACTGCCTCGCGCCCCTTTGCTATAAAAACTGTATTCTTAGAACACGGCGATCGGAGGCGCGCTGAAGCAATTAAACAACTTTCCCGATTGCGTTACGGACGAGATAAAGCAATTGTTGAAGCTGAGATTCTTGAACGATCGAGATTGGGAGAAGCGGGAAAGGTATCTGGACCATTTGCGGAGACAAAAAAATAAATTCGTTAACTCGCTAATTTGTTAATTCGATGGAAAACACAAACCAAATTCCACAACAAAATCAAATCATTGGAACTCCACAGCTCGAGGCACCTGATGATAATAAGATAGAGCCAGCAGCTTTGCCAGTGGAGAAAAAAGAAGTTGAGCTAGTCGGGGAAACCAAGCTTGAAACAGTTAAAAAGATTTTAAAAACCACCAAAGAATCAATTGAAGCGGTTTTACAATTATTAGATATGGGGGGTGAAAAATTAGATGCCGCAAGCGGAGAACAAGGAGCCGGGCAGGAAAAGACAGACGTCTCTGGAGTCCTAGCCCAGGCCCTCTCACAAGAGGCGGCCGTGGGTTTGGGAAAAATTGTTGAAGGTATTTTTGACGGCGAACGCATGATCTCGGGCGAGGGGCAAATCTATCAAATACCGCCAAACTATGCCTCTAAATCTAAACTAGTTGAAGGCGATTTATTAAAATTAACCATTACTCCTAAAGGCGCCTTTATTTATAAACAAATTGGCCCGATTGAACGTGATCGAATTCGCGGCGCTCTACTGCGTAACGAAGAAACTGGCGAATTCGCTGTAACTCATGATGACAAGGTCTATCGGGTGCTCAAGGCCAGCATTACGTATTTTCATGGTGAACAAGGAGACGAGGTGGTGATCCTCGTGCCAAAAAAATCTCCATCACGCTGGGCAGCTGTAGAAAATGTTGTCAAACGTGGAACTCCCCAAACCCCATTGACCTAAAACATCATCTAGTTTATATTTAAAATAGTACTTCAAAATAAGGAGGAGTAAGATGCTCCAGAGGATCTTTAAGGCGCCTAATGGGCCGGTTTCGTTTTGGGACAAGATAAGAAATATCGCGGTTGCTTATACAGTTTCAATTTTGTGGTTATTTTTTGTCTTTGGACTTTTAACAAGGGGTAAAGTTCAATAGTGGACACTTGTTAATAATTTGAAAAGTGATTTTATCCGT
>CAZVIU010000084.1:0-3351 GCA_964626935.1 uncultured Gammaproteobacteria bacterium
CGCGAGGTGGTGGAGATGGCGGGAATCAAATTCTATAAAATCTTTAGCGGCAAATTGCGCCGTTATTTTGATTGGCGAAATTTTTTAGATCCACTTCGTTTAGTTTTAGGTTTCCTGCAAAGCTTAGTTTTATTGCGCAAAGTACGGCCTGATGTTTTAGTTGGCGCTGGTGGATTTGTGCAAGTACCAGTAGTTCTAGCCGGTTGGATTTTAAAAATTCCGGCATTTTTGCATCAGCAAGATATAAAGCCCAGCTTATCCAATTTGCTCATGGCCAGGATTGTAAAGAAAATTACTGTGAGCTTTGCTGAGTCAGCAAAATATTTTTCAAAAACAAGTTGTGAAGTTGTTGGTAATCCGGCGCGACCTAATATGTTAGTTGGGGATAAGGAAGTAGCTAAAAAAATGTTTCACTTGGAAGAAGATCGGCCGGTCGTGCTAGTTCTTGGCGGCGGCACCGGAGCCTTGCGCTTGAATCGTCTTATTTGGAACGCCTTGCCAGTTCTTGAGGATAAGATACAAATTATACATTCAGTTGGCAAAAGAAAACTAGAAATCAATCACGCTGACGCGCTTCGCTATCATCATTTTGAATTTTTAGGCGAAGAGTTAGCCCATGCCTACGCAGCGACTGATCTTGTAGTTTGTCGCGCTGGCATGGCCACGCTTACTGAGCTTTCAGCTCGCGGTCTGCCAGCAATTTTGGTGCCGATTTCTAGCACGCACCAGATTGATAATGCTAAATATTTTGAAAGTAGGGAAGCGGCATTATATTTTGACGAAAATAGCCCTGATCAATCCTTGGCCAAATTGATTTTGGATACTTTGAACAATGATAATTTACGCGGAGAATTATCCACTAACATTCATTCTCTGTATAAAGATAATTCTGCCGATGTCTTGGCTGATTTAATTCTTAATATTAAGTAATTACCCGAACACACGAGAGCGCTAGAGCGGGCAAGCAACAGATTTTAAACGACCTATAGAAATCGGTCGTTTTTAAGTTATATTTAAAAATAACAGCAATCGAAAAAATCAAGCATCACTAAAACTGACCGATCGGTCAGTTTTAGTGATGCTTATAAAATAGGTATTTAGAAACAAGATAATTATTTGTTAAATTATTTGTTATAAGTGGAGCATTTATTAAACATACAAATTTGTCAAAAGTATTCTTCCGTTTATCAAATTATCAAAAGCATCTCCCCAGCTCTAATTGTAATATACAAATTTATTAAAAACATCTTCCCAAAGAAACTGCCGATCGGCAGTTTCTTTGGGAAGATAAAGTTTCTAGCTTCTTAATGTGAAAAATCGATATTCAGCAGAAATAAAAAAACAGTCCTATTTCAGGCCAGTTCTTAATCTTTTGAATCCTTTATGAAAATTTCTTTGCGCCCGCTGGGATTCGAACCCAGGACACCCTGCTTAAAAGGCAGGTGCTCTAACCAGCTGAGCTACGGGCGCAAGGGGCGCACTTGTTAAGATATTTTTTTACCCGTTTTTTTAATAAAATCCTCAATAAATTTTTTGCTTTTTTGTTTCTTCAACCACATTTCAAACCTATAAGCTTGACCATAGCTAGTAAAATCCTCTTTATAAATCAGCACAAGAGGTAAACGATTTTTGGCTGCTATTGATCTACCAGAAAAATGACGTTCTAAGCGGTCTTTAAAATTTCTTGTGCTGCCAACATAATAGCCTTTATTTTTTAAACTTTTCAAAATATAAGTTGTATACATTTAATGCTTGGAATACCTTTGATGAATATCGGGATGCTCTTCCGCCTAAAGCTACGGGCGCATTATTCTAAATGCCAGGGGTGGGAATCGAACCCACGACCTTAGCGTTATGAGTGCTACGCTCTTACCAACTGAGCTACCCTGGCACTAAAGTATAGTAAAATATAACAAAATTCTAGATCAAGAGCAAGCCGCCCTCGAGTTTGTTAGGTGCATATCGTCTGGTCAGGCACATACTATACACCGATAGAACAAAAAACTAATGTTCTGTAACATGTTAATTGGCGTCTTACAGGATATGTAGAAATCATGTGAAATGTGTCGCTTCATTGACAATAAATTAGAAATAAGTTAAACTATAGGTACAAATGGAGGAGACTGTGGTCGGGCCGAGGAAACGGAGGACTGAATGAGGAGCACAACTGACGTTTCAGTAAAAGATCAGATGAAGATGCGTGGCGATTTTGGAGCGTTTCAGTTAAGGGTAGAACCAACCGAGGAAGAGATTAAGCAAGATTTTCCAGCGCACGTTGCGCAGAAAATTTTGCGACACCTTGACAAATCTACAGGTGACGTAACTCGTGGCGAATTTGAGTGCGTAAAAGTTTTGGCAATTGTTTTCAATCAATTCATGATTGAAGTGTTCTATGAAACTCTGCGGCCTGATGATAAGCGCGGCACGCAGTTTATGCGTTTTTTCCCCTTTACAGCGGCGATGCGTTGTTTGCCGGTGACTGAAGACGGACATGTTGTTATGATTCAAGAACATCGTCGTCATCGCGGCGCTTGGGTGCAGATGCTGCCGGCTGGTGGAGAAAAACTAGGGCGCGCCATTCATGTTTTAGTAAGCGAACTTGCGGCTGAAACTGGTTCGCGACCACAAGAGTCAAGTCGGATTATTGAAATGGCTAATCCTTTTATGGATGATGGGATATTTTCTGAACGGCTTCATCTTTTAACCGTTGACAGGTTAAAGGTCCCGGCAGAGCACAATAATCCATCAGAGGGAATCCGTGGTATTGTGCTTGTGCCCTGGAACGAGTGGAAAGAATTAAGCCTTGCTGGTACGTATGATGATGTTTTTTGTCAACTTTTTGCCGCCCGTTGTGATTACGACTATCGAGATCAGCGTATTATTGTGCGTGGACGATCAAAACTCTTAGCTGGCAGCTATTTGCGATAAAAAATAATCAAAAAAACATCCTCGAGACTTGCTCGAGGATTTTTTATTCTGGTCCCACGGTCAGTTCTGTGGGACCAAGAAGGAATTAAGGAGTTTTATTTACAGTTATCATAACTGAACCACGATTGGATAAATGATCATTTTTAAGTTAAAATAAGTTTATGCTTAAAAAGAAGGGATTTAGTAAAATCCTTTTATTTATAATGTTAGGTATTTTGGGAAGCCTAGCTTTAGGCGTGTATACCTTCCGTTTTAAAATTTTTGAATATAACCTAAAAAAGGCGCAAGAAAAATTGCCGGCGATCACAAAAATCATTGAAGAGTCCAATAATAATTTTGTAAGCACCGGATCAGTGCGGCTTGCGCCTTACGAGCCTGACAAGAGTCAAAAAACCGATGTTAAAGAAATAAAAGAGGCAGTAA
>CAZVIU010000084.1:3361-3641 GCA_964626935.1 uncultured Gammaproteobacteria bacterium
AGGCAGTAAATTTACCTGATGAGATAAATCTAGCTGTTCCTTTTACCGCGCAAGCGCCGTTTGCCGTTTGGGATGTTTTACACGAAGATGCTTGCGAGGAAGCAGCGGTGATCATGGTTGCTAGATTTTATAAAAATCAGTTAATTACCGGACCGGCCGATGCTGAAGAAGAGATTAAAAAATTAGCAGCTTGGGAGGATCAAAATTTTGGATTTAACAAAGACACTAGCGCTGATCTAACCGCGCGGATGTTAGAAGAATATTATGGATTTAATAATGT
>CAZVIU010000085.1:0-3600 GCA_964626935.1 uncultured Gammaproteobacteria bacterium
ATGATAGTGTAGCAAAGATAGCTATACTTCAATTCTACTCCTACGATAGAGTATGTCAAATATATCAAAAAACTTGAGAAAATTGCGAGAAGCCAAGGGGCTTTCGCAAGAAAAATTAGCGAGATTGGCCCGTGTCGCCAACAATACAATTATTAAAATTGAGGGAGGGAAAAATCAAAATCCTACCCTCGACACTCTAAAGAAAATTGCGAAAGCCCTTGTTATTTCTTTAGATGACTTAACAAATTAAAATTGATACAATAATCCTATGGTCAACAAACAAATTTTGGACTATGTTCAGAAATCGCTTGAGGGAGGGTATTCGGTCGAGCAAATAAGCGCGGCTCTTACTGGGCAGGGGTGGAATTCAACGGAAATAAACGAGGCATTATTGAAAGCTCGAGAAATTATACAGCAAAAATCCGCCGCGCCAGTCGCGCCGCCCGCCCCGCCGAAAAAGTCCGAGTGGAACATTGAGTTGAAAAGTTTATCCGCCTCACAGATTTTACTTTATCTCGGCGGACTTATTGTTGTTCTTGCCGGGATAATTTATATCGGAATTAACTGGTCTCAATGGGGATCGGCGGCGCGTATTTTTGCAATTTTTCTCCCAATGCTGATTTGTTATGGAGCTGGTGCGCCAATGTTCTTTAGTAGTGAACATAAGAAACAAGGCATTGTATTTTTGGTTGTTGGTTCATTACTTTTCCCATTCTTTTTGTCAGTTATGTTTAAAGAATTGGAAATGTTTGCCAAGCCATTTAACGATAACTTCAATTTAACAGTTTCACTTTTATCTTTTGTTTTGTATCTTGTTTCCAGTTTTATTTTCCGTTTTCCAATCTGGGCTTTTCTTTATCAGGGCGTAGGTCTGTTTGTTTATTACTTTTTCCTCAAGCTCATTGGTATTGAAAGCGTTTTTGAAAAACCCACAATGGCTTGGCTATTTCTTATCCCCGGAACAGCATATTTATTTTTAAGTTTGTTTTACGATAAGAACGAACAAAAAGAAGAAGGGCATTATTCTCACGCCATTGGGACTTTAGTCCTCGTTCTTTCTTTCATCAGATTATTTGGAGAAACATTTGCCCAAAATAAGGAGCATTTGGCTTGGCTTCTCCTATTTTTCGGAGTGGCATATTTCCTTCTTGGTATTTTTTATGAAAAAGCTAATTTCAAAAAATACTGCCAAGCCCCATATCTTATCGGCGCAGGAATTGTATTCTTTTCACTTTTGCGCCTCGCTATTGACGGCACTCTATTAAAAGATTTTACCGGAAGCACAGCTGTTTACGACCAAGATATTATCGGTTGGTCAAATGTTATTGTCGGCGTGATTTATCTTGTGTTTGCGTATGTTGTTG
This sequence comes from uncultured Gammaproteobacteria bacterium, assembly GCA_964626935.1. GTDB lineage: Bacteria > Patescibacteriota > Patescibacteriia > CAZVIU01 > CAZVIU01 > CAZVIU01. The sequence goes on from CAZVIU010000085.1 coordinate 1,365, forward strand.
AAAAATTAAAAAATCTTCAACTTGAAGAAGCACCGAAATACAAAGAGTTTTTTAATCTCGTTGGCCCCTTTTGGGTTCTTGGCGCAATCTCTTATCTTGGTCTTGATGGCAAAAAACCTGTTTACGAAACTTTACTTTTGCTATCCAGCTTAGGATTTATTTTTGGAAGTATTCCAAAACTGGCACGACAATATCTTTTCATCGGGACACTATTCTTGATAATTTACATTTTCTCAATCGGTGGAGAATACTTCCAAAACGAAGTTGGCTGGTCTATTACGCTCTTTGTCGCTGGTCTTGCTTCAATGGGAATTAGTATTGTGATGGAGAAAGTCAGACGAAAGTATTTTGCAGTTGCAAAGGTTTAGCGGCGCGCCAGTTTCACTGGCACGAAATTCGGCGGCGGCGGAAAGCGAGGGCGGGCAAAAATTCCTTCCCCCCAACCCCCTTCCTTTTTGCCCGCCCGAGCGTTCAGTTTGGCGCGCGAAGCGCGCCGTCAGTTCCGTTCAAAATAGGTTCGGATTTCGTCAAACAAACGCACCTACAGCTTTGGCAGGCGGGTAAGCGTGGAGTCGAGAGTTCGATCCTCTCCTATGGTACTAAAATCGTACTTCAGCAGGAGTGACAGCGCCTTTCCGTCAACAAACGAAAAAACATCGGAAGTGTGCCGCAGGTTCGTTACCTTTACCTTGTACTTAAGTCTGATCATCTCCTACCCCCTAATCCTATACCCTATACACTAGAAAAACAGCTTCCACCATTGTTTCCAGGCCGGCACCTCTGCCGGCTTCTTCTGATTTTTTTGCTCCGGATTTGCCGGACGCTGCGATTCGTCTATCAGTACCACCGTTTCCCCTTCCCGCGCCATACCCAGCTTGTTTCTAGCAATCTTTTCCACATACTCGGGAGTTTCAGCCTCATCCATAGCCGCCTTAAGCCTCTCGTTTTCTGCTTTCGCCTTATCGTAGGCCTGCTCGTAGTCTTTTATGACTCCGCGCTTGCGGTAGACATCAATAAGTGAAGTTACCAGTAGCACCAAAAGCACGGCCCCAACGATATTTCCGATTTTGCTTACTAGCGGATGACGGAGGATATTCATTAACATATATTATGGGGTATAGTCCGGCTGTATACAAGGCTAATTAGGCGGTAAATCTATTATAGCCTGTCAAGCACAAAGTTGCCCCTTGAATTACGACTTTTTCTATGATATTATAGGTTATACATTTTTTAGGCTGTTGAAACGCCCCAAACACCTCCTGCCGCGCAAATATCCTGGGGTCAAAACATAATATGGCAGAACTCAAAACCGTCCATGCCCAATTTACCGAATATCTTGGCTCGCGCAGGCGTGCCCGCGCCACTATAGTTGCTTACGGCAAGGATATCGACCAGCTTATCGGATTTCTTGGCAATATGGGCAAAAAAACTATCGAAGAAGTCAGCCGTGACGAGCTTGAGGCCTATCTCAAGAAACTGGGAAGCGACAACTATACTCCTAAATCAATTTCGCGCAAGATCAACTCGATTAAAACCTTTTTCCGTTTCCTCAAAGCCTCCGGGGCAATTACTATCGACCCGGCCATCGAGATCGAACACCCGAAATACGAGGTTAAGCCGCCTCGTATTTTGTCTAAAATCGAATACCGGGCCCTTCGCGACGCCTGCAGAGCAGATGTCCGCACTTATGCCATCGTCGAGTTGTTTCTTCAAACGGGCGTACGCATCGGCGAGCTTGCCAACCTGGCAGTTGACGATATCAGAGGCGACAGCATTTTTATAGCCGCGCAGGAAGGACATGCGGAACGCACGATCCCGCTCAACAAAGCCGCCAAAGAGGTCCTCAACCGCTACCTTGAAGCCCGGGGCAATACCACCGGTAACCGCGCTTTATTTATCACCAAGACCGGCAAACCGCTTCTCATCCGCAACATCAGAACTTCAATTGACCGCTATTTCCGTGTAGCTGGTATCGAAGGTGCCAAAGTCAACGATCTACGACATACCTTTATTGCCCATCACCTTATGGCAGGAACACCAATCACGACGTTAAGCAAGCTCGTGGGCCACAAACGCCTGTCAACGACAGAAAAATACCTGGAGCTTGTTAAGGACAAGCAGACGGAAAACGTCAAGCTTGAGGAGCTTTAAATAAGCATCATCTATCGTTATTTCTCCATTTACAGGAGTTACGCACTTAGCACCTTAACAGCATAATGATTGATTCGATTGTTGC
>CAZVIU010000086.1:0-3466 GCA_964626935.1 uncultured Gammaproteobacteria bacterium
GTACTAAGGCACCTTTGTGTTCAAAACGATCACGAAACCAAAAATCCATCTTACCCAGATATTTAATAACACGCAGATTTTTTAATCCAGTTTCTTCTTCGGTCTCGCGCCGCGCCGCGCCGCGCGGCGTTTCTCCTTTTTCAATATGCCCTTTAGCAAAGGCCCACTTGCGAAACGGGTCTAAAATAAAAGCAACCTTCGGTCCATCTGGGGTAATTTTAAAAACCACCCCACCCGCTGAAAACTCCCGACGCACTATTATTTTTTTTCCTTTTCGTAATACAGGCACATTATTTACTAAATCAAAAATTAAAATACAAAATGTAAAATTTACGTATGCGCTTCCGCGCATAAATTATTATAAATAAAATCAATCGCCGCGCGCGTTCAACATTTTGATTTTTGATATTTGATTTTTAATTTATTTTAATAGCTCTATCGCCTTGTCCAGCTGCGCGTCTCGATCTGCCTTAATATCTTCTTCGGTTGGTTTTATTTCAATGTCGGGCGCGATACCAGTTTTATTAATTGAACGCTTTTTGGGTGTCAGCCATTCAGCAATAGTAAGTTTAAGCGAGGAACCATCGCTAAATTGTGATAAGTCTTGCACCGATCCTTTACCAAAAGTTTTTTCTCCTAAAAGGCGAGCCTGATTATAATCTTGCATGGCGCCAGCAACAATTTCACTCCCCGAAGCTGAACCACCGTTAACTAATACTATCGTTAGTAGGTCGCGCAATCGGCCGCCCCCGTCTGATTTATAAATTTTTTCCTCGCCAGAAGCAAATTTTTCAACCACAATAACGGCCTCAGGCAGCCATTCGCTAGCAACATTAACAGCACTATCTAGGAGCCCGCCGGGATTGTTTCGTAAATCTAAAATTATTTTTTTTGCGCTGCTTCGGAGCACTTTATCTACTGTTCGATTAAAATCGGCTAAAGTATCTTCATTGAATTGAGATATTTTTATGTAAGCAATTTTGTTGTTTTCGTGGAAGGAAAGCCGCACAGTCTTAATAACAATCTTGTCCCTAGTGATAAAAAATTCCTGTAACTTGGCAAGACCATTTCGTGAAATTGATAATTTAACAATTGTGCCTTTGGGACCGCGGATCTTGGAAACAGCCTCATCAAGCGGCATGCCTGAAGTCAGCAAACCGTCTATAGCCATAATTTTATCAATCGATTTCAAACCAGCGCGCTCGGCTGGAGAATCTTCAAGCGGCGCGATTATAGTTAGCTGATCATTTTTAATACCAACTTCCGCGCCAATACCAAAAAATTCTCCTGATAATTCCTGATGAAATTCTTTCGAGATTTGGGGTTCTAAAAATACTGAGTAAGGATCGCCAAGCGAAGCCACCATGCCAGCCAAAGATCCATAGAATAACTTAACCTCATTTACAGGTTGAGCAACAAACTTATTCTTAACTGACTCCAGCACATTCCAATATAAATTAAAATTAACATCTTTATTATAGGTCGGTTCTTGGTTTTTTTCGCCGACAATTTTACCTGCGGCTTTATTAGCGCCTTCCCTAGATCCAAAATCCCAACCAAGAATAAAAGAACCTAATATTAAAACAAGGCAGAGATAAATTATGCCATAAACGCGCAATAATCTAGTCAGTCGCGGATTAATTTTTAAATGTTTCCAAAACATACTGATTTCAGATTCTTTTAATATCTGCTCCCACCGCTCTTAATTTTTCATCTATCCTCTCATATCCCCGATCAAGAACTTCAGCGTCATTGATGATGGTTTCGCCTTGGGCAATAAGACCAGCAATGACCAGAGTCGCGCCAGCGCGTAGATCCAAGCTTTTAATTTCTGTGCCGTAGAGCGGCGTTGGTCCAGAAATCAAAACCCGATGCGGATCGCACAAAGTGGCATTGGCTCCCATTTTAACTAGTTCAGCCGCATAACCCAAGCGCCCTTCATATAGCGGATCGTGAATCAGGCTTGTTCCTTGGCAGCTCGTTGCCAAGACGCTAAAAGGCGCTTGCAAATCTGTTGGCAGACCCGGATAAGGCAAGGCTTGGTAGCGGAAAGCGCGCAAAGAACGAGCCGGCTTAATTTCTAATACATTATCACGAATTTCATACTTCAGGCCAATTCTTTGCCAAAGCTCAATTAGACTATCAAATGAGCTGATCTCAAAAGGACGAATTACTAACTTACTTCCGGTGGCCGCGCCTAAAACCACCATTGTCCCAGCCTCAATTGAATCAGAAATAATCGTATGCTTAGCGCCATGGAGTTTATTTTTGCCGCTAATCCGCAAGGTATGTGTGCCAATGCCCTGAATTTCCATGCCCATTGATACAAGAAACTTGCATAAGTCCTGCACATGCGGTTCATAAGCGGCCAGTTTGACTATAGTTTCACCCGGAGTTAAGGCAGAGGCCATCAGTAGATTTTCAGTTGCCGTAACTGAAAATTCACGCAAAACCACTTGTCGGTCGCGAACTACGCCATTTTTTAAAATATATTTGCCGTTTTCCTGTTTTATTTCTACGCCAAGCTGCCCAAGAGCTTCGAGATGCGTATCAATCGGCCGATTGCCAATAATACAGCCGCCAGGTTCAGGAATAATCACTTCGCCTATTCGCGCGAGCAAGGGTCCGATAAAAAGAATTGACGAGCGCATGGCCCGAACCGCGTCTTCGTCTAAAGCTTTGGGGTTAATATCTTTATTGGTAATGGAAACGGTGTGCGCGTCAATTTTTTGGATTCGCGCGCCTAAACTTTCTAAAATCTCCAACATCCGTCGGGCATCAGTGATATCCGGAACATTAGAAATGATACACTCCTCTTCGGTTAAAAGTGTGGCGGCAATAATAGGTGTAGCCGCATTTTTAGAGCCACCAATCACAATTTCGCCAAATAAAGATTTTCCGCCTTTAATGATAAATTTAGACATCTCTTGTAGTATAGCTTAAATACAAATGACCGTTAAGGGATGTATTTATTCTTATGAGGGGGTGATATGATTTAATAGAGAGGATTCTAGGCATCCTAGTAATCAGAAGATATGTCAAAATCTGTCCGCCGTCTTATCTATATTTTTTTTATTCTGTTGTTTTTGGCTAGCGCGCCAACAGTTTTATTATACACGGCTGGCTATAGATATAATTTCAAAAAATGGAAACTAGCGCGTACCGGAATTTTGTTTTTAGAATCAATTCCAAAAGGTGCGGAAATTTTTATAAACAACCAAAAAGTAAGATCCGTAACGCCGGCTCGCCTGCCTGCGCTCCTGCCTGAAGATTACCAAATTAAAATTCAGAAGTCGGGCTATTTATCGTGGCAAAAAACATTACCAGTGTTTGAGGGTCAAACTACTTTCGCTAATACAATTTTCTTGCCCAAAGATTTTAACAGCGAAAATATGTTTGATACTGACGCCTATTCATTAAGCCCTGTCTCTTATACACATCTCCGAGCCCACGAGACTAGGCATGA
>CAZVIU010000087.1:0-3293 GCA_964626935.1 uncultured Gammaproteobacteria bacterium
GCGCAACTGGCGGACAATTTCCTGGAGGATTTGGTGTAGGGGGTTTTAGGCCTGAAGACTTCCTTAATGTTGGTAAATTTTTAGGTCCTCCGCCAATTTCACATCCGAGGGGTGAGGGCACAACTGGTGGCCCGAGCGGATTTCCATTTCCTACCCCAGGCGGTGAAGCGCCGGGTAGATTCCCATTGCCTCCGGGCGGTGAGGCGCCAGGCGCTACTGGCGGACAATTCCCTGGTGGAGGCGTAACCCCTGGTAAGTTTCCTGGCTTTAAATCTTTAGGCGAGCCGCCATCATTAGGAGCTCCATCTTTAGGCGCTCCATCACTTGGCGCGCCATCACCGGGCGCACCGTCTAAACAACCATTCTTTGTTCCAAAAACCGAAGGTACGCCTTCATTAGGCGCGCCGTCTAGCGGTGGAGCGCCTTCGTTTGGAGAATTTCCAAGCGGCGGATCATTCCCTGGAACATTCCCACAAACTAAGCCAGAAGGCGGTCCATTTTTTGCTCCCACAACTGGAGACACCACTCCTCAAAGTTTTCCTTCAGGCGGGACTGCGCCAAGCTTTCCATCTGCTGGACCGCAACCTTTAGGCGGTTTGCCTTCAGGTGGCGATTTCCATCCGCCACCTACTGGTGGTCTACCCAGTGGTTTACCTCCAGTCAGCGGTTCAGAACCGGGTGGATTGGCGCCACTTGGTGGCTCGACTGGCGGTGGTATATTTAGCCCTCCGTCATCAGGAGACACTAGCGGCGGCACATTTAGCCCCCCGCCATCAGGAGGCGGCGGCACATTTAGCCCCCCGCCATCAGGAGGCGGCGGCGATAGTTTCGCGCCTCATTAGGGTCCATAAAGACGCAATTTGATAGCTGGTCATAATTAAATAAAGACAGGTTTTGTTTACAAAACCTGTCTTTTTGTGTATAAAATACCGTATGAAAAAATTACCAAAAATTATTGCCATTGTTGGTCCAACTGCTTCAGGTAAAACTGATTTGGCAATTTTCTTGGCGAAAAAATTTAACGGAGAGATCGTCAACGCTGACTCAAGAAGTATTTATAAAGGAATGTATATTGGAACAGCCTCGCCATTTGCCAAGGTAAGCGAAGCTAAGCCTCGACGCATTCTGCAAGTCGATGGATATTGGCTTAAAGAAGGAGGCTTAGCTTCAACATTGACGGAGGTCTCGCTTCGACATAAGAGTATTTCGCATCACCTTTTTCATTTCGTCGAACCATGGGAGGCGTATTCTGTTGGTCAGTATAAACAAGACGCAATTAAGGCGATGAACGACATCCTGGCGCGTGGGAAAGTGCCGATTCTTGTTGGCGGCACTGGACTTTATATTTGGGCAATCGTGGACAATTTAGAGATTCCTGAAGTTTTACCAAATGAAAAGTTACGCCAGCAACTTATGAAACCGAGTTTTGTGTTGCGTCTACGGCAGAAACTCGGTTTTGATAAAGTTAACCCCTATCATAATCCTCCCCCTCGAAGAGGGGGAGGAAGGAGGGGGAGCGTAACTGAAGCAGTAGAAATTCAGTTGCGTGAATTATTATGGGATACCTTAATAAGGTTAGACCCCGAAGCCGCGAGCTTTGTACAAAAAGACAATCCGCGCCGCGTTATTCGTGCGCTCGAAGTGATTTTAACTATAAACAAGAGCCTGAATTTCGTTGTTGTCCGCCATCTGGCGGAGCAGAAGTTCGGGCTCGACGCGTCACAGGGAGGTCAGACCTCGATCATTAAGTTTTCCGATCTTCGCAAAACAAGCCCACCGCTTTTTTGGGTGTTACAAATTGGCGTAAAGAAGCCGCGTCAAGAGTTATATAAAAAAATTGACGCGCGAGTCGAGGAGCAAATAAAGCAAGGTTTAGTGCGTGAAACAAAAAGAAATCATTTTCACATTCAGAAGAATGTGAAAATAGCAAAGAAGCTAAGCTTCGGGTTGCGCCTGCAGCAGAAGCTTAGCTTTGACCAACAGGAATGGGAGCGAGTTTGGCAGCTTCCTTCCATGACCTCTCTTGGTTATCGCCAAATCGGTATGTATCTGCGCGCTCTAGAGACCGAGCCTTGTGTTGCGCCTGCTTGCCCCGCATCCTCGGATGCGGCGGTAGCAGAGGCTCGGCCTCAAAAAAATAAAAGATCAGCTCTTGACAAAAAAAGATTGCTCGACGAGGCAATCCGTATCCTCAAACGCGATACCCGCCGTTACTCGCGTCGCCAAATGACTTGGTTCCGTCGAGATAAAAGAATTATATGGTTGGCTGATAAAAAGAAAACAGAAACAGTCGTAAGAAATTTTTTAAAAAGCACTAAAAAATCAACTAAGTAAATGTAACGATCGTTACATTTACAGATTAAAGGTTTGAGAATAAAATATAGTATATCAATTTTTAAATTTAAAAAGGCCTTAAGGCCTTTTTTCGCGTTTTGTTTCGCGTAGATAATTGTGATTAGTTTTCGTTTCTACGTTAGTTTTTTTATAAGCAATTCTTCGGCGAGTTTTGGATTAGCTTTTCCGTGAGACTCCTTCATCACTTGGCCTAAAAGAAACATTAGAGCGTTGGTCTTGCCGCTCTTAAAATTTGTCACGGCCTTGGTATTGGCGCCGATTACACGCGCGACGATTTTTTCAATTTCATCTTGATCGGAAACTTGTTCTAGTCGGCCTTCATCCAGAGCTTGTGAAGGATCAACGCCGTCTAAGAGCATTTTTTCCAAAATTTTGAGTCCGGTGGCGCTATTAATTTTTGATTGATAGAGTAGAGTTATAAATTCAGCAAAATTTTCTGGCGTGATGCGTAGCCGCTTCCAAGCAATGGCGTGTTCATTCATTAAACCAACTAATTTTGATAAGAGCCAGCCAGAGGTAAGACGCACAAGCTTTGATTTATTGGTTTGCCAGACTTCTTCTTTACTGCCTAGAACTGTTTCAAGCGAGGTGAGCCACCCGCGTAGTTCAGAAATTACCTCTTCAACATAATTGGCTAGTTGTGGTTCCTCAATAATAACGCGAGCGTCTTCGGCGTTAAATCCATAGGTATCTTGAAAACGCAGTCGTTTAACGCGCGGCAGTTCGGGTATTTGATTACGCAAGCTATCGGCAATTTGCGATGGCGAGATTGGCGGCAAGTCTGGTTCTGGAAAATAGCGGTAATCATGAGCTTCTTCTTTGGTGCGTTGAAGAACGGTGCTACCGTTCTCATCATCCCAGCCGCGAGTAGATTGCACACGCGGCATGTCGCCCCTTTGCCAAAGTTCAGTTTGGCGCTTGATTTCATATTCAAGCGC
>CAZVIU010000088.1:0-3284 GCA_964626935.1 uncultured Gammaproteobacteria bacterium
CACCAGATAATTTTTATAAACTTAATCTCCAAAGCGGCGCCAAAACTCTAGTTGCCGTGCCCGAGGTGCCAATTAACGCGGCAAATTTATCCATTTCGGAAGACGGAGCAACACTATTTTTTCAAGACACCATCAGCGGAAATATATTAACATTGCGATTGAAATAAATTTAACCATCAGTGCGACTACAACCACTAATAATTTTATTACTATTAGCTTTTCTTTTGGTCGGACTATTCGGCTATCTAACTCTTCAGCCGTTTTTTAATAAACCACGCCTTTCCGCCCCAGGGGCAGATTTTGCTAATTCGATCTCGGCCGATGCCCTTCCTCAAGTAACTTTTGTCAATCCCAATTTGGGAAATCCTCGCGCTAAGGTGACCATTATAGAATACGGCGATTATCTTTGTTCGTTTTGCGCGACTGTACAAGAATCACTGGCGCAGATTTTAAAAGAATACGAAGACAAGGTTAGACTGGTGTGGAAAGATTTTCCTCTTGTCAATATCCATCCACTATCCGACAAGTTGGCTTCGGCAGCGCGCTGCGCCGGCGAGGAAGGAAAATTTTGGGAATATCAGGATTTGCTTTTTTCACGGCAAAAAGATATTTTAAGCGAGGCCGAGGTCTTCAATTTTGCGCAAGAACTACGCCTTGGGTCTGATTTTGAAACTTGCTATAAAACAAGTAAGATGAGGCCGCGCGTGCAAGCTGATTTTGAAGAAGGGGTGCGGCTTGGCGTTGATGGCGTACCATATTTCTTTGTTGGCAATGAACGGCTTTCAGGAGCAGTGAGTTATGAAAGGCTTAAAGAAACGATCGAGCAACAACTACTTAAGGTACGAACTACGAACTAAACGCAAATATACGAACTTAACACCAACATTATGAAAAAAATTATTTTTATAGTTATCTTGCATGCTGTCCTACTTTTGACCACTGAAAATGCTATGGCTGTTCATGGTACGCCCTGCACTGGAGATGCTCAATGTTCTGCCGAGCCAAATGTTTATTGCATTGGGGGATTGGGGGTTTGCGCGCCAATCCAAAATGGTACTACCTGTCTGAACGATGCAGATTGTACTTCGCCGCTTAAACCATCGTGTAATGCGCAAACAGATTTATGCGAACAAGGCACTACTCCGGTCTGTCCTCAAGGACAAGTATTTAATGTAAATGAAAATAAATGCATTCCGGCGGGAGATAACTCATGTCCGTCGGGTTACTATTTTGATGATAATACCGAACAATGTCAAAAATATGGAACTCTACCGGGAACAACAGAGTGCAATGAAAATACGCCTTGTTCTGATAACAAAAAAAAATGTATTAATAATGTGTGTGTGTCGCTTGAATTTGGCGGATGTCTGACTAATGCTGACTGTGCCCCCGGTCTTACTTGTATAGGAGAAGGTTCAAAGAAAACTTGCACCGGCACAATTTCTAAACCATTAATACCATTTACACCTATCGCTCCGATTCTGCAAATTCCTATCCCAACGCTTAAAGAATTTAGCGCAGAGGATGTAAAAATTATTGAAAAGGATGGGGAAGAATTTGTGCGCGTTCCCTTTATTGCTCTCTACGTCGTTGCCCTTTACCGTTATGGGGTAAGCATCGCCTTTATTGTTTCCATTGTCATGATTATGATTGCCGGCCTTCGTTGGATGACAGCCGGTGGCAACGCTGCGATTATTGGTCAGGCAAAAAATATGATTACTACAACTGTAGTTGGTGTCCTGTTGCTTTTGGGCTCTTACGTGCTACTGAATACTATAAATCCTGATCTTTTACACACTGGTGCCCTAGATGTGAAATATATAAAACGAGAGTTCGTAAAATTTGAAGATAGCGGCGATTCCGAAGATGAGTTAGCGTCGGAACTCTATCAAAAACCAGAATTTTTTTGTCCAGGAAACGGTAATGATTTAGCTATACCTGAAATCGTCGATAGTTTAAACGGTAAAGTTACATATCGTTTCGGTGGTAAAGGTGGTCAGCCTCCATATAAAGAAGTCAAGCCTGAATATTTACAGTATAACAATAGTTGCCCGTCGGGAACACTTTGTTTAGACTGTTCGGGGTTTGCTAAGCTTGTCTTAAAATGCGCCGGCCTCTCCGTACCCACAGGAGGAACGAAGGGTTTTTGGGGGCAGGGCGAAAGGGTCACTTCAATTGATTCATCTGCCAATACTGTCAATGGTATACCCTTACAGAATGGCGATCTATTGGGTTATGATGGAACCGAGTCCTCAAACGGCGTCGGACATGTTTATATTTATATCGGGAATGGCCAACTGGCAAATTCAAGAGGGGGGCACTCGGGTCGTCGAAAAGGTGGTAATCCAAAAATAGTGCCATTGCCGTCAGATACACAAAAAATTAAAAGAATATTAAGGGTTTCATTATAAAGTTTGTGCAAAAAACTAAGTCAACAATTTTTACTTGCTCAAAGTGTGACTCCCAATCCCCCAAATGGGCCGGACGATGTTTAGAATGCGGAGAATGGGGTAGCTTAACCGAAACCAGAAGTTCGAAACTCGAAATTCGAAACAAAAAAGAAATTATAAACTTCTCGCCCAGTAATAAAATAGTTAATTTACAAACACTTGAAATTAAAAATATCCCCCGCATCAAAACCAATATCACTGAATTGGATAAAATTCTTGGCGGTGGGATTGTGCTGGGATCGCTCATTTTGCTTGGCGGCGAACCCGGAATCGGAAAATCCACGCTGTTGCTTCAGCTTTCGGCTTCATTACAACAACGCGATCCTAAAAATCCGAATACATCCGAATTATTCGAAGACAAAATTGTTGAAAAAGATCTCTCTTATAAACTTACCGGCATCTTATTTGAGGTTCAAAAAGAGCTTGGTAGATTTTGCCGCGAGAAACAGTATGCTGATGCTTTAGCAAAAAAATTAGAAGAAAATAACATAACGTTTGCGAGGGAAAAGTCGATAGAAACTGCTGACATTAAGTCTAATTTTGCGGATTTTATTATCGAGGGTAAAATCTTGATAGAGTTAAAGGCAAAAAACTTTATTGAAAAAAATGATTATAATCAAATCCTTAGATATCTTGAAAATTCTAGCCTAGAATTGGGTTTACTTGTAAACTTCAGACAACAATATCTCAAGCCAAAGCGCGTGCTAAATTATAAGCTATTCAATCAATCAAAAAATTCAGGATCATTCGGATGTAATTCGGATATTTCGGATCGCAATAATTCAGGATCATTCGGATGTAATTCGGATATTTCGGATCGCAATAATTCAGGAT
>CAZVIU010000089.1:0-3278 GCA_964626935.1 uncultured Gammaproteobacteria bacterium
GGACTGGCAACTCCCAAAAACTTGACCGAACTTATTAGTTCAAAACTTGTGGCCACAGATTCCTCCGAGAATATCTGTGCCCTGCCATCGGGTTTAAAGATTGGCTTTAAGCATCCGCACCAAGGTCGTGCTCAAACCACATCACTGCGTTTGCAAGCCTCGCTTGCGGCCATGCGTGGTTGTCATATAGTGGCAATTGGTAATTTCCACACAGCTGCTTTTATGACTCAGTGGGATCCCGGGCTTGGACAACGTGTTGGTATTCAGTGCGGCACATTAAAACACGGTTCTAAATTTGAAGATAATCTTAACAAGGTTGTGGACTTCGGTGTTGTCTGCGCCAAAGTTTGGTCACACAATGGACGAGTTGTGATGACGCAATCAACGTTTAATAGCGATAAACAAGGTAAGAGATTCTCAAACGAGAACCTGCTTGATGAGATTGAAAAAAAATTAGGAGTTTACTAATCATTACCAAGGAAGGCACAGCGCCTTCCTTTTGTTTTTATACAAAATTGACAAATTTAAGAACTTTTGTTTAAATGTTTATGGTTCTCTAAAACAAGGGGGGGGCTTAAAACCTCTGATTCATAATTTGAAACCAGGAGGAGAACATGCCCAAGCGTGTAACTGTATCTGTAATTAAGGCTGATGTTGGCAGTGTTGGTGGACATACCAGGCCGCACAAAGACATGATGAAGCGTGCCAAAGAACTACTGCGGCAAGCAGTAGCAGATAAAAAACTAACTGATGGCTTGGCAACTTATACTGGTGATGACATTGCCCTAATCATGAGCCATGAACATGGTGTTGGCGCCGCCGAAGTACACAAGTGGGCTTGGTGGGCATTCAAGGCCATTACTAGCACTGGCAAAACGTATGGCGTTTATGCTGCCGGTCAAGATCTTTTGGTTGACGCGCCTTCTGGTAATCTTCGCGGCGCTGGCCCGGCTGTAGCTGAAATTGAATTTGATCTCTTGCCCAAGCATCGTCTGGCCGAAGCTTTTCTTGTTTTTGCCGCTGACAAGTGCGGTCCTGGTGCTTATAATTTCCATCTTTGGAATACTCTGGCTAATCCAATGATGAATGGCGGACTTTTACTTTCTCCCAAACTAGCTCAAGGCTTTGAAGTAACTGTTATTGATATGGATCATAGAAGCGCTGACAGCGATCGGGTGATCAAACTCCAACTTCCTGAAGAGCACTTGCGTTTAGCAGCGCTTTTACGCAATATTGACCGCTTCGCAATTGAAGCCGTACACTCGCGAGCTTATCCGGGTGAACAGCTGGTTTCATTATCAGCTACGCGTCTCCATAATATCGCTGGCAAGTACACTGGCAAAGACGACCCGGTTATGCTTTTCCGAGTGCAGGGAATTTTCCCAGCGCCTGAAGAAGTGATTGAGCCTTACAAAAAGTGCCCTTATGTTACCGGAGACGCTCGCGGCAGTCATACTATGAGCTTAATGCCTATGCCTGTGGGTAGCGCTGTGCGCGGCGGCTATTGTCAACCAATTGTTTCTTGCGCTGCTTTTTCCATGGACAAAATGGGCTGCTTCACAAGCGACTGGGAAGATATGTTTGCCGGCCTGGAATGGGACCTGGCGCGAGAGAAAGCTTTGCACAAATCCGAAAACATGCGCGATCAAGGATGTTTTGGCGTAGCCATGGCTCCGCAAGAAGAGCTTGCCTACACTGGCCTGGTAGAAACTCTGCGCGAACTTGATGGCCGATTTGAATTGCGACTAAATCCACAAACTAAACCCGAGACATAGTCTTGGGTTTTTATTTTTTCAAATATCATCTATAATAGAATCGGCATTGATCCGCGTTTAGATCTGCGACAAATCCGCTTCTAACCCAATATGTTATACTCAAAACTCTTCACTAAAACCTCTAAAGTTGCCCCCCACGATGCTGAATCAGTAAACGCACGACTCTTAATTCGCGGTGGATTTGTTGACCAGTTAATGGCTGGCGTTTATTCTTATTTGCCGCTAGGCCTTAGAGTGCTTGACAAAATAAAAAATATTATCCGTGAGGAAATGAAGGTACTCGGCGCAGAGGAACTCTTGATGCCAGCGCTTCTGCCTCGCGAGCCCTGGGAGCAAACTGGACGCTGGCAAGATCCAGGACCGGAAGTAATGTTCCGTGTGCAAGGCCGAGAAGGTAAAGAATACGGCTTGGGTTGGACGCATGAAGAAATTATTACTCCACTGGCTAAAAAATTTATTAGTTCATATAAGGATTTGCCATTTGCCGCCTATCAAATTCAAGATAAGTTTCGCAATGAACCTCGCGCTAAATCAGGACTTTTGCGTCTTCGAGAATTTTCAATGAAAGATTTATATAGTTTTCACGCTGACGAGCGCGACCTTGCCCGCTTTTATGAAGCGGTTAAAAAAGCTTACATCAAAATATTCAAACGCTGTGGCTTAGAAGCGCTGATTACCGAAGCGTCTGGCGGCGCTTTTTCTAAATATTCTCACGAATTCCAAGTGCTTACTCCCAGTGGTGAGGATATAATTTACTATTGCGAGAAGTGCTGCTACGCGCAAAATCGTGAAATCAGCACGCTTCATGCTGGAGATGACTGCCCTAAATGCGGAAAAGTGAAGCCGAGCGCGAGAGCGCGAGACAAGACCCCCACACCAATAAGCAGGCGCGAATCTAGTGTGGTGGGAAAAATTCACGAAGCGAAAGCTGTTGAAGTTGGTAATATCTTTGAATTAAAAACCAGATTTTCAAAATCTTTCAATCTAACTTATAAAGATGAGAGTGGCAAAGACCAATTAACTATCATGGGCTGTTACGGCATTGGACCAAGCCGTATCCTGGGCACAATTGTTGAAACGCACTATGATGATCGTGGAATAATTTGGCCGGAAGAAGTAACGCCATTTGGAGCGCAGCTTCTCAAAATCAAAAACCAAAAATCAAAAATCAAAAACAAGGTAGATCAAATCGCAGATAAAATACATAGCGATCTGATAAAACAAAACGTTGAGGTTCTATATGATGACCGCGATGATGTTTCACCGGGAAAGAAATTTGCTGATGCTGATTTGATTGGCTCACCATGGAGAATCGTTGTTTCCGAAAGGAGCCTAGCTGCCGGCGGTGTTGAAATTAAAAAACGTCATGAACAAAAAACTAAAGTAGTGAATCCATCCAAACTTCATAAACTAATCAAATAAGATTAATCCCCCTTTCATTTTCATTCTAATTACCTTGAATTACGAAATGCAAGTTCGTAAAAAATTAACAAACAAATTCGG
>CAZVIU010000090.1:0-3265 GCA_964626935.1 uncultured Gammaproteobacteria bacterium
CTCAATAACATAGGGTAGATATCTTTTTTGGTCCTGCTCATCAAAGACGGTTAAATCTTTGCCCGAATACTCCTCATGACGCCGTAGATCATAATCAGTTCGATTAGCCAACCCAGCCAATTCTTGCCAGCCAAAAGGAAATTTATATTGTAGGTCAATAGTGCGCTTTGAATAATGCGCTAAACTCTCTTTAGGATGCTCGTGGGTGCGCAGATTTTTTTTCTTAAGGCCCAGGTCCAGATAAAATTTTTGCCACTCATTCAACCAACCATCAAAATATTTTTCATCTTCGCCTGGCTTGACAAAATATTCCACTTCCGCGATATCAAATTCGCGTGAACGAAAAATGAAATTGCCAGTAACAATCTCATTTCGAAAACATCGTCCTAGTTGGGCAATGCCAAAGGGCGGTTTCTTTCTTGAAGAATCCATAACATTTTTAAAATTGGTGAACATTGACTGGGCGGTTTCACCGCGAAGATAAGTTTTATGTTCCTCTTCCTTAATCGGCCCAACATAAGTTTCAAACATCAAATTAAACTCTTTAGCTTCTGTGAAATCTTTCCCGCCGCAGTTAGGACATTGGTTTGCCTCACGAGCTTTACCCTGCCCCCTGTATTCACCTTCTTTTAGGTGATCAGCACGCCAGCGGGTGTGGCACTTTTTACATTCGGCAAGAGAATCATTAAATCCGGCTTCGTGCCCAGAAGCCTGCCAAACACGGCGCGGCATTATTATATTACCTTCAATTCCTAAAATATCATCACGCTCCTGCACAAAACGCTTCCACCATGAAGCGCGTAGATTATTCCGCATTAGGACACCCAGCGGCCCATAATCCCAGCTGCCGGAAAGTCCTCCGTAGAGTTCAGAACCAGGGTAAATGAATCCCCGGCGTTTGCATAAAGATACAATTTTTTCCATTAAATCCACAGGTTCATGAAAACATAAAAACATGAAAACATAAAAACAATTCTTGCTTTGATGGTTTAATGTTCTGGTGCTTTAATAATTAAATCATCATGATGTCCTTCTCCTTGTCCTCGGCCAACTTTTTAATTTCGGCATTAAAATCACTAACCGTTTTATCCAGCTCGTCCTGCATTTTATAACGCGCGTCTTCGCCAATTTCTTTTTTCTTTTCCGAATCGATTATTTTTTCTTTGACTTTTTCACGCAACGTGCGGATCACAATACGCGCTTCTTCGGCCTTCTCGCCCGTGAGTTTAACAAGCATTTTGCGATTTTCTTCAGTCAATTGTGGTAAAACTAAACGCAAAAAATTACTCTCATTAACTACAGAAATGCCTATACCGGCATTTCTAATTGTTGATTCTAGATCTTTTAGTATTGTTTTATCCCAGGGTTCAACCACCAAACTTTTTGGATCAGAAACAGCAATTAAAGCCAATGATTTAACTGACATTTTTTGACCATAGGCTTCTAGAACGATATTCTCAACCAAGGCCGGCGTAGCCCGACCAGTCCGAATACCACCGAGCTCTTGCTTAAGGTGGTCAATGCTTTTTTGAAAATCAATTCTAAAATCGCTTATCCGCATGAGTTATTAAGTTATCGAGCTATTGAGTCGTTGAATTAGTTGTTTAATGACTTAATTATTTTTGCAACTGCGTAACTCCCATATACAATACGTTCGAATTTGAATAATCTAAGACTAGCGCTGTTGCCGCTCGCGACGAAGGCAATCGTTTAGTTGACCAAGTGTCACCACCATCAGTTGTTTTATAAAAAGTTGTAGCTGTGCCGTAATACATCTCGCGAGGATTTTTAGGATTTATGGCGAAGGAGCTGATGACAGTAGTTAAGGGCGGTGTCAGTAAATTTATTTTTTTCCAGGTTAACCCCCCATCAGCCGAATGCAAGAGTCCGTGTTTTGATACCAAAAACAAGGAATCATTGGCAACGATATCTTGAACCAAGTGCGAAACTTCATTACTGCCAATGAAATTCCGTGTATTTGGACTTAGGTCTTGCCAAGTTTTTCCTTCATCAGTGCTTTTCCAAATTCCGTGCCCCTTGGTAGCCAAATAAAAATTTACGTTAGAAAATGGGTCAAGGACGATTACTTGAACTTGACTGGGAAATGTCTTTAGGGTTGCCCAACTTAGACCACCGTCAGCGCTTTTAAGTAAATTGCCGGCTGATGTACCGATAAAAACTTCTCCGACGCGGCGCGGATGTATCAAACTAGATGAGATTCTGACATCAGGCCGAGCATCAAAATAAATAATATTAAAGGTGCGGGCACAATCTACGCTTTTTAAAAGTTTGTTGCCTTGGGCGACAAAAATAGTACATTTGTCACGCGGATCAATCATTGGCAACTCAACTCGTCCTAAAGACAGCTTGTCAACTTGATTCCAGCTTTCTCCACCGTCATAACTATAAAGCAGACCGTTTTGATTGGTGCCAATATAAATTGCCTGCGGATCAGACGGATCTTGGGTGAGACTATTGGTATTAACGTTCGCAATAGACTTGGCACTGCCAACCGCTGGCAGAACAACTTTCTGAAACCAACTATTCCCACGATCAGCTGTTTTCCAAATACCGCCATCGGCTCCACCCTTCGCCCCAAACTGAACAGAAACACAACCCTGGCCGATTAAAACTAACGCACCCAATAATAGTGTTATTTTTTTAAATTTATTCATGAGGTGTCCGTAAGTCTATAGATTGATCAAAACGTCCTCAACAATAAGTTGTTTATTAACATTAAGTCTTAATAATTCCTTAGCTTTTAATAACCGTTCAATAACCTCATTTCTATTATAATGTATGTGCATTTGTTTACGCAAGAAAAAAATCCAAGAATCAAACACCTCATCTAATGATTGACTGTCAACTAAATTTTTACTCTCTGGGATGCGCTCGCCAACTTTTAAATTCATCAGATGTTTTAAACAGCTAATGTCATCTGGACGTCGCTTGTCTTGATCCAAAGGGGGTGGAAATCTAATAATTTGACACCGTGAAATAATCGTTGGTAAAAGGGCTGTTGAATGTTCGGCTGTCAAAATTATGCAAACGTTTGTCTTAGGTTCTTCTAAGGTTTTAAGTAGGGCATTAGCTGCTTCTGGGGTTAATTTCTCGGTGTTCAAGATTAGCGCCATTTTCCACTGGCCAAGAATAGAAGAAAAACCCAGCCGCTCTCTTAATTCTCTAATTATTTCTATGCTGATCACTTCTTCCGGCGCAATTTCACAAAAATCAGGCGATCGTTGAAGTTCGTCTTCTCCAAGCT
>CAZVIU010000091.1:0-3188 GCA_964626935.1 uncultured Gammaproteobacteria bacterium
GTTCTAGATGTCGGAACTGGCAGCGGCTGTATTGCTATAACCATAGCTAAGGAACTTAAGAACAAAAGAACAAAAGAACAAAAGAACAAAAGAACAGAGGCAAAAATTAGGATTGTTGCTATTGATTCTTCAAAAGAAGCGCTCGAGATAGCCAAGAAAAACGCCAAACTGCACGGCCTGTCTCGCCAAATTAAATTTTTGCGCGGCAATCTACTCCAAGCCCCCCTTGCTCCCTTTTCGCATTTCCATCGATCGATGGAATTGCAATTATGTCGATCGACAGAATTAGAAGGTTTGGTGGTCCTCGCCAATTTACCGTATTTAACAGAGGCCGAATGGAAAAGGACACAGCCGGAAATTAAAAAGTATGAACCTAAAAGCGCGCTCGTCGGCGGAAAAGACGGATTACAGCATTACCGCGGTCTTTTGAAACAACTGGCGTCAGTACTGCGGCAAAACAGAAGAACAGCTGAATACAAAAACGCAAGAACAAGAGAACACAAGAACAAGAGAACGCAAGAACAAGAGAACAAGAGGATAGAAGAACTTGAAAATCAAGTGACTAAAAAACGGGAAGGACTAGTCTATTTTTTTGAAATTAACCAACAACAAAAAAATCCGCTACAGCGGATTATTTATAGCTATTTTCCAAAAGCTAAGGTTGAATTTATTAAAGATTTAAACGGGGCAGTGCGGGTTTTGAAATTCAAATTAT
The DNA here is from genome assembly GCA_964626935.1 of uncultured Gammaproteobacteria bacterium. GTDB lineage: Bacteria > Patescibacteriota > Patescibacteriia > CAZVIU01 > CAZVIU01 > CAZVIU01. Next base: position 716 of record CAZVIU010000091.1, read on the forward strand.
CTTAATAAATAATTTCCAAATTTTTATTTACAACTTCTATCCAAACCGAGCCTTTATTAAAAGCGACTTCGGTACCACTCTTGTCATAAAATTTAGTAAATCCGTTGGCTTTTTTCCAGCCACCTTCTATAACTCTCCCGTCTTGAAAAATTAAAGCCTCGCCCGCGCCCTGGGTAACAATTTTTCGCCGGCTGATATTATCAATAATGGTAATATCGGTCTTCAAAATAATAACGTTTTTAGCGCCGAACGGCTCGCCGCTAGCGGCGAGATAAGGCTTTTCGCGAATAATTCTAGTGTAATCATTAGTCGCTGGCTCATATTGCCAACGGACTTTATAAGGATCGGGGTAAGAAATAGACACGGATAATTTACTGTCCGACGATCGGATATCGTCTTTTGTTTTCCATTGGTTAAATTCAACTGATTTTTGACGAAGCACTTTTTTACCAAATTTTTTAAGCAGTTCTAGCGAGGTAAAAGTATTGTGCGGAGCGTAGCGATCAGCCTGACGAGTAAAATAACTGCCGCCGTAACGAAATTCATCTAAGCCATAAACCTTGCGAGATTCTTTAATTTTTTCTAACGCCTCCGGACTGCCACCAACATGGGCCAAGATTGTGCCAAATTCTTCTGCCCAATCTACAAAATAAGGACGCGCGCTGCGCACTGGGCCGATATCAAAATCCTCTTTTTCATCTGAACCAAAAACTGCTAAAAATCTAGTGATGCCAGCCTCAACCGGCGCTTCAAATACAACCCGCGCGAATTCCAATCCTTGCGGCGGCCAAGCGTCTTTCATATTATCAATAATCACAACGTAGGGCGTTTCACTATCTTTCCACAAAAAAGCGCGCTCTTTTGAAGAACCTACAAGAGGCGCCACGGTCACGCGAGAGGCATCTTTTGTCAAAAAAATCTTCGTCAGCGGCGCTGATAAGATGATTGATAAACTGGCCGTGAGCGCTAAAAAAGAAAACAAAAAAAGACCCCCGCACCAGAACCCAAGGCGCGCGCGTGGTCTATATTTCGTTTGTCCACGGAATCCGCCTTCGGCTTTTTTGTGCGAAAATCTTATAACTTGCATCAAGCTCTTAACACGGAGCTTTGCCCGCCTGGCTTGCGCTCCGCTCTTTATCTAAACAAATGTGTCTTATAAACTATTTCTGCGCTTTTTCTACTGTCTCTTCGGCTTTCTTTTCTGCTTCCTTGGCCGCCCTCTTTTCTTCGCCCACTGTCTTGATGGCTGATAGATCAACTTCGGCTGCCGGAGTTGTAACTTCTTCAACGCGCGGTAGGGCGACTGTGGCCACAACCTCATTAGGATTAGCTAAAATTTCAATGCTCTCAGGCGCGCGGATGTCAGAAACGCGAATCAAGCTACCAAATTCAACTAACGGCCCAAGATCAACTTCAATTTCATGAACAAGATTCTGCGGCAAACAACGAACCTTAACTTCAGAAATACTTTTAACTAAAATAGCGCCAAGCTCTTTAACCGCTCGCGATTCACCAACAAATTTTAATCGGACATCAGCTTCAAGTTTTTCAGTCATCCTAACTTCGCGAAAATCAACATGCCTGATATTGCCGCTAAGCGGATCATGCTGAATATCAGCAATCAGTACCTTGTGCGGCTCACCATCAATATATAAATCAACTAAAGTGCTCTCTCCGGCCTCGCTCCAGACTTTTTTAAACAGATTATACAATACAAAAAGATTACGCGGCTTAATGTCGCGTCCATACAAAACTGCTGGCAGTTGCCCTTGGGCGCGCGCCCGCTTGACCGCCTTACCCAGAATAGCTCTTGGTTGTGCTTCAAGTTTTAACATACATTTCGGTCCGCCTTCGGCAGATTTTGTGTCAGGATGACACCTGTATTCGTAATTAAACTTGTACTAAGTTTTTCAGTATTTTACGCTGAAATCAGTGATGATTTTTTTATCTTTTCCGCATGTTTTTTGTCATCACGAACGATCATTGAGAGACGTGGCGATCTTTATAAAGATTGTCACCCTACGGGTGATCTACCGCAGGCACGACTTCGGCCCGCCTAACTCCTCGCAATGACCAGTAAAAAAACTTAGTATAAGTTTATTCAAAATACAATATACAATAATTTATCTTCGGCGTCAAGAGTGAGTTTAGATCTTGCGAGAAATAGACATCATCACTCCAACCATAGCCATGTGCATAATCAAGCTTGAACCACCGTAACTTAAAAATGGCGCGGCAATGCCAGCGACCGGCATCAAGCCCAAATTCATGCCAACATTGATTAAAAATTCTAAAAAGAAAACGGTTATCGTCCCCAAAACTAAAAAGCTGGTGAAATCATCGCGCGTACGCAAAGATAGGCGCAAAAATCTCCAAAGTAAAAATCCAAAAACTCCTAAAATCAAAAAAGTTACTATAAATCCCAACTCTTCTGCAATAACAGCAAAAATAAAATCTGTTTGACTAGCGGGCA
>CAZVIU010000092.1:0-3095 GCA_964626935.1 uncultured Gammaproteobacteria bacterium
CCTTAGGCAGACGAAAATTACGAACAATGAACAAGATAAAATCATTATATGGGGTACGAACTGCGAACCTGCTTAAAGCAAGACCATCTTAGCACTTGTCTCGCGCTAGTGACAATAGAGATTTTTACACAGGAAATACACATTGATATAATATAGTAGATTTCAGTTTTCAAATTTCGGATTTAATAACTTAATGACTCAATGACTTAATATGAGGCAAGAATCAAAAACATGGCTGCGAGCCACAGCGACCTTAGTTGGTATGATTATTGGCGTTGGATTTTTTGGTGTTCCTTATGTAGTAGCACAAGCCGGGTGGGGGATTGGAGTATTTTATTTTGTATTTTTGGGAAGCGTGATGATAGTGGTGCATCTGATGTACGGTGAGGTTATTTTGCGCACGCTTGGAAGCCATCGCTTTGTTGGGTTTGTTGAAGTATATTGTGGTAAGAATATTAAAAAACTGGCAGTCTTTACTTCAACTTTTGGATTTTGGGCTGCACTTGTAGCTTATATAATTTTAGGCGGCAGATTTTTATTTCTGTTACTAACACCGCTTTTTGGCGGCAGTGAATTTAATTATCAGATTTTATTTTTTGTAATTTTAGGGGCGTTAATTTATAAAGGTATAAAATTAGTAACTAAAATAGAATTAATTCTTACCGTCGTATTGACGCTCTTCATAGTTGTTTTAATTTTAGGTGGTTTGCCAAAGGTTAACCTTGGTCAAGCCCCCTTCACCAATTTTTCTAATTTCTTTTTGCCTTATGGCGTAATACTTTTTGCCCTGTCTGGCGCGCCAGCTATTCCAGAGATACGCGATATTTTAAAGGGTAATTTTGGGCAGATGAAAAAAATTATAATCGTTGGAGGTTTGCTGACAATTATTCTAACTCTAGTTTTTGCTTTGGTTACGATTGGTATCACTGGCAATGTTAGTGAAGACGCAATTAGTAGCTTGGCTGGAGTTTTGGGCAACTGGGTCATTATTGTTGGGTCGCTCATGGGTTTTTTAGCCGTGGCCACATCTTTTCTTGTGCTTGGACTTAATTTAGAAGAACAATTTTTATATGACCTGCATCGAAGTCGCGTTTTATCTTTTTTTCTAGCGCTTGGCGCGCCGCTTTTAATATTTTTATTTTTAACTCGTGATTTTATCCGGGTAATTGGATTTGCCGGTGCGGTTTTTACAGCACTAGATACAGCCTTGCTTGTGATGATCTGGCTTAGAGCTCGCGCGCGAGGGAAGCGAACTCCGGAATATAGTTTAAAAATAGGGAGGTGGTTTGGATGGATTTTGATAGTTTTATTCATCTTCGGAGCAATATACGAAATTTTTAATATTTAACTTGTTAGTTCCTCACAGCTTGTTGTGCAAAGCATCAACCATTTTGTTTTATCTTCCTCGTTTTTTATTTTTTCATTTACCTATTCGTGAGAATATGGGTCATGAGGCGAGCATGATTTTTTTTTTGCAGAATAAAGAAAACCGCCGAACCCAAAAGGGGATCCGGCGGTGGTCTCCACTCTACGCGGTGGCGACCCCCTCGCGCCCGTCTAACCCTCTTACGATAACAGCAACAATAGGGTTAGGTGGGAACAACTTCTGATCCCCTTGCGTCCGTAGACACTTAGGGATACATTACCCAACAGCTACTTGGAGGCTCCAGCCGTTACCGATTCCTCGCGGAACCAGTTGGCTAATAAAATATTGTGGGTCCGATTAGAAGAGGTGGGGGGAGAGTCCGCGAACCCCTGTTCCACTAAATTCGTAAATTCGGGGTCTTGCTTACTTTTCCCTTCTAACCGGACCAGTACGACTGGTGGGGCTTGAACCCACACATTCTCTTAAGTCACGGTTCACCACCGCGAATTAGGAGAAAGTACCACCATTCAGGTAGATACGGCTTATCACCGTGGCTACCGTTCCTTGGTCAGCCGCAAATGGGGTGGACGTTTGTCAGCATTCATCGTTGGCTGACTAGGAGACACCCCTGTTCCTTAAGAACACTATCCAGTGGAGCAGCGCCTCCAACATTAATTCAAAAAGAACAGAAGAGGGGTCCGTACGAGATTGCCCTGCGCGTGTTGCCTTGCGGCAGTTAGCAGGGAAAGCTACGTACTCAAGTCCCGTTGATGTTCACCTAGGCGAACAGGACCCCTCTAGTTGAACCAGGAGATTTCTATCCTAGTTTTTTGGGACACCGCGACGAATGACACTCCGCCGCGGCCGTGAAAATAGTGGGGACCAGTGTGGAACTGGCTGTGAACACTGGGTAGTGGGAGGTAAGGCCGTGAACCCCCCTCACCTTTTGTGCGGCCCTTTTACCAGTTTAGCTGAGCTGGCCCCCCGTATTTTGTAATTGCTACTATAACACAACTTATTAATTCTGTCAAGAGCCCTAGATCGAAATATTTCGATTTTTCTCTAAATTTAGTGCGAAAAAATTATTTGACATTACCATAAGACACTTATAATAATGGCCGGATATAACCAAATTAAACTAGAGCGGATTAATTGATTCAACTCTTTATTTATATTAAAAATGATGTAATAATCAAACTAAGGCCTTAATTCTTAATTCATAACTCTTAATTCTTGTATGATTCGTGTTCGTTTTGCTCCCTCACCAACCGGTTTTCTTCACATTGGCGGCTTGCGCACCGCGCTTTATAATTTTCTTTTCACTCGCAAAAATAATGGCGTTTTCATCTTACGTATTGAGGATACTGACGAGACGCGCGCTGTGCCCGGGGGTATAGAAAACATTATTAAAACCCTACAAGCGGTGGGACTGGATTATGATGAGGGGCCAGCTTTAAAAAATCAAAAATCAAAAATCAAAAATCAAAATTTAGGGATAGTTGAGAAAGGTGAATACGGGCCATATATCCAATCAGAACGGCTGGAAATTTATAAAAAATACGCGGAAGAACTGGTAGGAAAAGATCGAGCCTATTATTGCTTTTGTTCCGGAGAACGATTAGAATCATTGCGACAAACACAAATGGCAGCAAAAAAACCGTCAATGTATGATGGATTATGCAAAACCTTATCGCGTGAAGAAACGGCTAAAAAACAGAAAAGTGGGGAG
>CAZVIU010000093.1:0-1716 GCA_964626935.1 uncultured Gammaproteobacteria bacterium
GTTGGATACTGCCCAACCGCTGACCGCCGTGGTGACCGATCAAAGTGGGGGGGCGGTTGCCAATATCTTTCCTGGTCACTACAAATTTAAAGCCCGATTCGCATCGAAGCTGGTGTCGAATGTTGTGGTACAAAGCATCAATTCTGGTGATACCATCAACTTGAAAGTTCACAAAACACTCGTCAAAGTGAAAGCCAAGAAAAAGAATAGGCGATAAATGCCGTTCGTTACATTGGTCGAAGATACGTCGCCAAGATGAAATCGGCACCCCATGGTGTGTAACTGTTGATTTTGATACGATTAAGGATGAAACCGTAACGATTAGAGATCGGGATACCATGAAACAGGAGCGGGTGAAAATAACCGAGATTATAAAGTTTATCGTGGAAAATTTGGGCTGACGAGATGATTTTATCTTTAGAGGCCGAACACGTGCGTGGCGTAAGCCCGTGGATGAAGGCCTCAAAAGAAACGCTGCTGGACGAAGTCCAAGGGAAACCTTGGGGCGTAAGCCCGAGGTCGTTCATTGCAGTAGACTCAAAAAGTGATACACTAGTTATATGAAAAGATTTGGGCCGATATTTTTATGGCTTAGTATTAGTGCTGGGACTGCGCTCGGTGTTTGCGCCGCTGGTCAAGCAATATCGATTGCGCCGTCACCAGTCCCTCCTGACGTCATCGACCCGACGATTTCTGGTGCGCGGCATCAATATGTGGTGACCTTTGATGGCGAGGGGGAGGCGACAGTCGCAGCTCAATTTGAACAGACAAATCTGGCCAAAGAACCGGTTAAGTTGTTGTCATTTGCGATTTCGGGAACATCAATTAAAGTGCTTCGGGTAATCCAGCAGTACACGATCGAAAAAGAAGAAGAGTATTGCAAAGAGTATGATCGTCAAGGCAATTGTGTCATCAAGGATAAACGAAAGGTGTCTGAGACAAAATATGGCATTGTGACGCCACAAGTCAAGCAAGCCGCCAAAGGATTATCTGTTGAAATTCCGTTTGAGGCAGCGATTGAACCCAATAAACAATCTACGGTCTACGTCAGTTATAAAGTTAATGGCTACACGACCGAAGAACCGCTCGGTTTGTTCAAATATCAATTCGAAACCGCCGAGTTTGATCATGCGATTGACTCGGCCGATGTGGCCGTTTATGTCGAGCCAGATCTTTATTTGCAAGGCTCTGGGAAGGGGAGAACAAACTATCTACCAAATTTAGCTGAAGGGATTGCTGGTTACACGACCGGTGCGCCTTTATCGAGTCCATTCGAAAGTCGTTTTTCATCAGCCATTTCTCAGGATGTGGCCGTCTCTAAGCAAGGAGTTAATCTTGATCCTCTAGAGACTTACACTGTAAAAGGCGCTTACGCCAGAACTTGGTGGAGATTATATTGGTCAGTGATTGTGTTAGCGATTGTCGGATTGGCGGTATTTATTGGCGTGATTTGGATTGGGGAGAGGATATTGGAAAAGAAATCAAAAATCAAAAATTAAATAGCAAAATGAAAGAGTAAAATGCAAAAAGTAATATTTTTACATTTATAATTTATAACGGGGGTTTTTATGTACTATGGCGGATGGTTGTCCATTCTCATACCGATCATCGTAATCGGGGTGATTGTTTATGTTATTGTGCGGCTTGTCCAACATTTTGCCATGCCGGTTGAACGCCGGCATCCCGTGACTTTAGATCAAGTCAAACGCGGCGCCG
>CAZVIU010000093.1:1726-3063 GCA_964626935.1 uncultured Gammaproteobacteria bacterium
ATGTATTTGAAATAGCTTCAATTGCTTTTCTTTTCTTGTTGCCGGTTTTTATTAATTTGACCGTCAGTTCGGTGGTGGCCGATGTCAAAGATGTGTTTGGCTTTGTTTTGGCGTTTGTTTTATCGTTAGGTGGATTGGCGGCCGGCTTTTTCGCTCGGCGTAACACAGTTGTGGGAGGCTCGGTCACTGTTGGTTCATTACTGGCTCTACTTTACGCGATTGGTATCCGTTTCCCAAATCTCGATCCGTGGTTAAAAACAGTGATTGTCGACGTTGGTTTACTTTCGGCAACCGCGCTAAGTTATGCAGTTGGCGCCAAACGAGATCCTTTAGATCCGAGCCGATCCTCGCTTCATGGGATCAAGGCTTTTGCAGCCGGCGTGATTATTTATTCATTAGCGATGCTCTTTGTGGTCAACTTGAATGGAACTTTGAACCTACCGCCCGTACCGCCATACGGGCGCTACAAAGAGCCATCTCCGTTTGCACCCCCAAATTATTACTATAAAAATTCACCAACGGGTGGAGCAGCTGAGGGAGTAACCACCCAAGATCTTCAAGCCTTTAAAGATTATGAGCGAGAATTGGCGATCTATAATCAAAAACAAGCCCAAGCTCAACGGATTTATGAAAAGCAACGGAAAGAACATAAGAGGAATTCATTTATCATCGTGATTGCCGTTTCTTTTGTTTATTTAATTATCGGTGTTTTAGTCAGGGGAGTGGCGGCCGTCAGCCTTGGCATGATCGCTGCTGGGTTGACAAGTATTATATATACATTAGTTATTTCTTTCGATGAACTCGGCCGGGCGGCAATGGCCATTGTGACTGGTATCGGCGTGATTGCCCTCATTGGTTTAGCATATTGGAAACTCGGTCATCAGCCGGGTCAAGAAACAAAATCGACGAGCTAACATGGCTTACGCAAAAAGCCTAAACTGTCATTGCGAGGACCCTGCCATGTTTACACATACACTTTACACATACACATCGGATGTGAAAAGTCGGATGTGTATTTAATTTTACTCGAATGTTAGGTGTTTTATAAGATCGAGTGATCTAGCATAGTCGGCGTAGTTAAAAACAAATTTGTGATACTCTGATTTGGATACTATTCCAAATATAAGCTCTCGATCGCAAGGACCATTAGTTGTCATCCCTATATACTCTCTTAATGACGACCAACGATAGCGTTTAAGATTATCAATTGTTTGAACAACGTTTGCTGTATACGGATTAAGATGGATATATCGTGACACGTGAATCAACTGGTCATTTGATTCAATATGGGTCGCTTTAAACTGCCCTTGAAAAAGCGGTCCTACTCGATTACGTTT
>CAZVIU010000094.1:0-3011 GCA_964626935.1 uncultured Gammaproteobacteria bacterium
TGTAAGCAATGGAACGCCAACGCAATTCTTTCTTTTGGACACGGGCGCTCCAAGCCCGATATTCTTAAGTAAGGAGTTCGGGTCGCCAATCCGTAAAATCGAACCCGATAGCACGCAAGCTGGAGTAATTTTTGTTCAAGCGGGCCATAATCTTTGGCGCTTTAATACTGCCAGCCGTAAAAAAGAATTTATAGAAATATATAATTTTGATACTTACCAAATTCAGGGCGGCTTAATTTATTTTACACGGCAATATCTTAAAAATTTATATCTAGCCAATCGGCCGCTAACTGATAAATCAACTGGGGCCATAAAAAATCTACTCCAACTCAAAGGAACAAAGTATGAATTCTTGGATAGTCCTCCGGGGATTATTTTGCTTAGATCGGGCCAAAATATCACTCTTATTAAGCTCGCTCCAGAACCAAGAGTAATTTTAGAAACGGAAAGCCGCGAGGCGCGATATTTTAAAGATGCGGGCTCCTTACGCCTTTTGCATTTTACTAATTTTGAGATATTTATTTTCGAGGTTGATCCGGAAATAAAAAAACTTGTCACTAGGCTTGGAACAAAAATAGAAAAAGTAAAGCCAATGGCCGACGGCGAACATCTGATAATCTTGACTGATAATAAAATAATGATCGTGGAACTGGATGATCGCGACAACCGCAATGTCTGGACACTGGCTCAAGGAGAAACAATTTCCGATTTTGCTTACGATCGCGGTGACGGAATTATTTATTTTGTCGGCCAGCTTGAAACATTAAAAAATGGCCTTTACCGCCGCCTACTAAAATAGTCATTACTGGTCATTAAGTTATTAAGTCATTTAATCATTGAATGTTAATTAAGTGTCTCTTGCGCTTTAGCCGCTAGCAGATTGGCCCGCAAAAGCGATGAAAAAGTTCCTGCATCAGTCCACTCGCCTTCGGCCACCTCATAAGTCATTGTCCCCTCTTTAATATAAAAATTATTAACATCGGTAATTTCTAATTCTCCGCGGCTAGACGGTTTTAGGGTTTTAACTATATCAAAAACACGCGAATCATAAAGATAAAAACCAGTGACCGCGTAATTTGATTTCGGATGTTGCGGCTTTTCTTCAATAGCCACGATTTTTTGATTTTCAAAAACCGCCACTCCAAACCTCTGACAATCAAACATGGTCCGTAAAATAATTTTCGCCCCCTGCGACTGTAATTTGAATTCATCTGTCGCCCTGCGTAATTGTGCTGGATCAGTAAAAATATTATCGCCTAAAATTACTGCTACTTTCTCGCCGTGAGCAAAATCTTCAGCTAAACCTAGTGCTTCAGCAATGCCGCCGGCGCCATCTTGAATTCTATAAGTTAGGTCAACGCCATATTCTTTGCCCGAACCAAGCAAATTAAAAAAGTGCCCGGCATATTCGCGGCCAGAAATAACTAGAATTTTCTCCAAGCCGCAATACTTCAAAGTCTGCAAAGGATAAAAAATCATCGGCTTATCATAAACTGGGAGCAAGTGCTTGTTGGTAACTCTGGTTAGCGGCTGTAAACGACTGCCTGTGCCGCCGGCAAGAATGATACCGTTCATATTAAATTTTCAATTTTTAATTTACAATTCTCAATGAATTTTTAATGACTCAATTTTCAAACACCATTAAACCGGTTTAAAAATTAAAAATTATAAATTGAATGAAAATTGAAAATTGATAATTGAAAATTACTGAAATTATCTGTGGCCTTCAGCTAGTTTTTTGCTGTATTGACGCCTATAATATTCTCTAAACTCTCCGCTCTTAATGCGTTTCCACCACTCTTTATTATTTTTATACCATTCTATCTTTTGCCGCAAGCCATCGGAAAATGAAACTTCCGGGCGCCAACTTAGTTCGTTCTTAATTTTTTCTGCCGACAACGCGTAACGGCGATCATGACCATGGCGATCAGCTACAAATTCTATATGATTGTCGTCTTTATCTAGGTGGTTCAAAATCATGCGCACGGTATCTATGTTTTTCATATAATCGCCAGTACCAATATTATAAGCTTCACCGAGTTTACCATGATGCAAAATCGCGTCAATCGCGCGAGCATGATCTTCTACGTGCACCCACTCTCGCTCATGCAAGCCATCACCATAAACCGGAACTTTTTTATCTTCCAGTAAATTGGTTATGGCTAGCGGCATTAATTTTTCCGGATATTGATGCGGCCCATAAACATTACAGCTGTGAGTCATAATTACCGGCAAATTGAAACTTATAAAATACGCCCGGCAAAGATGATCAGCTCCGGCCTTAGAGGCTGAATATGGACTTGAGGGACGAAATGGCGAATCTTCGTAAAACTCACCGTCCTCCACTGAACCGTAAACCTCGTCTGTTCCTATTTGAATCAGGCGCGGCACTTTAAATTTTTGAACAGCTTGTAGAAGCGTCAATGTTCCTAAAACATCAGTCATGGCGAAAGCGCGTGGTTCTAAGAGTGACCGATCAACATGAGTTTCGGCCGCATAATTTATAACCGCGTCAGGGCTGCGGTCAAGCGCCGCCCCAACTGCTTTTGAGTCACAGATATCGCCGCGAATAAATTCATAATGAGGATTGTCTTCCACATCATGCAAATTTTCCAGGTTTCCAGCATAGGTTAATTTATCAAAATTAATCACTTCGTAAGTTGGATATTTACGCAAAACATATCTTATAAAATTTGAGCCCATGAACCCGGCTCCGCCGGTAACCAAAATTTTCATAATAGCGTAGACTATTACCTCGTATGGAGTAGATTGTTGCCCCGCAGCTTACTCCGATACACTGGAGTATGTTAATACACTGGAGTATTAGAGCAAAAAATTACTAAATAAATATTTTTTGTTTAAACTAAGCACATATTCCTTATTTAGGGTATTTAAGCATACCTGCAAAGGCTCTACAACTCTTTTAAATAATCTTTAAGCAACTTGGCAGAGGAGTTCAAACTCGCGGCGATCAAGCTGATCTTGGTAGGCCTCAAGCGAGTCAAGCTCGC
>CAZVIU010000095.1:0-2761 GCA_964626935.1 uncultured Gammaproteobacteria bacterium
GAACCAACTAAGACTGAGGTAGAAGCGTAAAGTGTTCTCCAAGCATTGCTAAAGGCGCCCAGATCATAAGTATTATTGGTTTCAGCGTTAATAGTTCTGGTCAGTGATGTGCCAGAAGCGCCCAAGCCGCCCGAGGCGGAGATCCAAGCTAGAGGAGTAGCTGTACCATCCTGAAAGATCGCTAGATTCGCCGCTTGTGAAGGAACACCTCTAATTAAAAGACCGGAGGTGTCTGTGCTAGCAGTGTCAACATAAATTCTTCCTGAAGTCGTTGAGGTTGTTGAAGTGCCGAAATATCCGCGTGTCGGAATAACAATATTTCCAACGTTATCGGTAACTACAACAACATTATTGCCGCCGCTAGCTGATGTACTATAGCCATCAAGTGCGTCTGCATTAATCGCATAACCGCTAGCAACAATTTGCTGACGCGGTCCAAGATTATCAAAACTTACGCCGCTACATGACCCAGCCGACTGGGCTGCTGCCTCAACATTTAAATAAATTGTGTTGTTATCCTGGAAATTAAAGTTGAGAGTATCGCCGCCAGCAGAAGTATCGCCAATGCCTACTGAAAATACACCGTTTTTAACAGTTACGGTCATGGTTGATGGCGTGCCTGATGGCCAAACTTTTGTGTCGGGTGAACCGACTGTAGTATCATCATAGATTGAAAATCTAAAACAATAACTAGTACCAGATGAGCCACCTAATAGGTTGCCACTAGAATCAAGGAGCCGGCCTTGATAATTTAAAATTTTTGGAATACCGGCTGCCGCCCTAGTTTCCGCTATATTTGTGAAATAAACAAGAAAAGTGATGGAGATAAAAGCCAAGGCTAATATACACGTGGCTACACGTTTATAAATTATTAAATATTTAGCGCCTCTCTTAGGTTTGTCTCGAGATTTAATCCAACACTTAGTAGATAACAGGGAGACGCGGGTCTTGTTGCGCTTCTTTGCTCTCATATTCATTTTGTTGTATATCAACCTTGCTTATGATTTTTTGCTGCAATTTTTTCTCAAGATTCACTGAAAAAACATACAATAAAAAAATTATAAAGATTGTCAAAATACCAATTGATGAATATAGAATCAGCTTTAAAAATTTTGGCAATTTTTTTGGGTATGTTAACTCGGCTTGGGCCTGATAAAATTTTCTGGTAATAAATCCTTTCGACTTACGTTTTTCCTCTTCCAGGTATTTTTTAATAGCCTCTTCAGTAGTTACCCAGGCCACATTACAGTAAATTTGCTTACCAGCAATTTTTCCTTTTCTGATCAACTGTCCAACATAATCAGGAGCATAGCCAGATATATCAGCCGCCTCTTTAAGTGTTAAATATTTTTCTTTATTATCATTATTCATACGAGATAAATAAAACTGGTCCAATTTTGAACCAGTTTTAGCGGCTAAAACTATGCCTTAGTTTAGCCTTTAACCCTAGATTTTGAGTTTAACCAGGGATGACCTAATCTCGAGTATCAAGATTTATCACTACCTAATCATCATAATCATTAATAAAAACTTTGTCAATGTTTTTCTGTGGATAACTTCTAGGCTAGGATTTTATTCTAAAACTGGCCAAATTTTTCTAAAGATATGCAGGATATCGAGTATCGAGATCCTCAAGAATTCTAACTACTAATAGTATAACATGAAAAATAAAATACCTTTGTGGATAACTTTTAAATTAGAAAATCCCATTAATTAATGGGATAAAATAATTTATAACGGGCACTTTCATTACAACAAAGGCGCCTTTTGTATGGTGGCTCTATTCAACTGGTCTAAGCCGCGGCCCCTTATCAGTGTCTTCAACTAAAAAACCTGCTTGGTTTATCCTGGCGCGTAACTTGTCAGCTTCCGCCCAATCTTTTTTCTTTCTGGCCACTTGCCTTTCGTTAACTAATTTCTTAACGCTTTCTGAAATCTTAAACTTAACTTTTTTACCAAGATATTTGATCAGATTAAACCCGAGAATTTTATCAAATTTTAATAAAGTCTTGGCCCGAGCGTGGGTTGGATACTCTTCATTGCTAATTAATTTGTGAACAACGGCTAAGGCTCGGGGAGAATTTAGATCATCATTAATGGCAGCTAAAAATTTTTCTTCGTATTCGGCACAACCAACGCGCGCCCTTTCCCAATCTCGTATTTTGTCATAGATATTATTTAAAGAATTTTGCGCGGCCCTTAAGCTTTCCCAGGTGAAATTCAGTGGCGAGCGATAATGAACCGAAAGGGCAAGATAACGAAAAGCTAGCGGATTAAAACCCCTATCTTTAAGTCTGGATAAAGTAATTAGGTTACCCTCTGACTTTCCCATCCGTCCGCCATCAATAGTTAAAAATTCTCCGTGCGACCAAAAACGAGCTAGAGATTTACCTGTAGCCGCCTCTGTTTGAGCTATTTCATTAGTATGGTGCGTGCCAATGTGATCAATGCCGCCAGTATGAATATCAAAAGGCTGGCCTAAAAATTTTACAGACATGGCTGAACACTCAATATGCCAGCCGGGAAAACCTTTGCCCCAAGGAGACGGCCATTCCATTTCTCGTTTAACGCCTTCGGGCGAAAATTTCCACAAAGCAAAATCAGCCGGGTTTATTTTTTCTCCTGCGGCAACTCGCGCGCCAGCTTGTTTTTCTTCCAGTTTTTGCCCAGCGAGCTTGCCATAATCTGGTAATTTTGAGGTATCAAAATAAATACCATCAATCGTGCGATAAGTGTAGCCTTTCTTCTCCAGCGCTTGAAC
>CAZVIU010000095.1:2771-2989 GCA_964626935.1 uncultured Gammaproteobacteria bacterium
AATTCAATTTGATCTTTGATATAATCAGTCGCGCGCGGAAGTTTACTCGGGGTCAAAACATTAAGTTTTTTTAAATCTTGTAAAAAGACTTTTTCGTAAAATCTGGCGATCTCGTAAGCGGATTTTTTTTCTTGCCTGGCGCGCGCTTCAACCTTATCTTCAGCGCGCCGATCTTCAGTTAAATGCCCCACATCAGTTATATTCATCACCTGTTTAAC
>CAZVIU010000096.1:0-2830 GCA_964626935.1 uncultured Gammaproteobacteria bacterium
ACACTTACAAGCTTAGAAATTATGCTTGCAAGTGTCCATATTTAGACTTTACCCTGAGTTATTGAGTCATTAAGCAATATTGAGCAAATAAGTCATTAAGTAATTTAAATTTTTATACGTAGGTTATCGTAAGCAACAGATACCGGAAACGGTATTTTTTGTTTTTTGCAGTAGAGAGCAAGTTCGCGCACGGCTTTATCGTATGGCGGCCAACTGTGGCCAATTTGAGTAAGGACAACCAACATTCTCACATTCTTAAGAATGTGAGAATGTTGGAGCAATGATTTTAGAAACTTGATTGCTTGTTCCGGATTAAAGTGGCCGTTAAGCTTTCGTCCAAACCACATGGCCGAATCAATAATTATAAGATTGGCCTCGCGAAAAATTTTTTTTGACACCAGCGGCGCGCCATCCATATCCGAGGCATAAATTATTTTTATGGGAAGTGCGGCTATTCTTTCATCTCCAGCTATTTTTTTATCGCTTTTTGCTGTGTCAATAGCTACGTCAATAATTGTACCATTGGTTGTATTAAATTTACCCGTACCAATAATTCTGCCAATCGGCAGAATTATTGGTACAGCAATTTGGAAGCCAAGAGTGGGCACATTGTGTTTTATGCCGTGACGAACGCAGAAAGGAGTAATTATAAGGTCGCCAACTTTTATAGATTTATTTGGTTTTACGAAAGCCGGCTTTAATGGAGAAAATTCGTCAGCAATTTTTTTCCAAGTTTTAGGTAAGCAGTAGAGGGGCAGCGATAATTTTTTTGTCGCCGCCCAAGCGCGCAAATCATGCAGTCCGCCGCAAGCATCTTCGTGCTCGTGGGTTAAAAATGCTGCCGCAAGTTTGCCAGTTATGTTTTTCGATTGTGCTAAAAAGTCAGGCCCGGCATCAACTAAAATACTTGTATTTTTATAAGTAATTAAAAGCGAGCTGCGTAATCGGCGAGTTCTGCTTTTGGTTCTTTTAGCATCGCGGCAGGTAGAATCATGGTGCCCCAGCCGTGGAATCGCCACTGCCGGCCCCGTGCCCAAAAAGTTAATGACGAGCTTTGACATAAGTGTATTTTAATTGTATACTACTTAAGGTAAGTTTACGATTAGAGCCACAAGTCTAGTTAGGAGAGCAGAATTCGAATCACCATTTTCCTAAAATTTGTGCAGGAACTGTTTGTAATTCCGGGTCTAGAGGCTGATTTATCCTCCAAACTTTTTGGAAAAGCGGGCCATTGGCTTAATGGCAGAGCACCCGGTTTGTCCCGACGCCTCACTCATTAAATTAAAAATAGAAAAGTCGGGATCTCGTATGATTTTGGTGGGCCCATAGCTTATCGGTAGAGCACCCGGTTTGCATCCGGGAGAGGTGGGTTCAATTCCCACTGGGTCCATTCGTCGCTGTTCGGGCAAAGCCCTCCATCGACTCATGGCAAGCCATAATGAGCTGTTCGGGCAAAGCCCTCCATCGACTCATGGCAAGCCATAATGAGCTGGGGGGTGCGTAAACAAAGTAGCGATGAATGTCCCCTGAGACTTGTGAGAACTCTGTTCGAAACAAACTGAAGGGCACCAGATTCGTCCCAAACAATAAATTTAATTTAGAAAATATAAGAGAGAAGAAAATGGCGAGCGCGGAGAAGCATACAAGCAACAGCTTGCCGCGCTAGAAAAATTTATCAATGATTCATTTTTTGGACGTAGGGACACGCGTCGTATTCCTGATGGAGACTTTATTCGTGGTCAAGTAACGCTTGATGTCATAAAAATTGATGATGATGGTATGCTCTGGTATAACATAACTATGAAAAATCCCCAAGGTGAAGAATTGGGATTTGGATTGCGCGAAGACCAGCGGGTGCTTGCTTGCGATGATGGTAAAAATTATCCTGTAAGCGATGAGCAAATCGTCATAATTAAATCATTGGCTAAAAGCGAATAAGTTTAAATTAATTTTGTTAAAGCCGCCGAGTAGTATAGCCTCGCACCCTTTATGCCGGAGTAACTCAGTGGTAGAGTAGCTGTTTTGTAAACAGCAAGCCGAGGGTTCGAATCCCTCCTCCGGCTCCAGAATTTAGTTATTAGCTTACCAATTCACTAAGTCACTAGTTACCAGTCATTAAGTAAATTTTACTCAATGATTTAATTACTCAATGACTTAATTACTCAAAGATGTCTCAAGAAAATTTGGTCAAAATGGAATGCACCGAGTGTAAGAGGATTAATTACCACACTCGGAAAAATAAGAAGTTGAAGACGCGGCTGGAATTGTCTAAATTTTGTCGTTGGTGTAAGAAGCACGTACCACACAAGGAAACAAAATAGATGGTGCGACCCCGCGGGTCATTACTCGTAGGGTGACAAGAAACATATGCCGCACAAGGAAACGAAATAATTTAAGATTGCAGATTTTAAATCGCAAACTTTAAATTTTAAATCTGCAATTAAGCGGTTTTCAATCTAGCTCTTTCTCTGGGGGGTTCGTATAATGGTAGTACGGTGGTCTCCAAAACCATCTGTGTGGGTTCGATTCCTACACCCCCTGCCATAAGAATTAAAGGGTAATAATCACGAATTGGGTGAAAGAATAATTTTAAAATTGACCCCCACACCAAATCAGATGTGGGGGTTTAAGCTTTATTTAAACCGGTGGCGTGAATAAGATCGCGGCGAATTCTAGGATCGTGAGCAGGAAGATTGTCTTCTGCCTCAACAAGGCGCAAGGCTAAAGAACGATCAAGACCTAATTTGGCGCTCGTGATGTGCCATTGATGCAGGCCATCGTCAAAGCCAGTTAAAAGTTTATAAACAGCGGAAAGGGGGGTGTATAGAAA
>CAZVIU010000097.1:0-2699 GCA_964626935.1 uncultured Gammaproteobacteria bacterium
AAGCCTGAACATTTTGCAGCCGAAATTTACACATTGTAGTAGAAAAGATTATTTTGCAAGAGGTCTATAAGACCGAGGTTTAAAATTTGTAGCAGGAGGCTTATTTTGCAAGAGATCTATTGATGTTACTATGTTACTATAATATAGCGTCTTTTAGCATGGTTTGTGGCGTCTTAATGGGTTTTGATGGTTATGCCAAAATATACCATATTTAACATAATTTTAATAGGCCTGCTCGCGTTAAATCTTTTAACTGTAAAATCAACAGTTTTGGGCGTAATTGCTTTGACGCTTTTTATAGTTTTTTCTTCTCTTATTTATAGTCAGCGGTATAAAGACCGCTTTATTTTCGGTTTTCTGACTTTTATCTTTTTAACAACAATTCTTACTTCTATATTTTATTTTACATACAAATTAAATGAGTTATCTTTACTGCTAGTTTTGTTCATTTTGTTCTTTTGGCAATTTCTGCCAAAACCCACTCCACCCGCGAATACTCCAGTGTATCTAGATACTCCAGTGTATCAGACTAAAGATAAAAATAGCGTGCAAACGAATTTCTTCACCGCACTAATTGTCTACACTTTATTTGGATTAGGGGTTACTGTGCTTTTTAAATCCCAGACCGCGGCATCAATCGTCTCTCCTTGGACAGTGGTGCCGCGCCAATTTTTAATTATTTTCTTCTTAATGATTTTCACGCTCTTTTATTCTAAAAAGTCACGGACTTTAGACATTTTACCGTCATTTATTCTTGCAAGTAGCGTCACGCTAATTGTTTACAAGATTGGTTATGGGTTTGATGGGTTTATCCACGAGGCTGCTCTGCGCCACATCAATCAGTTTGGCGCCATCACGCCAAAAACGCCATATTATATTGGCCTTTACGGACTGGAAATATTCTTATCAAAATTTTCTGGCATTGATGTTGGGATAATTAATCGTATCCTACTGCCGCTAGCTTTTGGATTCTTAATTCCTCTTTTTGTTGTTCGAGATCCGATCTCAAACAAAAAATCAGCTTTATTCCTGCTCCTCTTGCCAATTTCCGCATTTATTGCCACCACGCCTCAAGGCTTAGCTAATTTATTTTTGCTTATCATAATTCTTGCGACCTACTTACTGATTAACGATCGTTATTCAGTAATCCCTAACCGTTACTTTGGTATATTTTTGACTCTAGCCGCCTTGGCCACCGCGTCAATACATTTCATTGCTGGCTTGCCAGCCCTATTATTCCTGTTGCTTTGGCTCGCGGCAAAAAAACTCTCTGGAAAAAAAATAATTATTATAACCACGATTTTGGCGCTTATCATTCCCGTGAGTTTTTGGACTCTGGCAAAACTTTACCCTGATTTTATAAAATTTGGCCTCGTGACCAATTCTTGGCCAACGCTTAACGTCTCACTTCCTGATTTAAAAACACATTATAATTCTTGGCTTGATCTAATTTATTTTACTGGGTGGTTGGGAAAAGCGCTGCTCGCGAGCTTAGTAATTTTAGGTTTTAGAAAAATTTGGCAGGATAAAAAATTATGTCTAACTTGGCCTTATATTGGAATGTTTATAGTTTTATTGGTTGATTTTGTAGTGCTGCGTGCATATTTTTCTTTCCCATCGCTGATTTTTTACGAGCAAGACAATTTTGCCAAGCGTTTTTACGAAATGTCTTTTTATTTTTTGATTCCTTTAATTTTAATTGGCGGAATGGTTTTTCTTGAACGATTAAATAATCGGGACCGCTTAATTCGGATAACAAGTTTAACAATATTGGCCCTTTTTGCGACCTCGTCTGTCTATCTCTCATATCCGCGCCAAGATGTTTATTCTGCAAGTCATGGTTTTTCAACTGGTATTAACGACCTTGCGGCTACACGCGCGATAGAACAAGATGCGGTAGGAGAAAAATATGTAGTTTTAGCTAATCAAGCGGTTAGCGCGGCGGCGCTACATGAGTTTGGATTTTTTAAACCGTATATCAAAACTGCGCAGAATGAGGTCTATTTTTATTCAATCCCTACCGGCGGAGAATTGTATAAATATTATTTAAGGATGGTTTATGAAAAACCAGCCGCCCAAATAGCACTCAAGGCAGCTCAATTTACTGGAGCAAATATTGTATATCTGGTGATTAATGATTATTGGTGGGGCGCTAAAAGACTTATTGAACAGGCCAAGCTTGAAGCAAGTGATTGGCAGGAAATAAATGATGGAAAACTGGTCATTTTTAAATATGAAATTAAACAAAAATGAACAACCCCACAACAGGGCTCTGGAGTATTATCATCGCGAGGTTATTATTAAATTAAAAAATATCAGAACTTGGAGTTCTGATATCTATTTATGTCTGCCCTCATCCATAGCGTCTTTGAGTTTAGCGAGCTCGGCTCTACTCTGTTCTAAATGAGCTTCGTGACAACGATCCGTACAACAACACGAACTATCCGCTTCTTCGTTCCAAGCTCCTCGATCATCTTGCTTGAATTGCCTGGTAATCATTTCCTCACAATTTTTATTCGCACATTTTATTAATTTTTTAAGATAATTTCCATCAGCAACAAAATCTTTATTTGCAATTATTGTGTCAATCCTTTCGCTTCCAATAATTTCTA
Organism: uncultured Gammaproteobacteria bacterium; assembly: GCA_964626935.1. Lineage (GTDB taxonomy): Bacteria > Patescibacteriota > Patescibacteriia > CAZVIU01 > CAZVIU01 > CAZVIU01. The sequence continues at coordinate 2,613 of CAZVIU010000097.1, forward strand.
TTATAATTTTTTTATCACTTATACTAATTATTCCAGCTCTTTTGAATATTTTTCTTGCAGCATCCAATAGTTTTTTTGCAGCATCGA
>CAZVIU010000098.1:0-2677 GCA_964626935.1 uncultured Gammaproteobacteria bacterium
CCGCGTGAGAGACGACCATGAGATCGGGGTTGCCGTAGAGAAGGCGAGCTTTCATCGCCCACCCCTTTTCTCGACGAAGAACAAAGTTCCGGAAGGACAAGGTGTTGACCCAGTCCGCGGCCCCCTGCCGGTGTATTCATATAGAACCCGGCCGCTTGCCTCACCTCTGACTTGAATAACCCCTTCTCTATAACCTGGCGGATCATCTTGGTAATGCCTGGTGACAACACACCATTGGCCGAAAGGAAAAGGAACAATCCCAAAATCTCCTCTGTTGAAGGGGTTCGGCAGCCAGCCCACCCAGAGGGTGGGATTCACAACCTTGATCCAGCCAACCTCGCTTGCGTTTACGTCCGTTATCTCGCCGTAGTACTTTTTGGCGAGCAATTCCTGGACAAGCTTGGCTTCCGGATTGTTGGTTGTAAGCACTCTGGTGTAGAGATTCGTCAACACCAGGTAGACCGCCGCGAGAACGAGAGCCGTCAGCGCTTTTCTGTTCATGACTTCCCCCTAGCAGTTCACCTCCCCGTGCCTTGACGGAGTCGGCTGCTGCAAGTGTCAAAGAACTAATGTCCGCTCAATTACCTGGGAATCAGGTTAATCTAGAACATCTTAAGTTTAGCATACCCTATCTGCTTTTGTCAATAGCAAGTTTTCTGGCCTGCAATTGGGCTTATTTAAACTACTAAATATAGTAAGCACATCTAATTTCCCAAAGAACCAGCTGGTTTTGATATTTTTCTTTTCAGACTAGCTAATTTTCCCAAGCTTTGTCGGGCTAACAAATCTGTAAAAATTTTATCTAGTTTTTGAAAACGATTTTTACAAAAATCGCGTAGAGCGCGAGCTTGATCTGATTTTGCGCCGTCAGTTGCCAAGTACATCATTACTGCGTCAGCAAAATCTTCTATTTCCCCATTGTCGTTTTGTTTAGGATATCTAGTTTTAGATGCATATTCTGATATAGCATTGCCGTCTGCTTGCATAGCTTGTTTGTATCTTTCACCGGGATTTGTTGTTCCCCTAAAATACTTGGCAATAGCATGACCCAATTCATGATAAATAGTTTCTCTTGCTTCTTTTGCTGAGTAACCTTCTTCACCAACATATAAAGCCAAAACTTTTCTGTCTGAAAATAAAGATGGCTCGGCTCTGAAAGCCCCGGCTTTACCGACATTCTGCGGATGGATTTCTATTTCATCAAACACTTCCATACATGCCGCTGGAATAGAACCAACAACACTATCTATAAACTCACTAGTATCTAACGAGCGGTCTTTATAAACAGAATCATAAACTTTAATTTTTTTAGAATGTTTAAAAATTATCTCGTAAATTGTAGGAATACTCATGAACTCTCAAACTTCTCGACTGAGCGACAATCTCACCCTCCATTCCAGTTTCTGAATTTCTTATTCTTATTGTTCCTTTTTTAATTTCGACAACTTCAAAAACTTTGCCAGTCCGATTTATTACTACATCACCTGCCCGAGCAACTTTAAGATTGTCTAAGTCCCAGCCTTCTCTGCCAAGCTTTTCTCTAACCGGCAAATTTAGAGTAGCATCTTTTCCTGATGATAATCTTGTCGCAGAAATTCTTGGTATCTGAACACCGGTCTCAACTTCTGGTAAGTGTTCAAAAATATCTTGAGCGTATCTTTGTTTTGGAACTTCGGGACTATTTGAAATTCGTTCTAATGACATATCAAGAATAGTAGCAGTTTTTAATTAATTTTCAAAATAAAATTAGGTAATTAGTGTGAAACGTAACCAAAATAGATGTTAATAAATAGTTTGAACAAATTATCTTTCCGGTGATTAAAACGATATTCCACCTCTTTAAGATACATCGGAAAATGATATTTGGAAACTCCCCGGTAATTATACAAAATATGTTTAACAAAACTCCAAAACCCTTCAATGCCGTTAATGTGATTCTTGGTGCGCTTGTCTACAAGATTTTTTTCGTGCGAGACCGTGTGGTGCTTACCCAGCCGCCTCAAGGAGTTGTAGCTCCTAAAGGTGTCCGTGTAGTATACTGTTCCCTTTCTCGTCTTCTTTCTGATGATTGCCATAAGTTCTTCTTTGGATACATGCTCCACAACCCTCGTATACACCTTTCCGTCGCGTTCCAGAAGGCCAAATACAATGTTTTTACCCCTTGCGCCACGTCCGCGCTTTCCTTTGCGTCTGCCGCCAAAGTAGCTTTCGTCCATTTCAACTTCGCCGTTCAATCTACCACCTTCCAGTTCCGCCACATGGTAGATCGCCTCTCGAAGTCTCTGATAGACACGGGTAATTGTTTGATAATCGAGTCCAAGATCATGCGAGAGACGGTAGGCCGGTTGCTGTTGGTAGAATCCTTGAACAATGGCTATCTCTGTACGAATCCTCTTCAGCGATTTCTGTTTTCCACAGGGCTTATTCCGACATTTAATGTATCCTCGCTTTGTCCTGTTAATTTTGAACGAACCGCAGAAAATGCACTTTCTACCCCTCAAAAAGTTGGCCGCACAACTGAAAACATTCTTTTTCCCTTGTACCATAAGGATATTTTAACACCTCATGGTTACGAAACACACTAATTACCTAAAATTAGACGGCCTTTTGAGAGCCATTTGATGGGCGGCGCTTTGCGCCGCCCACAATTCGGTCTCCGAAAAACCGCTAAGTTCTG
>CAZVIU010000099.1:0-2570 GCA_964626935.1 uncultured Gammaproteobacteria bacterium
GTCGAGCGCCCTTATAAGTGCCGCAGTTTAAGCATAATCGATGACTCAAAACAGGGTTACCACATTTAAGGCACTTAGAAACAGCCGGCACCGTCAGGGCATGGTGAGCCCTGCGATTATCCCGATGGGCTCGTGTTGCTCGCATCCTAACAACCATATAACAACTGTAACAAAAAGGTGGAAAATTACAAGAAGCTGCGGCGGTGGATGGGTGAGGGGCCGTGTTTTTTGAGAGCGCGGTAGTGGGCGCGGGTGCCGTACCCTTTATTGACGTGAAAATCATAAGCGGGATACTTTTGAGAAAGTTTTATCATTCGGCGATCGCGCCGAACTTTAGCGACGATTGAGGACAGAGCAATAATCTGAACTCTTTCATCTCCCTTAATAATTGTTTTTTGATTTCGATAGCGGGCCGGCGCCTTAAGTGACCCATCAAGAAGAATTCGACAGCAAGCCGGGGCGAAGTTTAATCTCTTGAGACAACGCTTAATGCCTATTCGCACGGCTCTCACAATCCCCAGCTTATCTATTATCTTCTCGCCAACGAGAGAGCAAACAAATTTTAATTTCAAACCGGAATATATTTCTTCTCTTTGTTTGTAATTAAGCTTTTTAGAATCTCTGACTTTAGAAGCTTTAGATTTAGCACCCGCTGGCATAACCACGGCCGCGATTGCCACCGGTCCGGCCAGCGGTCCCCTCCCCGCCTCATCAATTCCAACAACATATTTCATAACTAATGTTAAACATCCGATGTCTAACAAGTGGCCTGGAATTCATCATCCTTGGCGCCACTGCTTTCAACAAACGCCCGGTAATCAGAATATAAATTATATTGCTTAAAAATAATGTCTCTTTTCAACAACTCACCCCATCGATTCTCGCCAGTGTAGTCGCGGTAACTTGACCAGATGTACCCCTCTTCCTTCCCCCGCCATTGTCCCAACTTATGCGGATTCCGGTGAATATAAGCGGAAAGGTATACTAATTGCTCATTGTCATTAATATGGACAGCTTTATACGGTCCTTGAAAGAGATGGCCCGATCGTTGGTATTTAGAGTTGAAGTATTTAGTGTAGGCATTCAGAACTTTTTGCATATATTTTGAAATCCCTCTTTCTTTCTGCTCCCCGACTAAAAGATGAAAATGATTTGGCATTAAACAAAAACTAATTAGCTGAACTTGTCGTTGCTTAACTACTTTACCCTCCTCACCCGTGTTAAACATCCGATGTCTAACAAAATAAGAAACTGGCCGACTCATATTGTAAAAAGAGATGGGTGATTGAAAATAAAGAATTAAAAATAAAAAACGGATATAATCTCTGGTGTCCCGAAAAATATTTTGCTTATCGTTCCCCCGGTTATAGAGATGATAATATTCACCGGGAGCAATATTGGGCCTGATCATACTTAAGAAGATAACATGTTAAACATCCGATGTCTAACAAAAGTAACGAGGGGATATAATCTAAGATATGCCCTTCGTTCATCTTCACACTCACTCTCATTACAGTTTACTAGACGGCCTGTCACGCCCAGAAGGATTGATAAACAAGGCGAAGGAATACGGTATGCCGGCCATCGCCCTCACCGATCACGGCAACCTTTACGGAGCAATAGAATTCTACCGTTTCTGTAAAGAAACCGGCATCAAGCCGATTATTGGTCTGGAAGCTTACGTGGCTAACCGCTCGCGCCACGACAAGCAACCCAATGTTGATAACCAGCGCTATCATTTGACTCTGCTGGCAAAGAACTACGCCGGTTACAAAAATCTCATCAAACTCGTTACCTTCTCCAACCTTGAGGGGTATTACTATAAGCCGCGGATTGACAAAGAACTCCTAAAGCAGTACCACGAGGGAATTATTTGCCTCTCCGGCTGTCTCGGCGGTGAGCTGGCCAGGACTGTCGCCGCGCGCGATTTAAATCGCGCGCGGCAAATCGCTTGCGAGTATCAGGACATCTTCGGACGCGATAATTATTATTTGGAAATCATGCACCATCCGGCCATTGAGAGGCAAGAAGAGACGACTCAAGCCATCGTTGGGCTGGGAAGCGAGCTCGGCATTCCTCTAGTCGCCACTCAAGATTCTCATTACTTGTGCGCCGAGGATCGCGAGGCGCATCAAACTTTCATATCTATTCAAACCAACACCGATCCCGGTGAGGGAAAGATTTTTTCCGAAAAAAGCGAGGATTATTCCTTTATCAACCAGGAGGAGGCGCTAGAAAAATTCAAGGACCACCCAGAGGCGGTTGAGAATACTTTAGTTATCGCCGAACAATGCAATATTGACGTTCCGCTGGGTGGCTGGGTTTTTCCAAAATTTGATTTGCCGGCCGGCACATCAGCCGAAAAAGAACTTGAGAGACTGGTACAACGAGGCTTGAAAGAAAGGGGGTTGGAAGATGAGGTGCAAATTAAAGAGCGTATCGCCTATGAACTTAACATCATTGAGAAAAAATTGTTCTCGCCGTACTTTCTGGTGGTGGCGGATATTTTGCGCTTCGCCCGCGAGCGCGGAATTTTGACTAACACTCGCGGATCGGTCGCCGGATCAATG
>CAZVIU010000100.1:0-2470 GCA_964626935.1 uncultured Gammaproteobacteria bacterium
AAAATTGCTACAAATCCTACGAACTTTTTCCTTTAGTATTTGTAGGATTTGTAGCCAGCTAGCAGGTTCGTAGTAAAGATGTGAAATCCGGTTTCGTCGTCCTCATCGGCCGTTCTAATGTGGGTAAGTCAACCTTGCTCAATGCTTTAGTTGGAACAAAAATCGCTATTACCACGCCCAAGCCGCAAACTACAAGATTTCCGATTCGCGGCATAGTTACTGATAGTCGCGGTCAAGCAGTTTTTGTTGATACGCCCGGAGTTTTTGCGCAAAAATTCAATCAACTAACCTCACATTTAAATAATCTAGTACGCGCTTCATTAGAAGGCATTGATCTTATATTATATGTAGTTGACCCGACACGGGCAATAGGCAAAGAAGAGGGAATAATTTTGCGTCTCTTGAAGCTAATTAAAAAGCCTAAAATATTAGCTATTAATAAAATTGACGAAAAAGAAAAACCTTTTTTGGATGAATATACTGACCTAGAAAATCAGTTTGATAATCATATTCAAGTCTCGGCCTTGCGTAACAAAAATTTAAAAGAATTAAAAACTCTAGTTTTTGATCTTTTGCCCGAGGGCGAATTAATCTATCCAGCCATGCAGTTAACAGATTTAGAAACACGTGTTTGGGTGGAAGAGTTGATTCGAGAAAAAGTATTTTTAGCTATGCACGAGGAAATTCCTTATACTACAGCTGTAAGAGTTGAAGAGATGGAAAAACGTAAGAATAAAAAGGACGCGGAAATTATTTATATTAAGGCGTCAATCTTGACGACTAACGATCGTTATAAAAAAATGCTTATTGGCGCTAAAGCACGGCAAATCAAAGAGATTGGGCAAGCGGCCCGGCACGAACTTGAGGGCGCGCTAGTCAAAGCAGTCTACTTAGATTTAGAAGTAGTTGTTGAGCCACATTGGCAGGCTTTGTTGTAAAAGCGAAATAAATATTCGCGATTTTTAACGTAGATATTAGTAGTTAATTTCGCGATCAAAAAACTCCCCGTAGGGAGTTTTTTGATTTAGTAACGTGGTCTGCGTGGACCGCTATCGCGTCGGAAAGACTTCATGCACTCTCGGCAGCGAAGCTCACCATAGCGACTTGGGTCTGGATTGAACGGGAGTTCAGTGATCGCAACGTTACATGATTTGCACTTTAGCCCCAAATTTGAGACATCGTGCATTTGTACGGGCGGACGATTAAATCCGCCGCCATCTCCATATGCCATATGATAAAATTTTTTGATTTCGAAATTTCGATATGTCGATATTTCGTTTAGCCGACCTTTATACTTAGTATCTTCTCTTGGGCCGGCTTATGTTAGGAATAATCCTATTTAAGGCTCGACGCCTACTAAAAATACTAACTATTGACAGTCTAGCATAAGACTGTTTATTTGTCAAGTTTAACCACTTCACCGGGTTTAAGCTGTCCTTTGTGCTCTGTTGGTGTTTCGTCTTTTTTTAATTCTACTGGTTTTGGCAGAGGCGACCTATCTTCTTTTCGTTTTTCTTCAACTCGAGCTTTGGCGGCCAGCTCTTGAAGCGATATTGGCTTGGGGGTTATTTCAGGCGTACTTAACTCATCAAGGCTTGGTCTATTTTGTGTTGGCAGATCATATTTTAATTGTTTTTCTGAAGAACGTATTGGTGGTCGAGCCGTCTCTGTTCGATGCGTTTGTCCATCAAAACGTGTTCTTGATCTTGAAGCTAGCGATGACTCTCGGTGTCCCCTCATCCAATCACGGGCTTCGCGGATAGGTTTTTTAAGACCATCAGGGCGCGGCGCGTTATATCGTTTTTGGGTTGATGTTGAGACTTGTGGGGTTAGAGATGGCGATTCAGATCGTTTTTGAACTACCACCGGAGTTGGTTTTTGAACTACAATCATTGGCGGCTGTACTGGTTTTTGAACAATGATCATTGGTGGCGGCACGGGTCGAGCTTTGGTTGATTCTCGACTGGGGCGATCTTCCCAATCCCGTTTTTTTTCTTGACTAACTTTCGTCTCCAGAGCCTCTTCGCTTGCTTCCCCGCTCTCATCTCCGCCAAAAACACCGCTCCAACGGGCAATTTTAGCCTCAATAATTTCTCTTTTTTCCGCGTAACGTTCGCGTGAAATTTTGATAGTTTTTTCTTGATTACCGGTTAGACTGGCAATTGGCGTCAAGGTAGTGGCTGAAAATGGATTGGAAGCAACGCCATCAATCATTAATTTTAAATAAATATCATATTTAGTTAAATTTACTAAGTCCGCGGCCATAAAGGCTGGCGTAAATTCGCTTTCAAGAAACAGGGCATCAGCGCCGCCAACACGAAATAAAATTAATGTACCGACATTGCCAAAGACCGCTGCCCTGACTTTTTCATCAAGCTGTTCAATATACTGATGAGCAACGATCAGATTAAGGCGATATTTTCTAGCTTCGGATAAAATCTGTCTCTTATACACATCTCCGAGCCCACGA
>CAZVIU010000101.1:0-2276 GCA_964626935.1 uncultured Gammaproteobacteria bacterium
TGGTTGTAGTGCGTAGCGTTCGGTGATGCGGAAAACTGACCCAACCCAGAAAATCAACACCAGACGCTAGAGTTTTAATAAATACTTTATTTTCATGAAGAGATAATTTTAAATTTATTTCAAGAAAATTTGAGATTGCGGAAATAAGTTTTGTTAAATAATCTCTGTTGTGACCCAACAATATAAAGTCGTCGGCGTAACGAATATAAAATTTAATTTTTAACTTTCGTTTCACAAACTGATCAAATTTATTCATATAAATATTAACTAGCAACTGACTGGTAAGATTGCCGAGTGGCAAGCCAATCCCGGGTTTATTTTTTGTGTGAAAACTATCAATAATTTGCTCCAATAACCATAAAATTTTCTCATCTTCAATGTAACGAGCAAGAATATTTTTTAAAATGGGATGATCTATATTGGCAAAAAATTTCTTGATATCGCATTTTATAACCCAACATGAACGAGTATTGTTCTGAGAAATTCTTCTGCTCATTTCTTCAAATTTATAAATCGCCTTATGCGTGCCTTTTCTCACTCGACAAGAATAAGAATCATAAATAAATTGCTTATCAAAATAAGAGTATAATTCCTGATAAAGCAGGTGGTGAACTAAGCGATCTCTGACACTCGCTTTATGAATGTTTCTTGGTTTTGGGTCGGAGATATTGAAAGCATGGTATGGACCATGTTTATATGTTTTACTCATTAAGTCTTGCTGCAAACTTAAAATATTATCCATCAGTTTTGTCTGAAATAATATCATGTCATTTCTTTTCTTTTTACCACATAAAAACTCCTGCCAAGCTCGAAGTAAATTTTCGATTGTTATTATATCCTCGTATTTGCGACTAAACTTTTCCATTTAATAATGAAATAATTATATCAATGTATGTTACCCCCCCCCGCAAGCTCCCTCAGTGCTCGTAAAAGCCAAAGTGGCTTACTCACTTTGGTTTATGACGCTTAGTGATTTTCCAAGGATTCATCGTTACACGCTTGGTGAAAAAATCGAAAGCTATTTTCTTGACCTATTAGAATCCATTTTTATCTCAATTTATCTTTCTCCCACACAAAAAATTACACAACTTACCTTTGCTATTACAAAATTGGATAGCTTAAAATTTTTTATTCAATTGGCTTGGGAAAATAAGTGCATTGCAACTGATAAGTATTCTTCGTTAGCCGAACAATTATATGAAATTGGCCGTATGCTTGGCGGCTGGAGGAAGGGATTGGAAAAGAAAACTCCCGCTGTCTAGCAGGAGAAACAATTTGTTTCGGGACAACCAACCGATGCTGGTTGTCAGCGTTCCAAACGTTGTCGTTCTCAAACCGATTGATGTTCACCTTGAGCTTGCCGTCGGAGTTGACGTTCACGTTGGCAACGAAGAAATGTGTAACACGCCATCCATATCACTGCCGCCAGATATTGCAAGACAGCTGTATTTTATTTGGGACTTCAAAGTCCGCCAGCGCACTACACCAACTGCATTGTTTTTTTATTTTGAAAAACATACCCGCTCTTTTGCAAGCCGTAACCGGCAAAAATCTCAAGCATGAAATTCAGCGATTTTAACTCTGAAGCCATAACCGCAAAGTTCCCTAAACCGCCCTCTCATTATACAAAAAGTCCCCTAGGCTCCGAAGAACCTAAGGGACTCAATCTCAATCCGCCAGTCAGCGGATAAGATTCAAAGGGTTACAGTTGCGGGACAACCAACCGACGCCGGACGCCAGCGCGCCAAACGAGGCCGAACTCAAACCGAAGGACGTACACCAAGAGCCCGCCGCCGGAGTCGACGAACACGTAGGCAACGAAGAGCTTGCCACCGGCTCGGAAGAGGAAGAGGGTCGCCCAGCCGTCCTGTCGCAGCCAATTCCTGTGCTTCTTAACGAAGTTCAGGATTTGATCCTGCGTCAAAGCCAACTTCCTCACATCGCCGGAAAGCGAGGTGAAAATTTCGGCTAAATTACCATCCTTCACCATCTCGTGCACCGCTACTGCCGTTGCCGGCGTTGCTTCATCTTCCACATCGGTACCCCAATTTTTTAAATCGGGGTCAATGTACGAAAAGATGTCGGTGGCGCCAGCGATCGTCCTCTTGCCGTCGCAGGCATCAAGCATCAACTGTTCTCCGCCAGAAATCAGCCGCAGTAGATTGGCCATAGTCAACTCCTTTTGGGTTTGTGAGGTTCTGATCTTGCCTTATATTATATCATAACCATAGCATGTTTGTCAATAGGTGCGGAATTTTGTGTTTGTGAGGAATTTT
>CAZVIU010000102.1:0-2268 GCA_964626935.1 uncultured Gammaproteobacteria bacterium
ACAACATCAATTGCGAGATCCCGCCACGGCAATTTTGTCGGATCTTTTTCCATTAAACTTAAAACCTTCTTGCCATCAACTATAAGGTATTGTTTTCCGCCTTCTTCTTGCGCCTCAACGCTTTTCCCGTATCGTCCGTACACACTGTCGTAGCGCAAAAGATACGCAAGCATCTTTGCTCCGGTTAGATCGTTAACTGCGGCAACCTCAACACCCTCATAACCCAAAGCTTGCCTAAAAAAAGTGCGACCAATGCGGCCAAAACCATTTATTGCTATTTTCATAACTACGGAAATTACGGTAATTGGGTAAGTGAGTAATTTAATTACTTAATTACCGTAATTACTTCATTACTAACTTTCTATTCCCAGCAACTGATTAACTTTCTCCCGATCAAAGCCAACGACAATGTTCCCATCTATATCCGACACTGGCACGCCCATTTGTCCGCTTTTCTCCACCATTTCCTCGCGCGCCGCAAGGTCTTCCGCGACGTTGACATCCTGATATTTAAAACCCCCTTCATCTAAATACTCTTTAAGCATATGGCAATAAGGACAAGACGGGGTGCTGTAAATTTTAATAGAGTGAATTTGTGTTTCTGCCATAGTTTTAAACAATTTGTTTAATTATAAAACCTACTCCGTAAGCCACAATTGCCGCGAGGCCGCCAACAAAAAGCATTTCAAGCCCAGCCAGTAGCCACGATTTTTCTATAAAAGCCGATCTTGATGCGCCAATGCCAAACAATGCGAGCGCGGTAAATAAAGCGGCATAAATAAATGTATTTTCGGCTTGACTAAAAAATATATAAGGAATAAGAGGCACAAACCCTGCCATCATAAAGGCGATAAGCGTAACGAAGGCTCCTTTCAGCGGCCTCGCCTCTTCCTGCTCCACAAGCCCGAGTTCTTCATGCATTATAAAGTCTAGCGCGAATTTTTCATTGTGGATAATCATTTCCACCAAACTTTCAAGGTCCGCGCCGCTATAACCTTTTTTTTGTAAAAAACTCACGATTCGTTTTTTGTAAGCCTCTTTATTCTCTTCCAGCAGTTGCCTATTTCTTGCTTTCTCTTTGCTGTACAAATCTTTTTCAGATTTAGTGCCAAGGTAATTCCCGCTCGCCATAGAAATACCGTCCGCAAAAAGGTTGGCAAAACCCAAAACCAAAATAACTATCGGCTCAAGCGATGCCCCTACAACCCCCGCAACCACGGCAAACGTTGTTATAATGCCGTCATTTGCGGCATAGACCGCGTCTTTAATATGCTCGCCGATTCTTTTGTGGAACCAGAGAAGCATGGTCATATATTCAGCTCTACGACGGATAAGCTGCTCATACCTTTGTAAGGCCGTATTTGCGAAGGCCATATATAAAATCAAAGTAATCATGAAAAATATGCGGCTCAATTAGAACCTTAAAGGGTTCCTCCTCATAAATGATCTTGCCTTCTTTAACAATACTATACTTAAACTCCGGGCTTTGGATGTCATTAATAATACTAAAATCAACCTCGTCTGTGCCAAGTTCTTTAGAAACCTCCCGAAGAATATCTAATCTAATTTGAAAACGTTTTTTAGCATCTTGCTCATCAAGATAAGCGGCAAAGTCGTAATCACTTAGTGGACCATCTTTGCCTTTGGCCTTTGAACCAAAAAAATAAACCAGCTTTACTTGAGGGTAGCGTTTGAAAATATGCTCCAATTTTTCTTTGATATTCTCCATAATTCTATTGTACAAAAAATCTTATTTACTGACAAGCAAAATAAAAATCGGCCGCAAGCGGCCGATGGATATTTGTAATCCGTTATTATTCCGCAGAGAAAAAAGATCGCCCCCATTTAACAAATGCAAGGGTGATCGCGCTTCCGGCAAGAAAAAGGTGCCCGAGCGTTACATTGCCCGAAATTGTCTGCGGGAAATAATGCGCGATAACAACGTAAGCTAGCAATATCCCAAATCCTATGCCCATTACAACGGGAAATGGAAATGTAATATCTTTCCTGGTTGGCGGTGGTGTTGATGAAACACGGCTTCTTGCCTTTCGCCCGGCAATAATAGCGAATCTCACGAAAAATATACCAGCCCCTAGACATAGTGCTGCAAGAAGTGAAACTGCTATACTTAACCCTTCGGTAGGCGCTATTGAGCCACCCGCTATTATAGCTAATACCAAAATAAATAAGGCTAAGCCGATCAATAAAACTCCGCATGCGGCAAGAACCCCCCTTGCAACGAAAAGCATCACTGTCTCCTTCGCCTGC
>CAZVIU010000103.1:0-2242 GCA_964626935.1 uncultured Gammaproteobacteria bacterium
TTGCGCCTTAGCGCAATATAATAGCCAGCCACAACGCCAAGAAGGCCGATGATGAAAAAAATGCTAAATTGGGACATCGTTGAGTCGCGGCTCATTTCATTATCCCCTATTTCTCCGTATCTGCCAAGTGACTGTACTGATCCATAATGCAAAAACAAAAAGCCTGACAATGTCAGGCTTTGCTTTCTTTCCAGCAACTTGCTCTAGTTTAGCTTTTCTAACTGTTGTTCAATCCAACGCCTGCTTTCCGCATGGAGTCCATCGGGATCGGGGATGGCAAGCGCCTTATTGTAGGCCTCGCGAGCCTCTTCTCCCCTTCCAGTGCGTGCGTACACATTCCCGAGATCTAGATAAATCGAAGGCAATAAGTCAACTGCTGACGCACGCGTCTTTGCTATCTCCAAGGCCTTTAGATAAGTGTTTTCTGCGTCTTCATATTCTTCAAGCATATGAAGAGAAACGCCTAGATTCAGCCACGCACTCGCCGTGGGAAGGCTTTCTATAGATTTTCGGTAGAAGTCAGCGGCTTCTTTATACTTAGTCTGTTCAAAAAGATCTTCGGCTTGATTGAAAAATTGCTCGGCACTTACTGTTTGTTCTTGGGCGATCGTGTATATTTCTTTGTACACTTCATCTCCTTTCTTTACTTTGCCTTGGTCAAAGATACCGGCAGTCGCGACCCCGAGACCCAATACAGGTGAGGCGATGGTAATCCACAGCGCAATGACTCCGACGAGAGTTAGAATGCCGTACAGGGTCATCTTTCCGATACTCATGCTTTTTCCTCCTTAATTTCTTGCTTTCCGTTCTTATCTTGGTGGCTGACATCATGAACTTTGCGTGCTACTTCATTGGCTTCCTCCTTTTGTGATGCTAATTATACCAAATACTAAAAACTTGTCAAGGTTTAAATCACTTGGCCCTCCTTCGCTAAAGCTTCGGCGGGCAGGCGCGGTGAGTTATTGCAGAAATAATACTGGCGCGCACTTTGCCAGTCTTGCGCCTTAGCGCAATATAATAGCCAGCCACAACGCCAAGAAGGCCGATGATGAGAAAAATGATAAATTGGGTCATAGAAATTACAAAAATTGCTGAATATCGCTGGGACGTAAGAGTAGAACAGTATCGGATGTTTTTGTAAGACCAAAAGATTGCCCCTTGGCTATCCCCACATAGCATACTTTTTTGTCAAAAGCATGCACTTCCTCTACCGCCGGCACAAGATCCGTATCAGAACTCAAAAGATAAGCGGTATCGTATTTATTCTCTCTAGCAAATCGTATCATTTCTACTGCCAAGCGTACATCTACGCCTTTTTCATGAAATGATTTATCGGGATGCTGTATAATATGACCAAGGGTGATGTTAATGCCCTGGTTTTTTATTTTTGCGAGTAGCTTTTGTTGGTCAGAGTACATTTGCGCAGATTTTGGATTATTGCGCTGATATTTTAAAGCGCCAATGTAGTAATTAACCCCTGCCAAAATATTTGGATTGACAAAATTTTTCGAGAAACCATAGAAATCAAAATCTATTAAATGAAAATTGCCACTTAGTTGAATGGATAATTCCTTAAGCTTAAAATAGAAATTATTTCCGTCTATAAAAACAAATGCCCTGCTCGCCATATTTATGTAAAAAAACTGCCATCCCGACCGGAGTCGAGAGGGCAGTGGGATTAACTGATTGCATTCTAGCAAAACTAAATAACCTTGTCAAGTAAAATCTGCCCACATTCGGCCACTTTATAACAGTGCTCGCTCTGACCAGACCGATTATGGAAAAAATTATGGATTGGGACATGGGATTTATATTTCTTCTATGAAAATTCCACTGCCAAGCGCATCTATATTATCCGATTCGCTTATACCCAGTTCAGCATTTGCCCAGTCGGCATCACTTATATTAGTTTCATCAAAATCACCGTTACTATATCTTTTTAGCGCTATCTCCAATGCCTGTTTTTTTGTACCAGCTTCAATCTCCGTTTCAAAATTAGCCGGAACTTTTAAGGCTAAACTGACGCGATATTTTTTCATAAATAAAAACTTAAAATTTAAGCGAACCCATATTCATATCTGCAAATTGAAATCATTGATTTTGGGCGTCTATGAACTAGTGAGTTATTTAGAAAAACGGACATTTTCCTCCCCATACAGTCTGCTTGCGCGTATTAAGCCGCCGCAGGGCACAACACTTACTCCAAGTTTTGCGAGCTCGTCTAAAAACAAATTCATCCCAA
>CAZVIU010000104.1:0-2090 GCA_964626935.1 uncultured Gammaproteobacteria bacterium
ATGGCGGTTCAGCTTTTTTGGCTTCAGTCTTTTTAACTAGCGGAGCTTTAACCGTGCGAACCGGAAAATGAAATATAGTGGCGAGCTCCTCAATATTTAAAATATATGGGAACATACCGCGCCAATTTGATCGCACTCGATAAGCTAACATTAGTAATTTTTGTCTAGTGTATTTAGTGCGGTAAAACCCTAAAGATAGATATTTAAAAATTTCATGGCGCTGCCAAAAATAATCAGATTTAGGCGTTATTCCGCTTGATGGCCGGAAGCTATTGGCTGTTTGACTGGCATACTGTTTCATAGCGCCATGAAACAGGGCAATGCGCGGACCTTTGGTAAAAACGTCTTTTTCAGCCAAATAAATAAAACGCGTTTTGGTCCAAAACCCTGGTTTAGTTAATTTCATTTGAATACCCTCAATAATGTCGCGTTCGCCCTTAGTCATGCCAAGCATTTTAAGATAGGAATCGTCTCTTTCTTTTTTAAATTCTTCAGCGCCGGAATAAAGCAAGCCTTCCAGGGTTTTATGAGTTAATTCAATTGAAGCCGTAATGGGGAATTCCACAGTTTGGCGCAGCAACCCTTTTTTCTGTTCAGTTGGTTTACGGCCAAGCAGCTTATTGATTACTCCTTCAGCCTCTGTTTTCCAAGTATCAGGCGTTGGTGTAATAATGAACTGTACCCAAATTTGTTCGCCTTTACGCAAGCGCGATAGCGCTTCCAAAAATACGGCCAGCGGATCTTTTAATTCAGCTGAAAGCGAGTGCTCAAATTGCGGCCAAGTGCGAATTGGATAGGCCCATTTTTTGGACAAAACGTATTCACTGCCCCAAAAATCATATTTTTCATTTGGCCACTCGCGCGGTACGGCTTCGGTATAATCCTCAACCTCCATTATTTCGGCGTCTGGATATTGCGCGTAAATTGCTGATTCGGCTAAATCGCGCAATCTTTCAGGCGTGCGTATTAAAAATTGCACATAACCGTCAATAGAAACAATTTCCAAGGAGAAAAAAAATTGAGTTTGGCCCTCCCAATAAATTTCTTTTTTTACTAAACCGCGATAAGCGCCGGTGAGATGCGCAAAAATAGACTCAACTGCTTTGGGGCTTTGTTCGGTTTCTTTAGGCACATCAATCGCGAGCAAGACCCATTTTATGCCGCGACCATATCGTTGCTGAATCTTCATCATGTATATTTTCCAAGCCCCCCAAAGCAAAGTGGCTAAAATTATAATCCAACCGCCACGCAAAAATAATCTGCTCACAATATAGATAGGAGAATGCTCGCCGATCTTAACTAAAGGGGCAAAATCAAGACTAATGTAAGGAAGATTGATTAATTGGAATAAATACATAGGGTAATAGTTGACATCTGACAATTGACATTTAATACGCCACCACCAGTAAAACATCTAACATCTGACGACTGACGAGGCCCTTTACCTAATTTTAGCTTAAATATTATATCACAAAAATGGCCAAAAATCAAGGCCTTGGTCCATGACCGCCATTCTTATCCCCAAATAATCGCATCTAGCGCAAATTTTCCCGCGCCCAAAAGCCAAAGCATTATCCCCAGCGCTAAAAGCGTTAAATCAAATTCATAGCCAATTTTATCCATAGCTGTAAATGGCGACTGCCACTTGAAAATTTTCATGTAAAGCGCACCAACCATAATTATTGCAAGCGCAAGTCCTGCCCAATGCCCAAGAAAACCAGTAAGGGCGGCAAGCGACCAGCCAGTCTCCCAAACGCCCAACCCTTGGTAAAATCCTTTAGCGCCGCGGACTTTAGACCAGCCGTGCGCTAAAAACACTAAGCCCAGTGCTAAGCGCCCGGCCAAAAGCGCCCAGTCGCCATATATTGTTAATGAAGCTAATGGCTCCATAATTTAATTGAAGAGCTTAGAAACTGAAGAACTGAAGATTCTTTAATGTTCTTTAGTTTTTTGGCTCTTTCATTTTTTAGCGTTTTTATTATATCACGAAGAACCAATACAAAAAATACAAAAATTTTGCATTAGGCCTATAAGTTAGGTTATAATGCAATAGTTCTTGTTCTTTTTGGCGTTATAGGATCGTCTAATGG
>CAZVIU010000105.1:0-2061 GCA_964626935.1 uncultured Gammaproteobacteria bacterium
TTTTGGCAGAAATTCTGAAATTGCAGTAGAAATGGTATTCGGCAACAGACCCTTAAAATAAAAACTAACTTAACAAGCGCCTTAAACTAGTGATTATGTATTTCTGTTTATCCGCGGATAACGTAGGAAATAAAGGGATTGATATCTCTGCCTTATAAAATCTTTCAGCGCGCGGACATAGACCCATTTTATACCCAAGTTTTTGATAATACGGATGCCAGTACACAGGAATATAATGTACTTGTACGCCAGTCCCGGCGGCACGAAGTTTTTTAAAAATTTCCGCTCGCCTTTCCACGAATCGTCCTGAAAGTCGCAAGGGGTACAGATGCCAACTTGAATAAAAATCTTTTGGCTCGCGCGGTAAAATTATATTTTTTTCTTTCTCAAACGCTTTTTGGTAAAATTCCACAATTTTACGCCGTGCCAGAATAAAATTATCAAGTTTTTTTAACTGACTTAGGCCCAGAATTGCTTGGATATCGGTGAGACGATAATTAAGGCCCAATTCCTGCATTTCGTGATACCATTCACCTTGATTTTTTTGTATAAGTTTTTGTTTATCTTTTGTAATACCGTGACTCCGAAAAATCAGCATCTTTTCAAAGAAATCCTTTCTATTGGTGGTAATGGCGCCACCTTCCCCGGTAGTAATAGATTTTACCGGATGGAAACTAAACATTGTCATATCAGAAATATTTCCTATTTTCTTGCCTTTGTATTTAGCGCCCAGCGCGTGCGCCGCGTCTTCTATTAATAACAATTTATACCGTTTCGCAATCTCTTGTAACTCATAGGGGCGCGCGGGAAGCCCTGCATAATCTACCGCGACAATGGCTTTGGTGCGTTTAGTAATTTTCTTCTCAACTTCTCGCGGATCAACATTGCCAGAGTCTTTTTCAATATCAGCAAAGACTACTTTTGCACCTTGCCATAATGCGGCGTTTGCCGTTGCCGCAAAGGTAAGGGGAGATGTAATAATCTCATCTCCCTTGCCAATTCGCGCGGCAAAATAAGCGGCCTGTAGTGCCGCAGTACCAGAATTGAATACAACTGCGTATTTTGCACCCGTGTATCTTGCAAGCGCTTTTTCAAATTGCAAAACCGCCGGCCCTTGTGTTAACCAATCCGATTTAAGCACTTTTACTACGCTCTTAATATCTTCTTTAGTAATTGTTTGATGAGAGTAAGGAATCATCATCGGTTTTCCGTAAAGCCTTTAAAGAATTTTAAATAGAGCATGGTTTTAAACATTGATTTTAAAATCCTGCCATTTCCGTAAAACAAACGCTGATAAAAACGCGAATGATCAAGCCGGTCTTCAACTTCAATAGGAAGATGCGCGATCTTAAAACCCAGAAAACACGCTTCCATTGCCAACTGCGCGCCATTGGACCCATATGTATCGTAATGCCCCATGCGATCATATACTTCCCGACGAAATACTTTAAGACCGCAGGTGGGATCCTTAATCTGGCAAAAAAGACCCGTATACCACCCATACACTCTTTCGCCAATATGCGAATTTTTAATTCGCTCGGTAACCGCTACATCAGCTCCTGCCAGTACAAGATCAATGGCTTTTTGGGCATCTTCCGGTTTATGCTGCGCGTCGCCATCAATAGTCACTAAAATATCAGCGCCTCGCGCCGCGGCCTCGCGAAAACCGCGATTCATCGCGGCATTCACCCCCTTATTTGTTTCGTGAAATAAAACAACCGCACCCGCTTGCATGGCAAGTTCACGGGTGCGATCATAAGAGCCGTCATCAATAACTATTACCTCATCCACAAAAGGTTTAATGCCATGTATAACCTTTGCAATGCTTTTTTCTTCGTTATACGCGGGGACAACGGCAATTATTTTATGATTCTCGGATATGGTCATATGTAATCATTTCTCCCGCGGTAATAGCGCGCTTTACTCTTTTACCAATAACCGATCCGATTTCAGAAACAGCAATACCAATGGCAGGACGCAAGGGCTCAAGCATATCACGCGAGAGAACAGTACCTGCTTCAATGTCGTGGCGCGCCGCGATTCCCCGGCGCTGCACAACTA
>CAZVIU010000106.1:0-2053 GCA_964626935.1 uncultured Gammaproteobacteria bacterium
CAATCCGTGAGATTCGTGAACTACAGCGCTTATCGCAAGCCAAATCAGACTTCGTTGCGCTGGTTTCTCACCAATTGCGCACGCCACTCACAGTAATCAAGGGGTTTCTCTCAATGGTGTTGGAGCGCAGCGGCACGGAAGAGGAACGCACAGACTGGCTCAAGAAAACATTGTTAACTAACGAACGGCTCATTCGCCTTGTGAGCGATATTTTAGATGTTTCGCGGATAGAGGATGGCAGAATACAATACAATTTTCAGGCAACTGACATCGCGAGCTTGCTTGACAGTGTTGTTTCTGAAGCAAGCTTTCCCGCCAATGATAAAGGCTTAAAGCTTCTCTGGACTAAACCGGATTTTGATATTCCCAAGATCAGCGCCGATGCGATAAAACTTCGTGAGGTTATCTTAAATTTGGTTGACAACGCGATTAAATACACGGAAAAAGGCTGGGTGAGCATACGACTTTTTTACGACAAAGAACTGCGCCAGATAAGAATTATTGTTCAGGATACTGGGTTTGGAATGACTAAAGACGATTTGGACAATCTTTTCGTCAAATTTTCGCGCGGAAAAGAGGGCAGAAGAAGTAACACGGAGGGCATGGGCATCGGCCTCTATGTCGCCAAGCACATTGTTTCCGCCCATCACGGCAAACTCTGGGCCGAAAGTGAAGGGCCCGGCGCCGGCAGCAAGTTCTATGTTGAGTTGCCTGTTGGCTGATGCCAAAACCACTCTATTCCTTAAGCGGATGAAATCGCTTGTGTGCTTCTTCGGCATACTTATGCGAAGCACGCACATAACGCGTTGTTGTATCAAGGGATTCATGGCCCAATAGAATTTGAATCGCGACAGGACTCGCGCCATTTTCTGCAAGATAAGTCGCGAAAGCGCGGCGAATGCCATGCGCGGAAACTGGCACATTCAGGCCTAAAAGTTCACGATATCGCTTAATTTTATATTGCAGATAATTCGTGGACAACTTTTTGCTCTTTTTGTCAATAGTCTTACCGCGATAGGGGATAAATAAATAGGGTGAGCCAATATCTCCTCGTAATTCCAGGTACGTTTGGATATATTTTTGCGCGCGGGGCGTAAGATAGACAAATCTTTCTTTTTTGCCTTTGCCCATAATAAAAATTCTTCCATTTTTATCAACTTGGCTTATTTTGAGATTGACAAGTTCAGAAATACGCATCCCGGTAGCGAAAAAAGTTTCAAGGATGGCGCGATTGCGCGCGGCGACGATTTTATTTTTCTCAAATACGGTAGGGGATTCAATGAGTTTTATTACTTCATTTAATTCTGAAACACGCGAATACTTTTTTTCAGTTTTGATAAGCTGAATGGCATCTGGCGCCAAAGGTGTGCCGTAGTCCATATCTATTAAGTACTTAAGATACGCGCGCAACGAGGAAAGCATTCTGTTGATTGAAAAACTGGCTAATTTTTTTTGACCCAAATGTTTATTGGCCGTCCGGCGGTCTTGCGAGGTTAAATACGCCTTATAATTAAGAATGGTTTTTTTATCAATATCGCTGAATTTTAGATTAAGTTCATGTAAAAAATTCTGAAAAACAGCAAGGTCGCGTTCGTAGTTATAACGCGTTTCGTCTGAATAATTGTTCGTTTGGATTGATAAGAGAAAATCGTCTAAATAAGGCAGAGGCATATTATTGAGTGTTAGAGGTATTATACTCAATTATATTTTAATAGTAAATTAGCCTAAAATGGCCGTCAATGTGGATAAATACGTTACTCTACCCCGATCTGGTCCTTGATAATATTTGTTGTGGTTGTGGCTATTTGTTCTTTGATTCCTTTCTGTATAGTTTCTTTTGCCTTACCCCCGATATCTTTCAGTTCTCCCGATTCGCCTGTTTTCGCGAGATCAGAAATAATATTTTTTACTTTGATCGCCGTATCGCGCAAAAAATACTTGAGTTTCAGCAAGCCCTGATAATCCCCTATCGTGGATTCGGGAACAACAAACAATGCTATGATTGCCGCTATTAAAATTATAAAAAATATTTTTCTCATGGCAAATAATCAAA
>CAZVIU010000107.1:0-2023 GCA_964626935.1 uncultured Gammaproteobacteria bacterium
CCAGATGCTTCTGGAACTTCCGGTAATGCCAGATTTCCAGGAGCAAACGCTCAGGGAGGGTCAGGGTATTGAGCCCTTTGTCTTTGATATCATTGGCTGATTGGTTTTTGAGCTCTTTGTCAGCTTCAACTCGGTCTCGGCACAAGACGATATAGGGCGGTTTGGGCCGTTCTGTCGTATGAGTGATGCCGGAATCGGCGTCAGCCAGATTGGCTAGATTCTCATCGTAAAGCCAGAGTTTGAAGAGTTTTCTGGCTTTTCCAATGATTTCCTTGAGTGACAGGCCCGGATTGAGGACCAACCAGTTGAAACCGGGCTGATATTGAGGAATTTGGAGCTTTGAGATATCAATCTCTTGATCAAAGAGCTCCTTGAGCAGAGTCTGCCATTCTTGGAGCAGGAGAGTAAAATTGGGGGGAGCTGCTGTGTTGGGGGGCGCGGAGGGGAAGAATTTGGCTTCAAATCCCGGCTCATCATTAATGAGCTGAAGTACGCGCGCCACGCCATCGACGGAACGTGTGCCTTCGCAAACCATCTTACCAACCGAAAACTGCAGAGCCAGGAGACGCTTGAGCTTGGCGGTGTCGTTTTCCACGACTTTTCTCCTTTGGTTCGCCGCAGCTCCCTTGAGCGTAGGCGACCCATAACTTGATCCTCGTCTTGTGTTGACGCCCGCTATCCACAGGCGCTGATTTTTCGGCCAGAAACACATGTTCCCGAAAGCCAGAAAATCATTTTAGAAGAACTGTTTCAAATTGTCTAAGGACTGTTTCAGAGCATACTAAATAACACTCCGGATGTCAAATATCGCCTTTTGTTGTTATACCCGCTATAGCTTGTATAACAACAAAAATAATTTTATTCTTAAAGATGTTGTTAAGTGTGGTGCTTAGGTGGGCGGAGTATAAAGAATTGAATATATGGCTTGGCAAAGAAAAATTAAAAAGCGTCTTGGTCCGACAACTCAAAAGATTTTACTGCTTTTGGCCACAGGTGCTTCTCTGGCGCTTAATAACCGGCCAGATCAACATTTTCGAATTCTACAATCATCAGTTAAAGAATGGCAGAAAATTAACCGTCGCAGTCTTTATGCCGCGATTCGCAGACTTTATCAATCAAAAATGATTGACTATCGGGAAAAATCGAATGGCACAGTAACTTTAATTCTTGATAAAGAAGGCCATAGAAAAGTTCTGGAATATAATATTGATGATATAAAAATTGAAAAACCGCAGGCGTGGGACCGGCTTTGGAGATTGGTGATTTTTGATATACCGGAATTCAAAAAGAAAGCTAGAGACGTGTTAACAAAAAAATTGAAATTATTAGGTCTACTAGCTTTGCAAAAAAGTGTTTTTGTTTATCCTTATGATTGTAAAGATGAAATAGAATTTATATCGGAAATTTTTGAAATTAAGCCTTACGTCAGATTTATACTAGCTAAAGAAATAGATATTGCATTAGATTTAAAAGATAAATTTAATTTACTTTGATTATTTCTTAATCTGACTTTCATAATCTACCTTTATTTCTTAATCCGCTATTTCTTGATCTGCTTTTGATAAATCTAATTAATTCCAATAATCAAATAATCAAAATGTAGTTATACACGCTATAGCTAATATAACAACAATTTTAAATTTTTATAAAAGCTTTTTATAAAAGCTATTGTTAAATCTTAATTTCTAGCTTATACTTTCTCCTATGCGTAAATGCCTCAACTGCGGCAAGGGATCAATTATGGCCGGCACCCGGAAATTATTGAGAGGTCATTATAATCCGACTAACTGGAGCCGCAAGTATCCCAATTTGCAAAAAACTCAACTGCCTTCGGGCAAGCATGCTTTCGTTTGCACAAAATGCTTGAAAAGCATGGCTAAACTTAGACCGGGAGCTAGAGGGAAATAACTCATACTGAAACTTTAGACTATAGACTTTGGACTTTTAGACGATAACTAGTAATTTAGATGTTTAAAGTTAGTGTCTCTAATTTATTGTTTAAAGCTCATTGAATTTGCGGGCT
>CAZVIU010000108.1:0-2019 GCA_964626935.1 uncultured Gammaproteobacteria bacterium
AAATTAGCCCGATCCTCCCCTATTCTGCCTTTTGACAGATTAGCGAGGATGATTTGCTGATTATCAATGGCGTGCCTGAAATCAAAAGTGCTTTCCGGCTGGCCTACGATATTGCGGAGATACGAACCGGTGAGAAGTTGCCCCACTTTATTTTGTATTGGTGATACTACCTCACTGGCAAAGCGCTCATCATAATTGCTAAAAACCTCAACCCAAAACATTTTCACCATCGGGTCTTTGATCCGCTTTATCACTTTTGCTCTAAAAGCGGCGTCAACCAGTATACGATAAACGCCAAGTAGGGTTTGACCCGGCGTATCCATTAAAGCAAGCACGGCATTATACAAAAGATATTCTGTACGCGGACCCCACGAGTCGCGCCACAGATAGCGAAAAACTGAAACCAATGAGGAGGCCACTAATTGTTTTTCTTGTTTCTGACGCACCTCCAAAATATTCAATCCGGCCGGATATTCTATATCGGCAGGATTCAAATAAATCACCTGATTATTTTCTAACCGTTTTTTAGGTATGAAATTTAGAATATCCTCTACTAAATCACCGTGAGGGTCTATAACGGCGATCCCCGCACCATTGCGAATATCATTGATAGCCATGTTCTTAATAAGCGTTGATTTGCCTGTGCCTGTCTTACCAAGAATGTAAAGATGATGCCGGCGATCATCGCTTTGCACCTCTACCCTATCCCCTGCTTTATGGCCGATTAAAGTATCCATTTTTATATAAACAAAAGAGTGTCCCGAATTGGGGCACTCTTTTGTTAAGAACGAAGCCACGAGCGCCGCATAATTCCTTTTCTGCCTACACCGGAGGGTTGGTTGCGCAGAAATCAGACGACTTATCTAGTGATTTGCCTGTGCCTGTGCGTGCCAAAAGTTTTCAAAATTACTAGACCCCCTTTAAGTCGCCTGCACAAAGCATCGCTGGTATTCAGGAGCTTTGCGGGTAACTACACTTAGGCCCGCTGTTGAGATTCTAAACCACCTCCTTATTATTTTACAATCAACCCCTTGACAAACAGAAATAAAATGTTGTAGCATCGTGCCTTATGGTTGTGGGTCCCTAGACCAAGCCATAAGTAGGATTTTCTTGTGTGCCAAAGCGCACGGAAGATAGCAGACAGTTCATTAAGAACAGCATACGCGAGCAGTATCAGTGCCGCTTTACTCACCCAAGAGTTATCCCGGGTGAGTAATAAAGGTCGGCTCACCCGCCGTTAAGTTTATTGGCATTAACTTGCCCAACATTATGCGGTGTAAAATATTTCTTGAAGATTTAAGCGATGAGATGATCTCAAGAATTAAGTGGGTGCTCCGATACGATTTGGCTGACGAGATCAATGAGTGCGCAACACTCCAAGGCATTGCTCAAGATGTCGCTGAAAATGAAATCATCAGTGATTATCTTAACCGCCATAATCTGGGCTTCGAGATAGAACTATGAACAAAGCAAAGCTCATGTTCTTTGTCTCCTGCCCGGAATGTAAGCGCAAATTCGGGGTTGAACCGAAATACATCTTGATGTATTTAAGCCGAATTGTTGACCACTTCAAAAGTGATGAACGGTTTAGTAAGTTCCCCAGAATGAGCACGATGCTCCAAGCGGCGCAGGATGATGTAAGGAAGATAACAAAAAAAGAGAGCTAACGCTCTCTTTTTTCTCGGCTCAATTTTTTAATAACCACTCCCCTGCCCGCCGGCCTACGCCGACCTAATTTTAAATACTTATTCAAACCCATTATTAAAATCCCGCCATCTCTTTTTTCACAAACCAAAAACTCCTCTTTCCGACTAATTGGGTCAATTTTTATTTTCTCGGCCGATAGAATTTCAATCATTTTTATTAAAAGTTACCCCAACGGCGCCCAGCAATCTATGTAATATTGTCATATTACAATATTACACCTAAACGGTTTTATTATCAAGCAATTTACCTTCTCTTTTCTCTTAATTGTAGCCGCCACCTCAATTCCTCAAGGTCGTTCCAGCGGTGAAAGAC
>CAZVIU010000109.1:0-1992 GCA_964626935.1 uncultured Gammaproteobacteria bacterium
GGCGTTCACGCAAATCAGTGAATCGAGTTAATAATGGATTGAGTTCAATCATATGTTTATCGTACTTCATTTTCAGCATGCTTGCACGAGCGGAATTTGCGTTAAGAAGATAGCAGAAATTCATTTACTGAACACCAATCCATCACCCTTGTGACTGACTTTGATGATATCGTTTGGTAAGAATTTTCCGATCAAAATCGCTTGCGCTAGCGGGTTTTCCAAATATTGTTGCAATGCTCGCTTCAAGGGGCGCGCACCATAAACAGGATCGTAACCCGTTTTGGCGATAAATTCTAACGCCCCATCTCGTAAGGTCAATTGATAATTTTGCGTTCGCAGACGTTCTTGAATGCGTTGAATTTGAATAGCAGCAATTTTGGTAATGGCAGATTGATCGAGCGCATGAAATACCATGGTCTCATCAATGCGATTGATAAATTCAGGACGAAAACTTTTTCTAACCACTTCCATGACCATTTCCTTCATTTTATGGTAACTTTCTCCCGAAAATTCTTGAATAATTTCTGAGCCTAAATTGGAAGTCATCACAATTACCGTATTTCGAAAATCAACGGTGCGTCCTTGTCCGTCAGTCAGTCTCCCATCGTCTAATACTTGCAATAAAATATTGAAGACATCAGGATGCGCTTTTTCAATTTCATCTAATAACAATAGAGAATAGGGTTTGCGGCGAACTGCTTCCGTTAAATAACCACCTTCTTCATAACCGACATATCCTGGCGGCGCGCCAATTAAACGCGCGACAGAATGTTTTTCCATAAACTCAGACATGTCGATGCGAACCATAGCATCTACGGCATCAAACAAAAATAAAGCAAGGGTTTTGCATAATTCTGTTTTTCCAACACCCGTTGGCCCTAAAAATAAAAATGATGCAACGGGACGGTTGGGATCGGATAATCCTGCGCGAGACCGACGAATCGCATTTGAGACTGCATTGACCGCTTCATCTTGACCGATCACGTGATCATGCAAGACTTTTTCCATCTGTAGCAATTTTTCTTTTTCACCTTCCAACATTTTTGATACGGGAATATGAGTCCATTTGGAAACAACTTCAGCAATTTCTTCATCAGTAACTCGATTGCGTAACAATTTATGCGTATCTTTAGCGTTAGTTTTCTTTTCGATGTTTTCTGCTTTCGCTAATTTTTTTTCTAAATCAGGAATAATGCCATATTGCAATTCAGACATGCGTGTTAAATCTGTCGCACGCGCAGCTGCTTCCAAATCTATTCGTGCCTTTTCTAATTCTTCCTTTATTTTTTGGGCACCTTGTAGCGCTACTTTTTCTGCTTTCCATATTTCCTCTAAAGAAGCATATTCTTTTTCCGTCGATTTAATTTCTTTTTCTAAATCTTTGAGACGCGTTTGTGATGCTGTATCTTTTTCTTTTTTCAATGCTTCGCGTTCAATTTTAAATTGAATTAATTTTCTTTCTAAGCGATCCAATTCAACAGGTTTGGAATCAATTTCCATTCGAATTTCACTGGCCGCTTCATCAATTAAATCAATTGCTTTATCTGGTAAATTGCGGTCAGTGATATAACGGTGAGATAACGTTGCAGCAGCAACAATAGCGGGATCTGTGATGTTGACGCCGTGGTGCACCTCATATTTTTCTTTTAAACCACGTAAAATAGCAATGGTTTCTTCAACCGTTGGTTCGTCTACCAACACTTTTTGAAAACGTCTTTCTAATGCAGCGTCTTTTTCAATATATTTTCGATATTCGTCCAGTGTGGTTGCGCCAACGCAATGCAGTTCACCACGTGCCAACGCAGGTTTTAACATGTTTCCAGCATCCATCGCGCCTTCTGCTTTTCCAGCGCCTACCATGGTGTGAATTTCATCAATGAATAAAATTACTTGTCCTGCTTGCTTGGATAATTCTTTTAACACCGCTTTTAAACGCTCTTCAAATTCACCGCGAAATTTTGCACCAGCAATTAATGCGCCCATATCTAAGGC
>CAZVIU010000110.1:0-1981 GCA_964626935.1 uncultured Gammaproteobacteria bacterium
CTTACAAGCTTAGAAATTATGCTTGCAAGTGTCCATATTTAGACTTTACCCTTAACAATTTGATCCCATTCATCCTGGTGATTCTACCACGCTGGTCACACCCGTTCCCATTCCGAACACGGAAGTTAAGCAGCGTAAGGCCGATGGTACTTGGACCCAATCCGGTCCCGGGAGAGTAGGTCATTGCCAGGGTGAATGTGATTAAAAAGGTGTGGGGGGCGGACACTGAAGTTAAGCCCTCCAGCACCGATGGTACTTGGACCCCATCCGGTCTCGGGAGAGTAAGATGGTGCCAGGATTTAGTATTTGAAAAATTACTTGGATCCAAAGCGCGCGAGAAAGGGAGGCAAGATGACCAAAGAGCAAGCCAGAGAAGTTCAAAAGAAATTTGGAAATAAATATTGTCAGGATAAAGTGGTTGGCACTATTGCGGGTACACGCGGCGCGCCGGTACAGATTAATGGCACGGTTCTTTCGTTTAATACAGTTCCAGATGAATTATCAACATACGGCTGTCCGTCCGGAGAATTAGCTCTTTTAGTTAGATACATTCCAGCTGGGATAGAGTATGGATATGCTAAATCGTACTGCGGCTGCGCTTGTCATACTAGCGAGGCGTTGAAGCATGCGGCTCCTTGTTGTTATCCAAAATCGGTTGAAATCGGTGTGAATCCTGATAAAATTCCGCCAAGGAAAATTTGGGTCAAGTTTCCGCGCAGATTCTGCGGTTTGCCGGTTTACTATAGGCGTGGCAGAATGGCTTTTGCACGGTAGAATCTGGTGGTTATGAAATCATTTTTCGCGATTTGCGTTTTGCCCGAGCTGCCAAAAAGGTTTTTGAAAGAATGCCTAGCTGGGGAGAGGATAGTCTTAGACTAGTCAGTGAGGTTAAGTAATAAGTAGCGGGCCTAAAGCTCGCTTTTTGTTTTTAATCTATAGAGCGAGCCTCATCATTAAATTTAAACTTGGTTATTCCGTGTCAGCTTGCTGCGCGGAGATTCATTTTTTAAAAATTTAGGAAATGGCTGTACCAAAGAATCTGCCGATCGGCAATTTCTTTGGTAAAGGTGATTCTGTGGTTGATTTCGTTGGCGTACTCCGTTGGCGCACCTCTTGTTAAAATAGAAAGAGTGTTTTAAACTAAAATCTGGAGGAAAATCATGAGTGAGAGCGAGCGCGAGTATTATACATGGGAGAGATTTGATGCAGATGTAAAGAAAATTGCCGATTGGGCTCGAAACAGGGGTTTTAAGAACATATATGGAATTCCGCGTGGAGGACTGATTGTTGGCGTAGCACTTTCGCACTTGCTTGATCTGCCGCTTGTTTTAAGCAGGGATGACATTACACGACAGACGCTCATCGTTGATGATATTGTAGAAACCGGGGGCACAGTTGAACATTTGAAAATGTACCTTGGTTTTAGGACGGGCGTAGCAAGTCTCTACGATATGCACGGCGCTCGCGTTCAACCTGATTTTTGTGTGAACCACAAAATTAAATGGATTGTTTTTCCGTGGGAAACAGACAAGACTTCCAAATACGATAACAATATTAAAGCGAGCTAACCACTCGCTTTTTAGTTTTTGTAATTTTTTTATTTACCTATTCGCGCGCGAATTAGAAAATAGGAAATTAAATTTTTGTTGCTGTTAAGGAGCAAGGCAATGGCATTTTTCTAATTATGTCGATCGGCATAAATGCAGTTCTGCCGATAGGCAGAATTGCAAATGAGTCCTCGTGTATTTTCCTAGCTTTAAACGGGATGAAACCGGACATGGGTAAAACTAACAAACAGTTGACAATCAAAATAGTATTTGGTAATATCTATAGAAATATAAGCGGCGGGACGTGGCGCGTAAAAAGTCACAATTATCAGAAAATTAAGTTTTAGCGACTTAATAACCCAGTGACTTAATAACTTACTTACCTTGAATTACGAAATGCAAGTTCGTAAAAAATTAACAAACAAATTCGGATA
>CAZVIU010000111.1:0-1974 GCA_964626935.1 uncultured Gammaproteobacteria bacterium
TGGTCCTTCGACGGCTCATATACCAAAGTTCCCGATTGTTCGGGGAATAACAATACTGGGACGCTGAACGGCGGGCCCGTCAGAAAAGCCGGCAGAATCGGCCAGGCGTTGAGTTTTGACGGGGTGGATGATTTTGTTAATGTGCCGGATCCTCCCTTTCTCGACATTACTGCTGAACTTACATTGTCTGGATGGATTTATAAAACTGGCGATACTCCGACAAATGGCTATGATGATATAGTCGCCAAATGCGATTCAGGTTGCAATCCTGACAATAATTTTTGGATGGGAATAGCGGATATTTCCGGTTCTGAATATCTTGAATTTGCTTTTAGAACCGTCAGCGATCAGATAATCCGTACAACTAATACCATACCTTCAAATAGGTGGCAGCATGTTGTTATCACATATAACGACGCTCAAAATTCAATTCGTATGTATATTGATGGAGTCTCTCAATTAACAACGGTTGTTTCAGGGAATCCCGAGAACACCTCGCTTACTCCTAATAGCCAGAACGTGCGGATTGGATTCACGATAACTGGCGAGGAATTCTCGGGTCTCATCGACGATGTCCATATCTATAACCGGGCTCTTTCGGCCGCCGAGATAAAACGCCTCTACGACACCACCCAATCCAAATTCAACGCCTCCCAGACCGATTCTCTGACCAAAGGCCTCGTCGGATATTGGACGTTTGATGGAGGAGACATCTTCGGCACGTCAGCCCGCGACAAATCGGGTAACAATAATCACGGCACGATTACGGGAGCGACTAAAGTTTCAGGTAAGGTCGGTCAAGGTATGAGTTTTGATGGAACTAACGATGACATTAATGCGGGTAGCGCCAGTACTTTGGATAATCTTCAAAGTATGACACTTGCAGCTTGGGTTTATTCTAATCCCCAAGGAGCCTTTATGCCCTTTATAGAGAAATCAACGGGAACCGGCCCAACTAATGGCTGGGCTTTAGTTATTGATTCTACAGATAATACCCCTTGGTTTTTGGTTGATTATGATAATACAAATCTTGAACGTCAGACATCGACCCCACTTAAAACCAGAGGGTGGAGCCATGTTGCTCTTACTTGGAATGGTTCGGCTACCGCAACCAATGTGCGTATTTATGTTGATGGAGTCGAAGGAAGTTATCAAACAACGATCAATGGGGATACTAATAGGCAATCAGATGCTACGGCGAGTCTCACTTTAGGTTTAGGTGGGGGTACTTATTTCCGTGGCCAGCTTGATGATGTTCGCATCTATAACCGGGCTCTCTCGGCGGGGGAGGTTTTAAAGTTATATAATATGGGCCACTAGCACAAAGTCTGCCTTTGCAAAGGCAGACTTTGTGCTAGCTCGCGGAGTTTATCCCGCACCGAATAAGTTCGGTGCGGGTCTCGCCGGCAAATAGTGAAATCTAATAAGCCGTTGACCGATTGTCCTTATTTTATTATCATTGGATTATGACTTATCGTGATATTGCAACAATAGAGAAAAGTACAAAGACAACTCACTTTCGAGGAGCGCCGGTGGTTATTTTACCGCTTGAAAGCTGGAGAAAGATTGAAGATATGATAGAAGAATTTGAGATGAGCCGATCTTCTAAATTTAAGCGCTCTATCAAAAGTTCGCGTAATGAAATTAAAAAAGGACTGTCGTATGAGTTTGATGTGAAAACGGGAGCGTTTTCAAAAGTTAGAGCAAGATAATGCAAATTTCATTCTCTAAACGAGCACGGTCGGATTGGCAAAAACTTGACCATGCTATTCAAGAACGGCTTCGCGAGAAGCTGGCTTGTTTTATTTCACAGCAAAATCCGCTTCGTTATGCCGATAATCTTCACGAAGAAGACTTAGGCGGATTCCGCTTCAGAGTGGGAGATTATCGGATTGTGTTTGATGTGAAAGGAAACAACTTTTTAATTTTAAGGGTTGGACATCGCAAAGATATTTACAAAAAGTAGTTTTTTAA
>CAZVIU010000112.1:0-1952 GCA_964626935.1 uncultured Gammaproteobacteria bacterium
AGTACAAATGCTAGTGAAATCAAGACGAACCAATGCAAGCTGCTAGTAACACGGAGTGCGGCCAGTGCGATAGACTCACGATTTCTAAGAAGTTCAACCTTTGTTCCTTGTAAATGATCGAACAACACAAGACCCTGCCCGTTATCTTTTTCTGGTTTTATCTCATCAATCTCATTCATAACGTCTTTAAATTCCACGTTAGTTTTTTCGACATAATCTGTCAGAGAAAAATCAAGAGTTGCAATTGTATATTGGTCTATTTTTTCCGCAACCTTCTCTGCTTCTAAAGGTCTTATGATTTTACTTAGATTAAACATTATAGCCAAACTTGCAGTCTCTTGGGCTAAACAATTTTGAAACTTTATATAGTTAGTGGTTGCGGTCGCAATAAAAAAACCTACTAATATTGCAAACACTAGAGAACTAACAGTTAGAGGCCAATAAATGTCACTACTAATTCTGAATGAAGGCAAAACAAAAGCACCTATGAGAATAACAAAAGGAAATGCGACGCGAAAAATAGTTTTTCTTAAACCTTCATTCATAACGAGCCTAGTATAACATAAAATTTAATAATTGTTTACTTCAATAGCTCATCAACCGAAACATCAAGCGCTTTGGCGAGTTTCTCTAGAACTGCCAATGGAAGGTACCCATTTTTTAGACACTCGGTACGTCCGCAGCGTCCTGAAAAATTAAGTTTTTTTGGATTTTTTCAATTTTCGTAAACTTGGCCGCAAACACCGCAGGCTGGCGTCGTAGGGCAGTGTGGATTCTCTCGTGGTTGTAGTAATGGATTTGGCGGGCTATGGCTTCAATCAGTTCGCCCAGCGTCGGGTAAGCTTCGGGATGCCCCAGTTCCAGCTTGAATTCCGAGTAAAAGGATTCTTGCTTGCCATTCTGCCACGGACTGGCTTTCTGGCTCATGGAAGGCTTAATACCGCAGTCTGCCAGCAACGCTTGATAGGCCTTTAAGCGATATTCTGAACCTTGATCCGAATGAGCCAAGAGCGGAGCTGGTCGATGGTGCAAGACATTCTGCAATGCTCGGACTATCAAATCCACATCGTGCCTGATGGAAACTTCCCAGCCGATAATTTCCCTGGTGAATAAATCTTCAACGGTCGCCAAATAGATAAACTTTCCAAAGTACGGCAGATAGGTGAAATCCGAGGCGTAGGCGATATTCGGAGCATCGATGATTGTTTCCAGCAGTAAGTTGGTAATGGCCGTGGGCGCTTGGCGCTGGTCTTCGGGCTTGAAGGGCGGCTTGCGTGAACATTTCGGTTTTAAGCCGAACAACTTCATTACCCGCAATATCCTTTTCTTGTTGATTCCTATCTCATCGGCAATCCGCTTGTGGCCGTAGCGCTTGTGTTTGACCATCACTTTTTCAATTTCACATTTCAGTTTCAAATCTTTTTCAGGTAATTTGGGCTTGTAATACAGGGACTGGCGGGAGACACCTAATTGCTTTGCCAACTCCTTTTTGCTCTTGGCCGGCGCCACGGCACTAACCGCCATAGCGATACTGGATTTTTTTCCCCAGCTTCTGATCCACGATCAGTTCGCCGACAATCTTTAACAGAGCATCACGTTCCCGTTTCAGTTTTGAAAGTTCCAACAGGGTGTTGGGGCCGTTAGCGGAGTTCGCCAGCAGACTATAGATGCTTTGCGGCCTGACTCCGTATTCCTTGGCTAATTCTGGAACGCGCTCGCCCTTTTCTTTTATTCTGACCATGATTTCCTGGCGCTGCTCAGGAGTTAACGATGGATATCCTCTTGGCATATGATGTGTTTTTATTCAGGATACTACGGGAACGGACTGAGTGTCTAATTTTCGGGGTACCGGGCAAAGTGTTTCCTTATTCGTTTAACTTCCTCTGGGTGCTGACCGATAATGGTTCTGAATTTAAAAAACATTTTTCAGAGAAACTTCGCGAGCTCCACCT
>CAZVIU010000113.1:0-1931 GCA_964626935.1 uncultured Gammaproteobacteria bacterium
TGAACTCTATCAATTTTTAAGGATTGGTTGTGCATAAGTCCCCCTTGCATTATTATAGTCCCTATGATAAGCTATCTTTACATATGAACACGCAGCGCAGGAATTCAATAAAAGGTAATGTTTTCTTTTTCGGCTTTCTACAATCTAGAGAGCTGATCTTTGCGCTGTAAAAAACCAAAAGACCGAATACTTACAAACTAAAAACCAGCTCTCTATAAAAAGAGCTGGTTTTTAGTTCTTTTCCAATTTGCAAATACGCCAAAAATTGGAAGGTTCCTGTGGGAGCCTCTCGAGACTTGGCTTTTACTGGCGTATTTGACTAAGTATTCGATAGGTTCCCTCACGAGCCTTCCAATTCTGGAGGGCTCGACCAGTTTTGGGGTAACCAAAAAGGGCGAAGGAGGATAGAAATGAAAGCCTTAATCC
This sequence comes from uncultured Gammaproteobacteria bacterium, assembly GCA_964626935.1. Classification (GTDB taxonomy): domain Bacteria; phylum Patescibacteriota; class Patescibacteriia; order CAZVIU01; family CAZVIU01; genus CAZVIU01. The sequence goes on from CAZVIU010000113.1 coordinate 427, forward strand.
TACACGCGAACGAGTGGCTCGTTCGCGCCGAGAGCCCATCAACCCGTATCGGAGATTGCAAGCCTCAAGAATGGCTTAGCTCCGATGATGACACCGGCGAATGTCCGCCGAGACCGCTAGCACAAGCCCTTGTCGCCGAGCGCATGGAAGAGTGTCTGGTCGTGCTTTTCCAAGTTGAAGAAGGTGACACCGAGGGAATGGCGCGAAGTCTGTGCCGGAACCTCAAAAAGTGTGCCAAGCAATTTGGCACTCGGCGCGTGATGGTTGCACCTTTCGCGCACCTCTCTGGTTCTCGCCCTGATCCAGAGATTGCGAAAGACCTCTGCTCGTTTGTTGTCAAACTGTGCGAGGAGTGGAATGTGAGCGGCGACCCTGGATGGGAGATTGCGTCCTCCCACTGGGGCTGGAACAAGTCGTTATTGCTGAATGTGAAGGGGCATCCCAACGCGTTCAAACACTGGTCGGGATAAACCACAGCAGGAGGAAAGTAGAATGGACAGAGAAAAGGAAACCTGCCCGCATTGTGGGTTTTTGAAAGAGGAGGCGACGATAGAATTCGGGGCCAAGGTGTTGATGTGCAGGAACAGAGAGTGCGACAGCATTCGGTACGAGATGTACTGCTATAACCTCACCGGAGGCGCGTGGATAGTAGGGTCCCCTACTGCCCCGATGGGATTTAGAGCCTGGAAAGCTGCCGGTCGGCCCTTGGGCTAATAGAGTTCTTTCAAAGGGCGCAACAACTAGGGGTGTCGTGTGGAAAAACACTCGACACCCCTAAATTTTATTAACTAAAAATTCAAAATCATGAAAACATTAGGAATATTGGGCGGAGTTGGCCCGGAAACAACTTCAAAAGTGTACCATTCTGTTATTGATTCCATTAGAAAAAACGGAGGAAAGTATTATCCGTCGATAATCATCTACAATTTGCCGTGGCCTTTTTCTTTGGAAGATGAAATGATTATTCGTGGCAGAAATTCGGAAAAGATGATTCCATATTTGGTGAATGGGGCAAAAATACTAGAAAAAGCCGGAGCAAGCTTTGGTGTTTTACCCTGCAATACTCTCCATAAACACATTAACGAGATTCGCACATCAGTAAAAATTCCATTCTTGAGTATTTTAGAAGAGACAAAATTAAAATTAAAATCCCTAAACATAAATAAGGTTGGAATTTTAGCTTCGCAAACTACAATCAATAGCAATTTATACGGAAAAATTTTGCAAGAAAATGGCGTTAGTCTGGTCTATCCCAGTAAAGAAGAGCAGGACAAAATTAACAAAGTTATTGTAGAACTAGTCAGGGGAAAATCAAAAACACTTCACAGTAAAAAATTAACAGCAATTTGCAAATCATTATCCAAGAATGGAGCAGAAAGTATTCTGCTTGCTTGCACTGATCTACAACTAATCGGAAACATTAAGAGTTCGGTATCAATTATTGACATTACTGAAGTTCTAATTCAAGCTTCGGTTCGCGAATTACTCAGGAAATAAGATTTGCC
>CAZVIU010000114.1:0-1885 GCA_964626935.1 uncultured Gammaproteobacteria bacterium
TATCGCCTTTTTTACCTTTTCTTTAGATCCTGTCAAATTCGTCTCGAGCATTTTGATAGTCGAAATAAAATCATCAAGTGGTTTTTTCTTAGGTTGAAAAGGAAATTCTCTTTCCCTTTTCCATTGAATAATGGCCTCACATGCTTCCAGCAGTGCATTTAGTCCTCTTAAGGCGTATGCTAAATCGACCATGGTATGCGAAAGAAATAAAACATCTCCGTCCGCCTTTTTATAAAGCTCAGTAAAATATGGTTCTAATGTTGATGAAAATTTTTTTGCTATTTTATTTTGCTCTTCTTTAGATTTTCCTGCTGCTAATGCAATTTCGTTTCTTTTATTCAAATCGTCTTGATAAAGTTCTGTAACGAAATCCAGTCGTTTTTTATCATTCGCCTTTCCTTTTTCTGTTTCCGATGACTGATTCTTATTGTGATCGTTGCCTATGTTCTTAGAACATTTTTGTAATTTTTTCAAATCATTCCGATAAACTCGATAAAGCTCGATAGAATCTTCTTTCCTGGTCTCCTGAGCGCTATCTGCAATACTGTTAATTTCCGAGATGGACTTTGGAATATTCCGAACAATTTTCAGCACTTCTCGCGGTAAAAAATTATAGTTTGTGCACGAACAAAGCGCTTTATTTAGCTCCTCTGTGAGAGGAATAATAGGCGCTGACTCAGCTAATGATATTGGCGCTGGAGATTTTTCTGAGTTAACTGAATCGGTTGTCGATGATAAGGACGATGATTGCGGGCTCGATTTATCTACTGCACTGGCAGCCGGTAGCGATGACACCCGGTGCGATATAATGTGTTCAAACCACCTCTTAAGACGACGCATTTTCGCCTCCTTTAGCTGAAAAAATAAATCAGCTAAATACGAGCTTCTTGAGTTTTACACAACTGCGTCCGTGACTAAAACGTACGTTTTGACATCTTCCAGGATGATGATTGCTTATTATTCCTGTAATAAGCTCAATTAATTAACATTGATATATTAAAATCAATTCTCAACTATACATCAAAACACGGTATTGACAAATACCAATACCAAATATTTTTTCGACGCAACCCCATATGCTTGGCAAAAAAATTATGCTAAAATTTGCGCTTCCTTAAATTGAGGTATAATAAGGGATGGAGAATATTTTAGATAACAAAGCACTCATTCGTGCTGCGGGCGGTAGGCTTTCGGTTGGTAGCCTTGGTGCTTATATCCATTGGGTAAACCAAATTCCCTTGTTAACTGAAGCAGAAGAGCAAGCACTAGCGGCTCGTTTTCGAAAAAAAAATGACTTAGCATCAGCCCGAAAACTAGTATTGTCTCACTTACGCTTTGTGGTGCGCATTGCACGCGGATATGATGGCTATGGATTAGCTCAGGCCGATCTGATTCAAGAAGGCAGCATTGGCTTGATGAAGGCTGTGAAACGTTTTGATCCCAAGGTGGGTGTACGCCTGGTTTCGTTTGCCGTCCACTGGATTCGTGCAGAAATTCATGAATTTATTATTCGCAATTGGCGTATTGTCAAAATTGCAACGACCAAGGCGCAAAGGAAATTGTTTTTTAACTTACGTAAGGCGGCGAAACAGCGTGGTTGGTTTAGCGACGATGAAGTGAACACTGTGGCAGAAGCATTGAATGTGCCTCGTCAAGAGGTTCGTCAAATGGAAATGCGTTTAAATAATTACGATCAATCTTTCGAATATGCTGACAGCGATGATAACGACAAAAATTGGCAAGCGCCAGTGCATTATTTGGAAGATCACAATGCTAACCCAGAACATCAATTAGCGTCTCATGATTGGGACAACATGCAAAATCAACAATTGCATCTAGCCTTGCAATCACTGAACGCGCGGAGCCGAGATATTATTCAAGCTCG
>CAZVIU010000115.1:0-1796 GCA_964626935.1 uncultured Gammaproteobacteria bacterium
GCGCTCTTAGTGCAGGGTCATTGATTTTGGCGGCATTTGAAATATTAATATCAAAACTTACGCCCTCCAATATTGATACTTGGTCTCCCAAGATTTGATCGAAGGCCTTATCAAAAAATCCGCGCAGTTCTTTTTCTATATCGGCTATGGTGAATTTATTACTCCAAAATCTCCTAAGCAATTTGATGTTTTCATTCCCCCTGTTGCCGATAGTCAATTTTTTTAATTCTCTTGTAAGTTTTTGGGGCAGTAACTTCGAATAGCATCTCGTCAAATTGAAAATTGCTGAACTGGAAACCGAATTCTTTTCCTAATGAGACCAATTGCCTAATAATCCGCTCTTGATCCCAGTTGATCGGCGTTAAATGGATTAACAAATTTTCAGCGTGGCCCGCGGGCCGCTTCAAAAAGTTGAAAAGCAAATATAGCTCTCCCTCGGTTTTATATTGATTTTCCATGTTCATATTCATGCTCATTTTTCGGCTATATTCGGATACAATCCGATACAGTCGTTATATTCGATTAGTATTCAAATACGGGCTAAATCAGTTGATTATCGTTATTATATCACCTTTTGGTGTAAAGTAGTAATATAAATATCTATATTGCACTTTTTGGTAGTATCTGGTAATATGGTAATATTATATTCCAACTTAGATAAATCTATGCCAAAAACAACTCAACAAAACAACTTTATAGCCGGCATTTACAAAAAACATTTCTGGGGCAAAGATTATGAATACCAAAGTTTTTTGCCGTCCCCCGTAAACCAACCTTACGAGTGGAAAGATAAGAGAATACCTGTTCTATTGGAAGAGGCCATTCGTTTGGTTGGAGAATTAAACGCGTACTCTATCCTTGTACCAGATGTCGACTTTTTCATCCAGATGCATGTTCGCAATGAGGCCGTAAAGTCGAGTCGTATAGAAGGCACGCGCACCGGCATGGATGAAGCAATATTGCCGGAAGAAGAAATTGCGCCAGAGAAACGGGATGATTGGACTGAAGTTCAAAATTACATTAAAGCGATGAACCATGCAATCGCCCGCCTTCCCGAATTGCCGATCTGTATGCGGCTTTTACAGGAGGCGCATAAAATTCTTCTTTCTGGCGTTCGCGGTGAACACAAACAGCCCGGAGAAATTCGCAAAAGCCAAAATTGGATTGGCGGCACAAGCATTCAGACGGCCGCTTTTTTTCCGCCTCATCCCGAGGATATGTCAGAGGCACTAAAGGACATTGAGTTTTTCTGGCACAACAAAAGTCTCACTATGCCCCATCTTATTAAGATGGCGATTTCGCATTACCAATTTGAAACGATCCACCCGTTTAATGACGGCAATGGCCGGATCGGGCGAATGCTTATCGGGCTTCATCTGATTGAGCTTGGAATCTTGCGAAAACCCACGCTTTATCTTTCGGACTTCTTTGAAAGAAACAAAGGGGCGTATTATGACGCGCTTACTTTTGTTCGCGAACGAAATGACCTTGATCAATGGCTTGTCTTTTTTCTCTCGGCTATTATAGAAACGGCCAAAAAAGGTGCGGATACCTTTGAGAAAATCACTGGCCTAAAAACTCGCTACGAGAAGCAAATTATCTCACTCGGCCGTCGGGCAAAGCTTGGACATAAATTGCTTCTACAATTGTTCACCATGCCGGCGTTTAAAGTTTCAGATGCGTCCAAATATCTTGGCGTCTCAATTACCGCCACTAATACGCTTGTTAAGGAAATGGAACGAGCGGGAATCTTAAAAGAAATTACCGGTTTTTCCCGTAATCGGATTTTTGTGTTG
>CAZVIU010000116.1:0-1796 GCA_964626935.1 uncultured Gammaproteobacteria bacterium
CAAACAATGACCAAACGCCCCAAAAGATTGCCATAGCTACTGATGCTAGCAGGCCAGTTCGCAAACAAATCTGCCCATATCGCGCGTTCGTCATCTTCTCCTCCTTGGTGCTTTTTGCGTGACCCGATCTCCCCCGGAGACCCAATCTCGCTAAGGTTATAACTTGGGGGCTGATTAGCCTAAAATCAGACTAATCAAGACATTATGACATAATTAGTCTAGGTTGTCAAGGGGGGGGTGGTTAAGAACGACAAAATTTAATCTTCAAATAATTTTAAAAGAACCTCGCTTAGATTCTCATAGTCAATGCGAGAAATTTTGCCAGAGTCGCGCAATTCACGTAAAAGCCGTACGAGCTCACGACGATAAAGAGGCCGACCGGCTTGAGGCAAGAGTTTCTCACGCAAAAGCTCGCGCTGGGACTCATTTAGACTCGGCTGCTCCCAAGTTAATTCTTTAATTTGATCTTTGTGTAAGATGATATGGTCCTTCAAGGTTATAGAAGCGGATATACGCTAATCTAAACACAGATGGTCGCTTAAAAATCAGCGTGTTGATCTGCAAAAAATCCGCTTCTATTAATAAGACTCGTATTCCCTCATTGTCAGCTGGGCTTCAACTTGCTTAACTGTTTCAATAACGACCGAGACAACAATTAAAATGCTCGTACCGCCAATGGTCAAGGATTGAATACCGGTAAATTGCTGTACCGTAAGCGGCAAAACCGCAATCACTCCTAAAAAAAGAGCGCCGGCAAGCATGATGCGATTAGTGACGAAATTTAGATATCCGGCAGTTGGCAGACCCGGCCGAATACCAGGGATAAAGCCACCTTGTTTTTGCAAATTATCAGCTGTTTGATCAGGATGAAAAATTACGGCAGTATAAAAATAAGTAAAGCCGACAACAAGGACAAAATAAAGAATGCCGTAAATCAACTGATTTTGAAAAAAATCAATCAGGCCTTGAGCTAAGGTGGAAATCCATAAAGTTTTAGCCCGCAAGAAAAATTGAGCGATCATCGGCGGAAAAAGAATGATGGAAATAGCAAAAATAATTGGGATCACACCGGCCATGTTGACACGAAGCGGCAAAAAAGTATTGACGCCGCCGTACATCTTCATGCCGCGCACGCGCTTGGCATAAGAGACTGGAATGTTGCGCTGGCCTTCAGTGATCACAACAACAGCGACAACAGTTATAACAGCAATGGCTGTAAGCATAACTAAATTAACAAGCTCTGTTTTAGAAAATGTTGCCAAGAGCTGGCCCACGCCTTGCGGCAGGGCCGTAACAATACCGGCAAAAATTAGGAGCGAGACGCCGTTTCCTACTTTGCGTTCAGAAATAAGCTCGCCAATCCACATGAGCGCGATCGTGCCAGCGGTAACAGTCGCGACAGTTGTTATCAAGCGAACGGGCGAAAGATCGCTTAAAATCTGGGCTGGAGACTGGCGCAGCAAGGTGATCATGCCGTAAGATTGCAGGACGGCGAGGGGTACTGTCATCCAGCGCGTGTACATATTGATCTTAGCTCGCCCATACTCGCCTTCTTTTGATAACTCCTCAAGCCTGGGAACAATCATAGTTAAGAGCTGAAAAATAATGGATGAGGTAATGTAAGGAGCAACGCCTAAAGCAACAATAGAAAAGTTCTCCATAGTACCGCCGGAAAAGATATTTAAAAGTCCGAGAATTTGGTTTGATCTAAAAAACTTTTGTAAATTGTCGGTGTTTACGCCCGGCACTGGTATGTGGGCAGCCAATCGAAAAATCGCCAGCATTACGAGAACAAA
>CAZVIU010000117.1:0-1792 GCA_964626935.1 uncultured Gammaproteobacteria bacterium
TGGAAAAAGCGACTGGCAATTTTGAAGATGCTGTAATCGAAGCGGCGCGCTTGCTTGGCGTGCGCGGTTCAGTGATCCCGGTCACGCTTGAGAAAACAAAACTATTGGCTGAACTTGAAAATGGAGAGATCTTGCGCGGCGAGCACGTTATTGATGAGACGAGATCAACAAATAATTTGCAAATTCGCAAAGTCTGGCTTGAGCCGCAAGCGCACGCGACCTATCGGGCGGTTTCTACAATTGAACAGGCAGACCTTATAATTTTAGGTCCGGGTGATTTATTTACATCAATAATTCCCAATCTTTTGGTGCAGGGAATTTCCGAAGTCTTGTGCCGCACACAAGCAAAAATTTTATATATTGTTAATTTAATGACTAAACTTGGTCAGACTAACGGGTTTAGGGCAGTTGATTTTTTGGGCGCGCTAGAAAATTATATTGGCAAGAATTTGATTGATTTTGTAGTGGTGAATATTCAAAAACCAGACCCGGGATTGTTAGAAGTTTATGCTGGGCAAAAAGAATTTTTTGTTGAACCGCAGCTAGATGCGTTGCGCGAGATGGGCTATCAAGTGGTTGACGGTGATTTTATCAGTCGTACCATCTTTCCAGCATCAGCAGTTGATCCTCTTCGCCGCAGCCTTATCCGGCATGATTACGAAAAGCTGGCCCAGGCAATATTGACGAAGTGTTTAGATTAATGGTGTTCGAACTACGAACTAGCCGCGAATATACGAACCTCTAGTTGTGTTCGCTGGTTCGTAAACAGTTCGTAGTTCGCACACGAGATGAAAAAATTTCAAATCTTAATCTTAGCCGCGGGTAGGGGGAAAAGAATGGGCAGCGGGGAGATGCCCAAGATGCTGCAGCCAATTTTAGGCAAGCCAATTTTAGGTTGGCTTCTTCAGTCGGTGCAAAAATCTGGGCTAGACCCAGAGCCGGCCATTGTTGTTGGGCACGGCGTGGAATTTATAAAGGAAGCTTGTGGCGACAAGTATATTTATATAGAACAGCGGGAACTTTTAGGAACTGGGGACGCTGTAAAACAGGCTCGTCCTTTTTTTGAAGGCAAGGTAGAGAATTTGCTTGTACTTTATGGTGACCATCCTTTTATTTCAGCAGAAGTTTTACAAAATCTTGTCAAAACTCACGTTCGTGATCGGCGCGTTTTAACCATGATCACAACAGTAGTGCCAGATTTCCTAGATTGGCGTGTTACTTTTCGCGATTATGGTAGAATTGTGCGCGATGAGTACCGTCGCATTCAGAAAATAGTTGAAGTCAAAGATGCTAATGATGCCGAACGTGAAATTCGTGAACTTAACACGGGTATTTATTGTTGGCGCGCTTCTTGGCTGTGGCCGCATCTTGATAAACTTCGTAATAATAACGCGCAGAAAGAGTATTTATTAACCGATTTATTGGCTTTAGCTATAGCCGAAGGCCAAGAGGTTGCCACTGTATCTATTGACGCCAAAGAGTGTTTGGGGATAAATAATCCTGAACAATTGAAATCGATTGAAAAGCTATTTGGTTCGTAGTTTATACTATTATGCGTTTTATTTCCGACCTTCACATTCACTCCAAATACGCCCGCGCCTGCTCTCCCGTGCTAACGCCCGAAAACATTGATGCTTGGTGCCGCATCAAGGGCGTTAATATTGTTTCCTGCGCTGATTTTACTCATCCCAAGTGGTTTGCTGAAATTAAAAAAAAGCTTGTTCCAAGCGCGCATCAAGGACTTTACGTTATCCGGTCTAATGAGGCCCCAACTCTCGCGCCGCCAATTCCG
>CAZVIU010000118.1:0-1779 GCA_964626935.1 uncultured Gammaproteobacteria bacterium
CAATAAAAATAAATATTAATATTAATGATTCATTTTATTAAATTTATTAAAGAAAGTAATTTTATTTATAAATTAAAGTATTATAAAATAATATTAAAACATCAACATTTATTTGCAAATGATATAACATTTATTAATATTTATTTGATAATTTATCGATGATGGTTGAAGCCGGCGTTGGCGTGGCAGAAGCCCTGCAAACCATTGCCAACGGTACCCGACAAGCTCGAGCCAAAAAAATAATTAGCGTGATGTATCACCGTGTTGACGAAGGCGAACCACTCTGGAAAGCCATGGCCGCAAGTCGTGCGTTTCCCAAACATGTTATTTCGCTGGTCGGTCTTGGAGAAAAATCTGGCAACTTATCCGAAAACCTCAAATTGATTGCCGATCAGCAAGAAAAACAGCGCCTGTTCCGCAGTCGGATCCGCTCGGCCAGCATCTACCCAGTGTTTGTCTTGGTTTTGGCGACAGTTTTAGGGTTGGGGATTGCTTGGTTTTTACTGCCCAGACTCGCCACTGTATTTACGTCACTTAGAATCCCCCTGCCTTTAATAACCCGAATCCTAATTTTCATTGGTAATTTTTTGAAATTGTATGGCGTTGTTTTTGTGCCATCAGTACTGGCGGCACTATTCTTAATCGTGATGTTTTTGTTCGTTATTCCAGGTACAAAAAAAATTGGCCAAGGCTTGATGTTTAGGATGCCGGGTATTGGCCGATTGATTCAAGAGAATCAGATTGCAAGTTTTGGTTACTTGTACGGCGCGCTCTTGAATGCCGGTCTCAACCCAGCGCAGGCTCTCAAAGCACTTTCTGATGCCTCAGAATATGCCAATTATCAGAAGTTATATGCCAAACTGTCCGAACTTATTACAGACGGGAACTCGTTTAAAAAGTCTTTTCAATTGATCAAAAAATCTTATCGCTTAGTCCCGCCCTACGTTCAACAAATGATCTTTACTGCTGAGAAGTCTGGCAGCTTACCACAAACCTTCAGCCGAATCGGCGCCATGTATGAAGCCAAAGCTGAATCGACCGCTAAGAACTTGTCCGTACTGCTTGAACCAATCGCTTTAATAATCGTTTGGCTGGCCGTAATGTTTGTAGCTCTGGCTGTGATCGTGCCGATTTATAGCCTAATCGGTGGATTCAATTCAAGGCGATGAGCAAGGTGAACCAATCCGGCTTCACGCTGCTTGAGGTTCTGCTAGCTCTCGGGTTGATTGTAGCCATTGCCGGCTTTAGCACGCCACTGATCTTACAAACACAGCGTCAAAACGACATGGATGTGGCGGTTTCTAGTGTTGTTCAAAGTCTGCGTCGAGCTCAAGCTCTATCCCAAGCTGGTCGAGCCGATGGCCCCTGGGGTGTTAGAGTAGTCAACGGAGAAGTCGATGTCTTCCAGGGCACTAGCTATGCTGCGCGTGACACTGACTACGACGAAATAATAAACTTCAGTACGGCCATTACTGCTTCAGGAACCTCTGAAATTAATTTTGCTGAGCTTACTGGTTTTCCTGCCTCAACCGGCACCATAACACTGTCAACAACTAATCAAACGGAGAATATTAGCGTCAATGCTAAGGGCATGGTCACCTATTAAAAGTAACTCGGGCTACTCGCTGATTGAAATTCTGCTAGCGATAACTCTATTTAGTTTGATGGCTGGAATTTTTGTAGGAGCGATTATTTTTGGGCAAGAATCGCTGGCGTTGTCCGGGCGCCAAGTCCGCGCCAATCAATTAGTAGAGGAAGGCATGGAGGCTGTCCGTAGTG
>CAZVIU010000119.1:0-1754 GCA_964626935.1 uncultured Gammaproteobacteria bacterium
TGCAACATAGTTGTATAGATTATACTCTATACAACGTATCGTAGTACGACAATTACAATCCTTCGCCTCGGCGAAGTATTTTAAATGTCCGGGGCCTTGCATTTTAGTCTTTTGCGCGGTAAGCTAACAGACGTTTATATGCACGAAAATTGTCTTATCTGCGACCGTATAAATTTAATAAAACAGGGACAGAACCCATACTTTATTAAAGAATTGGAAACTGGTTATGTAGTTCTTGGCGACCATCAATTCTATGAGGGCTACACGTTATTTCTTTGCAAGGTCCATGCGCGCGAGCTGCATGAATTAGATCCGCAATTTAGACAAAAATTTTTGGAAGAGATGTCGCGCGTTGCGCAGGCAGTATTTACAGCTTTCCAGCCAAATAAATTGAACTATGAACTTTTAGGCAATACGGATCATCATATGCATTGGCATATTTTTCCACGACGTCTCACAGATCCAGAGCCGGGTAAAACAATTTGGAGCATTGATAAAAACATTAGATGTGCGGAACAAGCAAGACCCTCACATGAAATATTACAAAAATTACGATCACAGTTATTAAGCGCCTTTAGTAATTCTTATGAATAACGCAAGCGATACAATCTGGCAAAAAATAGAGAATGGCATCTTGATTATCGCTGAAGCTGGCAAGAATTTTATTCAGACCGAAGGCGATAGGCCGGTTAGAGAATATTTAGAAAATGCTAAGAAATTTGTCTTGGCAGCCAAAGAGGCGGGTGCCGATGCGGTGAAATTTCAAACCCATAATGTTGACGATGAAATTTTTAAACTTGATTTTACCTCGCCTCATTTTAGTAAGGATAGATTGAGTTGGGTTACTCGCAATACGCAAGCGACACCGCTTGAATTTTGGCAGGAACTAAAAAGCTATTGCGAAAGTTTGGACATAGTGTTTTTCTCAACTCCGATGAGTCGGGGAGCGGCAGAAAAGCTTGCGCGTGTTGGCGTTAATCTTTGGAAAATAGGCTCCGGTGATATACTTGATTTTGTAATGCTTGATTATTTGCGCAACAGTGGCAAGCCAATCATTCTTTCTTCCGGTATGAGTACGTTGGAAGAACTAGAAAACGCTGTAAGATTTTTAAAAGAGAAAAATAATCGCGTAGCTCTTTTGCACTGCGTTTCTAAGTATCCATGTCCCGTGAAAGATCTTCATTTAGGAACAATACAGTTTTTAAAAAACAAATATAATATCCCCGTTGGTTTTTCAGATCACTCGCTTTCGCTCGATTCCGCAGCATTAGCAGTAGCCCTCGGAGCTACTATCATCGAAAAACATTTTTCATTCGGTCGTGAATTGTACGGCGCTGATCATAAGGTTTCACTGCTGCCACATGAGTTTGCAAAAATGGTGAATGGCATCAGACTGATTGAGGATAGCGAGGAGAAAAAGCAGGAAGTTTTAGCGCGATATAACGTTGATCAATTTCTTGGTAACGAACATAAGGTTTTGCAAGATGGCGAAGCAGTGTTCCGACCGATTTTTAGGAAGTCACTCGTGGTATCACAAAATGTTGCAGCAGGTACCGTGCTCCGTCCAGAACATCTTTACGCCATGCGTCCGCAATCTTTGATAGGAGGTTTACCATCGGAGAAGTATGAGGAAGTGGTGGGGAAGACCCTGAAGAAGTCATTGAAAAAGTATGAGGGGATTACGCTTGATGTGTTGTCTTGAAAACATGAAAGGATAATCTGCAAAGCATAGCCTAATTATACTAATTGCTCTA
>CAZVIU010000120.1:0-1747 GCA_964626935.1 uncultured Gammaproteobacteria bacterium
GCATATAAAAGGTCATGCTGGTAAAAACACCCAAACAACCCACCAACGTTAGAAAAAGAGGAGTCTTCCCATAGGGTATTACAGCTATGAGTAAGAAAAGAAGCGAGACAAGAAAAACAGGGAGAAATAAAAATGATTGCTGATAGGCAGTTAGCCTGGCAAGAATGCCAGTTGATGAGATGCCCAATGCTCCCAGTAGACTTATAAAAAGCACTGGAAACATTGCAATATAACAAGAAAGGCTTCCGCCAATACCTAAAAATGCTAAGAGTTTCTGTTTCATAATTTAAGATACCTTTTAACAATAAATGGAAGAATAAATGCTCCTGTCACAGATACCCATGCTACATAATTAGGAAGCTTAAAATTCCACCAGCCGATACCAAAAATAGCAGTAGTAAGAAGGTATGCACCTAAAAAGATCAGAGAGTACGAGACAATATTTTTGACAAAGTTTGCGCTCTTAACCAATCCTTCAGCTGCCCGAATTCCCAACATTCCAAGTATGGCAAGCATGATTAATGGCGTTGCTCTTCCTAAACCATGAACAAATCCTACAGTGCCACCAGTTAAAGGGTCTCCTGTTCCTGCAATATAAAACAAAATGACATAAAAAGCAGGATTTGGACAGCCAACTCCAGCATTCCCTAACAAAAGACCCAATAAAAAGCTTTTGGAATAATCCCCATGTTTAGCTACACCAGTTGGAAGATTGAAGTTTGGTAAAGGTATCTTAAGAATTCCAAACTCAGAAAGTCCGAAAAGATATGCTGCCAATCCTGCAATAAGAATGATTATTTGCTGGCTTCTTCCTAAGCCTACGATATTGCCAAGCCAGGCAGTTGCAATCCCATATGCAACAATTGTTAAAGTAAGACCTAACCCAAACAATACTGCCATACCAAGACCTTTTCCATAGGACTTTCCCATTGCCATAGGAACAATTAAAAAGATTAAAGGAAGAGTACAAGGCATAATAATCATGCTTAAGCCTGCTGCATAAGAGAGAAGTAAAACCAATGATAAATTCTCAGTTCTAAACTGGCCGACTGAGGCAAACCAGCCAATACCCACCATGAAGATGAGAAACAGTATAAATGCCAGTACTGCCAGTAATAATCGTTTGCTATCTGTACTCATAGTTAAAACCTAATACTCACCTTGTCATGATTCTTCAGTGTGTAATTCATAAAATCTTTTTGTTCCTGATCATTAACTAATACTTTTACCTCGCCAGTTCTACCATTTGGGCATTGATCACCATTTTTGTAGCCATATGCCTCATTTTCTGTAACTGGCACTTTAAGTTGGGCAAAGACATTTCTTAACTGTAAATCAGAGTAATCTGTAACTTCCTTTGTCTTTGGATCAACAGGCAGCAAACCATGCCAGTGAACCTTATCAGTTTCTACATGGGTATGAAGCTTGACTAAGTCTCCAGTTTCATACGGTAAGAGCTTTGTTTCATCGCAAATCTTGACATCAAACTGAGTATGCCAGTGTGCTGTAAAAAAACATTTTTGCTGATCAGGCGGAGGGTTCTTCGGTTTACCCTGAGCCTGTCGAATGGGCTGGCAAAAAGTTATTCCTTTGTCTGATCGTATTCCCGTCTCGCCCGTAAAGTGAGTAGCAAGATAGGAAACAAAAATAATCACTGTTGCCAATACAAAAAGCAGAATAACAATGTTAATCCTTACTTCTTTTTTTGCGGATGTCGGGTTCATTCTTTTTTAGCAAGCACTAAATA
>CAZVIU010000121.1:0-1691 GCA_964626935.1 uncultured Gammaproteobacteria bacterium
GTGCTTGGCAGGCGACGCAGAGAGGTTTCGTGGAGCATGCCAGCGTGCGTTGCCCCCTTTCAACGCACGCTGGCGCACATCGATATACCGTCCTCCTCCCCCGCCTTTTTTAGGCGTTTATCGATAATTTGTTTGCGAGTTTGGGCTTCGGTTTGTGTCATTTCTATTTTTCGTTAAAGATATCAACGTAACGCTTATAAATAAAAGATCTGCCATAAATTTTTGTTTCATCCTTTTGCTCTAAAATTCCTAAATCAACAAAACGGTCAATCACTTTCTGTGAACCTTGCCTTGTAAAACCAGTCCATTTTTGAATAACAGCCACATTGACTATCGGCAATTTAAAAAGCTGTGGCATAACATGAATTGCACTTTCTGCAGCGGTTTTACCGAGTGATTGAATCTTTTTCATATCTTCTTCACGCAAAGCGGTAATGAGCTTCACTGTTTCAATAGCTTGTTCCGCAACTTCGCCGACACCGTCTAAAAAGAAGTCCAACCATTCTTCAATTTTTCCTTCATGGTAGCCATCCAATCGTTCATAATAAACTTTTCGATGTCTCTTAAAATAAGATGATAAAAATAAGACTGGCCTATCAAGTAGTTTGTTCAACCACAAATAAAGTGTGATTAAAATTCTTCCTGTTCTTCCATTACCGTCTAAAAATGGATGAATGGTTTCGAAGTGAGCATGAATAATTCCTGCTTTAATTACTGGCAATAAATCATCTTTATCATGAAGAAATTTCTCGAAATCATTTAATGCTTCTTTCATCTCTTCGGGCGGAGGAGGAACAAAATGTGCATTTCCAGATGAAGTACCACCAATCCAGTTTTGGGTTGTTCTAAAATTTCCGGGATCAGAATAATGGGAGGCTCGAGCCTCTTTCATCAATTCTTTGTGAATTTCTCTAATAAATCTCAAACTCATAGGAAATTCTTTTAAACGCTCCAACCCGTAATTAAGAGCTTTAATGTAGTGCAAAATATCATCAACGTCTTCAGGTAATTTTTCGGTTGTCTTGGATTCGGCTTCGATAGCATCGATCATTGTTGCTTTTGTACCTTCAATCTGACTTGAAGATGCTGCGTCTTTACGAATGTACATAAATAAGAAAAAATCCAAATCGGGCAAGAGCTGGGTAATACCATCTAACTTGCCCAAAAGAAGTGTTGCGGTACTTGCTTTTTGGATAGTTTTTGGCAAAAGCCCAAACCCTTCCCCTGAAGGGAATTTATTTAAAACAAAAGCATTATAACCTGTTACTTGTTTTTTTAACTGTCCTATCTTCATAAATTAGATCGTTTACATTCCAGATTCTATGACAACATAATACATATTATCGTTTACATTTACAAGGCCATTGTAAACAGTTCAAAAATTGCGTTCCGCCCCACTTTTCAGCTCTTTTGAGCGGCTTTGTAAGTTGCACAGGCGCGCCGCCCGCCCCTTTCGGGCGGCGCGAGGAGGACGGTATATCGATGTGCGCCAGCGTGCGTTGAAAACTGGCAACGCACGCTGACCTAGTCAACTGATAAATTCTCCAATAGTTGCCAGTTAAATTCTTTAATCACTTTTTGGTTGCCATGCTTATGAATCAACCCAAAATAACTTCCTGCATTATTAGGAGCTTGATTGTGAGATACGGGCTTTCTTTAAATTCAAAGCCCTTTGAGTGTATCACACACTT
>CAZVIU010000122.1:0-1627 GCA_964626935.1 uncultured Gammaproteobacteria bacterium
CAAAAGCACCAACTCCAAGCCAGTTCACCTGTATTAAAGGCTGGTGAAAACGGCATACGCATGGGCTGGAAGAGGCCGACTGATCTGGTAATGGATACTGAGCCGATCAAAATGGTCAATGGCGTATTTTACACCCACGTCGACCATCTCCGATCCTCATCCTTAACCACAGACACAAGCGGCGCGGTTAAACACTTGGCCGATTACTACCCTTACGGTTCCATTCATTTCCAGAATCAGGCCGACGACTTCGAAACCCACGATCTTTTCACCGGCCAAACCCTAGACGATGAATTTGGCCTGTACTACTACGGCGCCAGGTATTATCATCCGCTTGCAGGACGGTTCATCAGCCAGGACCCGGTGATTTTGGGATTGGGATCTGGTGTAGTAAAACAACTAAGCGGTAAGGAGCAGAATGAAATCATTTCCGATGCTCAAGGATTAAATGCCTATGCCTATGCCAGAAATAATCCAATCAGATATATCGATCCTACTGGGAACTATGTTGAAACAGCCATAGATGCTATATTTTTTGCATTATCAGCTAGAGATTTTTATCTTAATCCTAGTTTTACAACAGGAGCCTGGGCATCTGTTGACGCAGTAGGTTTAGCTTTTCCAGTTCCTTCAGCAGTAGGCTATATTAAAAATTCAGCTCGAGTAGGTAAAATATTAACTTATTTTACTACCAATGTCGCACGTCGAACCGGGAAAAGCACTTATGACATTAGTCTTACTTTTCTGAATAATGCGTTCTTTAAACAAAAACTGTTACAATGGTCAGCAGGTGAGGCAGGAGATAGTTTAGCCAGTCTTGTTGGACATTTTGTATTACATGCAGCTGAGGTAGGAGCTAAAAACATAGATGAATATTATGAATTGGCAAATAAACTTGTAACTAGTAAAGTGGGAGGAGATGTTCTGAAAAAATTCGATATCAAGCAAGAAATTACCTATGTATACAATAAAGCTACCAATGAATTTGGAATTGTAGGTACTGATCAAACGATAAAGACATACTTCAAACCCAAAGATGAGATTAAATATTTTGAAATGAAACCGGGGACTTTATTAAAATAAAGAATAATCTTATATATTAATTTTTTATTGGATTTTCTATGAATACTTTAAAATTTTTTAACAAAACTGATCTCTACGAGATTCAAGATATTATTCAAAAACTTAAAGATAAAAAAGGAATCGCAGACTTTATAACTTTTGAATATCTACTTGAAAATTGGGAGCGTATTGTGGCATGCGTTGTAATTGGTTATGGCTTTACTATTTGGGATTATACAAATGATCTTAGTACTAGGAGCATACTCCAAAAAATTATAGATAGAGTTTCTCCTGCTGTTGGAAAAAAGATTAATTCGGTTATTCAAGATATTGACAGAGAATTTTTAGAGGCAACAGAACAAATTCCAGAGCCTTTAGAAAACATTCCTAACCCACCAACGGAAATTGAACGTATGCTTTACTTTAGAAAACCTAAAAACGTTGGAAAGGAATTCAAAGAGTCTCTCGAAAAAATGGGTCTTTAAGTCGAATTTACTCATCGATGGTAATAAGAGCGGATCTGTGATCAAAGCAGCCAGCAACACAACCATCCAAAGCCTGCAGA
>CAZVIU010000123.1:0-1577 GCA_964626935.1 uncultured Gammaproteobacteria bacterium
TGAAAACATGAAAGGATAATCTGCAAAGCATAGCCTAATTATACTAATTGCTCTAATTATTCTAAATAAATCCCAATGCCAGAATGCCAAAAAATTTTCGTCATCGCGAGGACCCCGCACTCGATGCGGGGGACGTTGTTTGTATATTTTTATGGTTTATGTTACTTTTTGCTTTGGGTAGCATTATTTTGCCGACAAATCGGCAAAATTTATCATAATCTTGCCAGCCAAACATAAATTTGTTAAGATAGTAAAATTATATGATAGCTAAAAAGTCCAACAAAAAGAAACTAAATGGTAAAACGTTAGATGAAAAAATAGAAGAGCTGGCGGTTATAGTTGCCCAAGGTTTTGCAGAAATGGTTACTAAGAAAGAATTCGAAGAATTTCGAATAGCGATGTATGATTTTCGTGACAAAGCCAACAAAAGATTTTTTGAATTGGAAACAGAGATGCGGCAAATGGCTTTGAGCATCTCTTCTTAACGATATTGCTAGATTAAATCACGGATAAAGACGTAGTCGCCCTCGCTCTTGTTCATGAAGTATTTCACACTTCATGAATGGGATTGGTGTGAGATTATTAAAAATGAAAAAACTATGCTAACTCACAATCCGAAAATTGGAGTAGTCGGTGTCGGAATGGTAGGGGGAGCGGTTGCCAACTGGTTTACGAAACAGGGAAATAAGCCGTTAGTTTACGATAAATATAAAAATCTTGGCTCGCCTGAAGAAGTTAATCAGGCCGAAGTAGTTTTCATTTGCGTGCCAACGCCGTACGAAGAATCAAAAGGCGGTTTTGATCTCTCTTATGTTAAAGACGCGCTAAATTTGCTTATTGACCCCAAAACCATAGTTATAAAATCAACAGTCTTGCCCGGGACAACAGAAAAATTGCAAAAAGAATTTGGGCGCCACAAACTTTTATTTAATCCAGAATTTTTAACGCAAGCCTCGGCTGAAAACGATATGTCTTTTCCTGACCGCCAAATTGTTGGCTATACAAGCGTTAGTTATGATGTGGCCGGAAGCGTTCTGCGTCTTCTTCCGCTTGCGCCTTTTGAACGGATTATGCCAGTAGATGAGGCCGAGATGGTCAAATATTTTGGTAACACATGGTTTTCTACCAAAGTTGTTTTTGCTAATCAAATGTATGATTTATGTGAAAAGTTGAATATAAATTATGATGTCGTGCGTGATGCTGCCGCGGCTGATAAGCGCATTGGTCCATCGCACCTAAACGTTTGGCATAAAGGGTATCGTGGCTATGGCGGCGCTTGTTTGCCTAAAGACACTAAAGCCTTGATTCAGCTGGGCCAAGAACTTGGCGCCAATCAAGAACTTTTAAAAGTAGTTGATGAGGTAAATAACGAACTCATTGTCCTGCCTAAAAAAGACGAAACCGGATTTGAAGAAGATCAGCAAATAGCTCTTCGCCATGATGTGGCCAAATTTTACAGCGCTAACTTGCATATTATTCCACCACAGGGGTAAATCCGAAGCACAAAGCACGAAAATTATGAAAAGCACGAAGCACGAAATCAAAAACGCAAAATTTACAATTTACAATTTTTAATT
>CAZVIU010000124.1:0-1549 GCA_964626935.1 uncultured Gammaproteobacteria bacterium
GCCGGAAGCAATTGCCAACACCCAGAAAATAGCCGACCAGTGCCAAATTGATTTAACTTTGGGCAAATTTATTTTCCCCAATTTTGAATTGGAGGCGGGTAAAACAGGAGATCAAATGCTTGATGAGCTGACCAGACAAGGAGCCAAAGAGCGCGGATTAGACAATAACGCCGAAATAGAAGAGCGGCGGCAATATGAACTGGAAATTATTAAAAATAAAAATTACGCCCCATATTTTCTGGTAGTAGCCGACCTGCTGCGGTTCGCCCGCGAATCCAGAATTTATACCACCGTCCGCGGTTCAGCCGCCGGCTCATTGGTGGCCTATCTTTCCGGGATCACCAATGTCAATCCCATCGAATTCCAGCTTCCCTTTGAAAGATTCCTCAATCCGTTCCGGCCTTCCGCTCCCGATATCGATATGGATTTTGCCGATAACCGCCGGCAGGAAGTGATCGAATACACCAAACAGAAATACGGCGCCGACAAAGTGGCCCAGATCGGCACTTTTGGCACGATGATGGCCCGCGGGGCGGTCCGCGATGTGGCTCGCGCTTTGGGCAAACCGTACGACACCGGTGACCGCATCGCCAAACTCATTCCCTTCGGTTCGCAGGGATTTCCCATGACCATCGAACACGCTCTGGAAATAGAGCCGCAGTTGAAACAGCTTTATGACCAAGACAATGAAGCTCGTGAAATTTTAAACATCGCTCAAAAATTGGAAGGGACGGTCCGGCATGTTTCCGTGCATGCCGCCGGCGTGGTCATTTCCCCTAAACCGTTGACCGAATATGTACCCCTGCAATTCGACCCCAAAGGAGAAGACAATCTCATTACCCAATACGACATGTACACCGTGGGGGAAGATGGCGTTGGTCTGACCAAATTGGACTTTCTTGGCATCCGGAATTTGGCCATTTTGGAAAACGCGGTGCGATTGGTCAAAGAGCGCCGGAACATCGATATTGATATAGAAAAAATTACTTTTGACGACAAAAAAACTTTTGCCATGCTGGCCAGAGGAGAAACGGAAGGGCTTTTTCAGTTGAACGGAGACGGGATCACTAAATTCCTCATGGACTTGAAGCCCACCGTCATTGACGACATCAACGCCATGGTGGCCCTCTACCGTCCCGGACCGATCAACAACATCCCCGAATATATCGCCCGCAAACACGGCAAGAGTCCAATTAAATATTTCCATCCCAAAGCAAAGAACTTTCTAGATAAATCTTACGGAATTTTAGTTTATCAGGATGATCTTTTATTTACCGCCATGGAACTGGCCGGTTATAACTGGGAAACGGTCGATAAATTCCGCAAAGCGGTCGGTAAAAAAATTCCGGCCGAAATGGCCAAACAGCATGTCATTTTCGTGGAAGGATGCCAAGTGCACAGCGGCATGACCAAAGATGAAGCGGAAAAGATCTGGAACTTGTTTGAACCGTTCCAAGGATACGGATTCAACAAAGCCCACGCCGCTTGCTACGGCCGGGTGGCCTACCAGACCGCCTACATGAAGGCTAATTTCCCGGCGGAATATATG
>CAZVIU010000125.1:0-1149 GCA_964626935.1 uncultured Gammaproteobacteria bacterium
AGATCAGCCAATCGCGCAGATGATAATTTGTTTGCCGTGAGCCATAACCCTTTGACTCAATGTAGCCTGCAATTTTTTGCCGTCCATCAGACGATGTTAGACCCGAGAATTCGCCAGAATTTACCATATATCCCTCGTCAGTATAAGCCCCGGCTTCTTGCTTCTTAATTCTTAATTCTTTTTTATGATGCGCTTGCTCATGCAAGCTTTCCGAATACTCGTGTGGCGGAACAATCACAAACTTGATTCCCAAGCCATATTTACGCGCAAACTCATAGTCGCGCCGATCATGGGCTGGCACGCCCATAACTGCGCCAGTGCCGTAACCATACAAAACATAATCAGCAATCCAAATTGGAACTTTTTCACCAGTTAAAGGATTAAGAGCCGCCGCTCCAATGGGCACGCCGCTCTTCTCTACTTCTGTACGTTCAAGCTCGGTTTTCTTAAATGTTTCACTAATATATTTAGCCACTGCTTCGCGCTCGCCGTCAGCGACTAGCTCTTGTACCAAAGGGTGCTCGGGCGCGAGCACCAGATAAGTGACGCCGAAAATTGTGTCAGGCCGTGTTGTAAAAACAGAGATATTATATTCTTTAGTCTTGATCTTGCTAATAGTTTTTCGAAGCTCGGCTTCTGCCGCAGGCGCAACTCGAAGCCGAGCTTCATTCGTGCCGCGAAAGTTAATAATTACGCCCTCGCTCTTGCCAATCCAATTCTTCTGCATTTCTTTAATTTTTTCCGGCCAGTCAATTTTATCTAGATCAGTAAGCAACCGATCAGCATATTCAGTGATGCGGAAAAACCATTGTTCTAAATCCTTTTGCACAACTTGATTTTTGCACCGTTCACAATTTCCATCTACGACCTGTTCTCTGGCTAGTACGGTTTTACATGATGGGCACCAGTTTACCGGCGCCTTTCGGCGATAGGCCAAACCATTCTTATATAATAGTAAGAAAAGCCACTGCGTCCATTTATAATATTCTGGTGAAGAGGTGTTAATTTCACGCAACCAATCATAAACCAGACCCAAACTCTTAATCTGACGACGAAATGTTTTAATCGCGGCGATAGTTGTGAGCGCTGGATGCGTGCCTGTCTTAATAGCATAATTTTCTGCTGGCAAGCCAAAAGCGTCCCAACCCA
>CAZVIU010000125.1:1159-1528 GCA_964626935.1 uncultured Gammaproteobacteria bacterium
AAACATTCCAGCCTTCCATCTGCCGCTTGCGCGCCACAATGTCAGTTGCAGTATAACCTTCTGGATGACCAACATGAAGCCCGGCTGATGAGGGATAGGGAAACATGTCTAAGATATAAAATTTTTTTTTCTTTTGATTCTCTCGCGCCTCAAAAATACGCTCGCGTTCCCAGCGTCTTTGCCACTTTTTCTCTATTTTTTGGGGATGGTATTGTTTCATAAAGCCCTTGTGAATCCTTTACAAATAATACAAATTTAAGAAGTTTTAATCAATACTAGCGCGTAAGTGCATAAGCGCATAAGTTGCGTAAGTTTGACAGAATTATTAGGCATGTTAAGGTATTGGTAAGTTCATTGAAATCTTAAAAC